>NZ_JAJMLX010000251.1 GCF_020991325.1 Bordetella petrii | reverse complement strand
CGGCGGCCGCGCCGGGGTCGCGCCACGATACCTGTACCGCCGGGTCGCGTTCGGTGGGCAGGGAAATCGTCCAGGTTTCCGCGCGCGGGGCCAGGCGCGCCATGGCCGCCACGGCGGTGGCCGGGGTAGAGGCCTGCGCCTGGGACCGATGCAGTTCCGGTTGCATCCAGACGGAGATTTCATCGCGCACGTAGCTGAACGTGCCCAGCAGGAAGATGGCGAACAGCAGCCAGCCCAGCACCAGGCCGGACCAGGTGTGCAGCCACGACATGGCCTGGCGCAGGCCCTCCGTCTTGCCGTCAGGGCGCACGCCGGCCTCCGGCGCGTTGAGGCTGGGCCGCGCGCCGCAGCGGGCTGACGGATCGGTGATGGACTACGGGCATGGAATACCTGGCGGTGGAAACAGTGCGCCCGGCCGGAAAACCGGGCGCGGTGTCGGTCTGCTGCATAGACAAGCCAGGGCGCGGCATCCTGACCTTTCAGAAGAAATTAATAATGAGATTTGTTATTATTCTCAGAAATAAAGGGACGGGAATGAGCAGCGAAGTGGAAACCCCCAACCTGGGACAAGGCTGGGCGTCACTGAAAGATTGCCTGGGCACGGTGCGGCGCGCTGTGGCCGCCCGTTTGGGGGGCCAGCATTCGCCGGCCGATCTGGTCCAGGAAGCCTACGCGCGCATGCTGGATCGCGGCGGGCAGGAAGACCTGGGCAATCCGTCGGGCTACCTGTATCGCACCGCGCTGAACATCGCATACAACACCAGTACCCGCGAAGGTGTGGAAAACCGCGTGCATGCCGAGGTGGCGCTGGGCCAGCCCAGCGTGTCCGAAGCCCTGGATCCCGCCCGCATTTACGCCGACCGCCAGGCCCTGGCCCGCGTGATCGAGGCGATCGAAGCCCTGCCGCCGCGCTGCCGCGAAGTATTCCTGTTGTATCGTTTCGAAGGCCTGGATCAGGCCACGATCGCCGCCCGCCTGGATATTTCCCGCAATATGGTTGAAAAGCATGTCATCCGCGCCATGCGCGCATGCCGTGCGGCCTTGAACGAAGGTTAAGTGAACTCTTCTGATACGCATTCTTCGACAGGCACCGCCGCGGACAGCGTCGATGATGACGCCATGCGCTGGTATCTGGCGCTGCGCGAAAGCCAGGGCGTAGCGGGCCAGGCCGAGCTGCGGCGCCGCTTTCAGCGGTGGCTGGAACAAAGCGCGCGCCACCGCGCCGCGTACGATGCCTGTGCGCGCGATTGGGCCCGGCTGGATCCCCTGCGCGAGCATTTCCGCGGCCAGGCCCATGCTGGCGCGGCGCACCGCCCGCGGCGCGGCCGGATCCGCGCGTGGGGCTGGTCCGTGGCGTTTGCCGCCATTCTTGCAGCGGCGGGAGTGGCCTGGCAGATGCACAGCTACGCAGATTTCGCACCGTTGGGGCCGCGCCAGTTTGCCACCTCGCTGCAAGACCAGTCCGTGCTGGCCATGCGTGACGGCACGCGCGTGGCACTGGACGTGGGCACCACGCTGCAAGTGGAATTCAGCGACAGCCAGCGCCAGGTATCGCTGCCATCCGGCACGGCGTTTTTCGATGTGGCTCCCGATGCGCAGCGGCCCTTCGTGATTCATACCGGCGCGGGCCAGGTGCGGGTGCTGGGTACGGCGTTCGAGGTGCAGCGCCTGCCAGACGGCCTGCGCGTGGGCGTGGCGCGCGGCCATGTCCGCGTGATCCCGCCCGGCCAGGGACGGCCGGTGGACTTGCGGCAAGGCCAGTCGGTGCGTCTGCGGCAGGCGGTGTTCGATGGCGTGCAGGCCGCCGACCCCCAGCAACTGGCCGCCTGGCGCCAGGGCCGCCTGGTGTTCGACCGCGATACGCTGGGCGACGTGGGCCAGGCCATCAGCCGCCGCGGCGAATGGACGGTGCACGTGGCGCCGTCGGTCAGAGCATTACCGGTGACGCTGGCCGTGCAGCTGGATGACGTGGTGGCCATGCTGCGGGCCCTGCCCGACGTGCTGCCGGTGGAAGTGGCGCAATCCGGGCGGGTCGTGACGATATCGGCTGCGTCCGATAAATAAAAACGAATCTCAATATCAGGATTTGGCGCCGTCGATTGTCTTCCCTCCGACAAGACATTCCGGAGAGGAAGATCAAATGTGGTTCCAGCTTGACGCTGCGCGGCGTGTCCAGGATTTCCAGCTGCGCGCCGCGCGCCTGCCCGGGTATTGCCGGCGTACCGTCCTCGCCATCGTGGTGGCCGGTTTGCATGTGCCCGTCCAGGTGGCGCACGCCCAGGAGGCCGCGCCGTTCCAGGCGCAGGTGCTCAGTTTCGATATCCCGGCCCAGCCGCTGGACCGCACGCTGATGGAGATCAGCCGCCGCACGGGCCTGTCGGTCGCCTTCGATCCGGAGCAGGTGGGCCGCTTCCAGGCGCCGCAGGTGCGGGGCAGCATGAATGCGGAACAGGCGCTGCGGCGCGCGCTTTCGCAAAGCGGCCTGGTCTACGTACTGCGCGGCCGCGTGGCCACCGTGCGGCAGCAAGGCGTGGCGCAGCTTGCGCCGGTGACGGTGTCGGGCGAGCAACTACCCGCCTACATTGCCGATACGCCCACGTCCATTGCCACCAAGACCTCACTGCCGCCGCGGCAAACCCCGTTCACCATCAACCAGGCCAGCAAGGAACTGATGATGGACCGCGGCGATGCCAACATTTACGACACCCTGGAAGGGTTTGCCGGAGTAACCACCACCAGCGGCAACGGCGACATCGGCCAGAGCATGTCGCGTTCCATCAATGTGCGCGGGTTCTCCACCGGTGGAGCGGGGCAACTGCTGATCAACGGCCAACGCACGTATGGTTCGGCTTCCACCGCGCGCAGCCCGGACAGCCTGGAACGCGTAGAACTGCTGCGCGGCCCAGCCGCCCTGTATTACGGCGCGGCCGAACCGGGCGGCATCATCAACTACACGTACAAGCGGCCCCGCGCCGAGGCCGCCTACACCATCCTGGGGCGTACCGACAGCAAGGGTTCGTATGGGTCGATGGTGGACATGACCGGCCCGCTGAACCAGGACGACACACTGCTGTACCGCCTGGTGGGCAGCTACACGCACACCAAGGACGACCAGGACCATATTTTCCAGGAGCCGAAAAGCGTGCTGGCCGCGCTGACATTTGCGCCCAGCTCGCGCTTCGACACCACGCTGACCTACGAACGCATGGACATGGAGGCCGTGCCCGAGCAGGAAAACAATATGCGCATCAGCAATCCGGCCAGCCCGTACTACGGCGAATACTATCCGGTGCCGCGCGACTTCTTCTGGGGCAGCCTGAACGACCGCGCGGTGACGGAAACCGATACCCTGCTTTGGGACGCGCAATGGCGCCCGAACGACAGTGTGAAAGTGGCCGCATATGCCAATTACCAGGAAACCAAGCAGTGGTGGCAGAACACGCGCGTCAATGGCGGCAACCGCGGGCCGGACGCCGATGGCAACGTGGGCCGTTACGTCAGCGGCCGCCAGAGCACCGGCCGCAACTGGTCGGTGGGGCTGGATGTCAGCGGCCAGGCGCATACCGGCGCGTTCCGCCACGACTGGCTGGCGGGCGGCGGCTACGGATTCACGCAAACGCGTTCCAGCGGCCGCAAGGTGGCCAGCGATTCGCGCCCCGGCCAGCCGTACACGCCGGGCCCCATCAATATCTTCGACCCCGACTACGGCAACTGGCACTACCAGGACCGCATCTGGGAAGACCCGCTGGGCGAACCCACCAAGCGCAACGACCTGAACCTGTATTTCCAGGACATGCTGCACCTGCCCAACGGCAAGACCCGCGTGCTGCTGGCCATGGGCTGGGCGCAGTTCGACAACCGCCCGGCCGACAGCACGCAGCGCAACAAGGTCAGCAAGTGGTCGCCCCGCATCGCGCTGATGCATGACATCACGCCCAGTTCCACGGTTTATGCCAGCTACGGCGAATCGTTCTATCCCAACGAACTAAATCTGCTGGACATGAGCGGCGCCTACATCACCAAGCCGCAGGAAGGAAAACAGTACGAAATCGGCTTCAAACAGGACCTGTTCGACGCGCGCGCGATGTTCACCGCTGCTGTATTCCGCATCGACAAGAAGAACATGCCCATGGCGGCCCAGCAGGAAGGCCAGTGCGACCCGCTTGCCGCGCCCGCGCCCGGCACGCCCGGCGGCACCGACGGCACTGGCGATTGCCGCACCAGCCTGGCCGGCCTGGAGCGTTCGCAGGGCCTGGAGCTGGAACTGTCGGGCCTGATCACCGACTGGTGGGCGGCCTCGCTGTCGTACGCTTACCTGAAGACCGAATACGTGGACACCGAAGACCCGTTCTCGCGCGGCCGCAGCAAGCCCAATATGCCCGAGCACAACCTGGCGTTGTGGAACAAGTTCCGCGTGTATAACCATGCCGATTACGGAACAGCCCATGTGGCCGTGGGCCTGCGCGCCTGGAGCAAAAGCCACAATTCCTGGCGCGACCCCAGCGTGGGCACGTACTACAACCCCAATTCGCGCACCGACTACAACCCGGGCTACGGCATCGTCGACGTGGGGGTGTTCTACGAGAACACCCTGGCCAACGGCATGGACTTGAAGCTGCAGCTGAACGTGAAGAACGTATTCAACAAAACTTATTACGACCGCAACCGCTTTGCCAACGGCACCACCATTGTGTGGGGCAACGAGCGGCGCGCCCTGCTGAACGCGCAGTTGTCGTTCTGATATGGTGGGCCGGCTGCGCGGGAGGCGCCGCGTTTCAGCCTGCCGGTCGCGCCAACCCCAGGTGTTCGCGCAGGGTGCGGCCGCTATAGGCGCGCCGCAACAGGCCGCGTTGTTGCAGCACCGGCACCACGTGGTCCACGAAATCGTCGATGCTGCCCGGCAGCGCCGGCGGCATCAGATTGAAGCCGTCGGCGCCTTCGTTGCGCAGCCATAGCTCGATGTGGTCGGCGATCTGGTCGGGCGTGCCCACCACCGTGCAATGGCCGCCGCCCGCCGCCAGCCGGCCCAGCAACTGCCTGACGGTGGGCTGTTCGGTTTCGATGATGCGCAGGATGGTGCCGTAGCGGCCCTTGGGGCCGGTAAAGGCTTCCAGGGGCGGCAGCGCGGGCACGGGGGCGTCCAGTTCCCAGTCCATGCAGTCCTGCCCCACGAAGGTGCCCAGCTGGCGCAGCGAGGTGGCCACGGGAAGCAGTTCGTCCAGTTGGCGTTGCTTGGAGCGCGCTTCGGCTTCGGTGCTGCCCACGTAGGTGACCAGGCCCGGCATGATGGGCACCGGGTCGCTGCGGCCGGCGGCGCGCACACGCTGCTTGATGTCGCGGTAATAGGCCTGCGCGGCCGGCAGGTCGTAGGCCACGGCATAGATGGCTTCGGCGCGGCGGGCCGCCAGATCGCGCCCGGGGCCGGACGCGCCGGCCTGGAACAGCACCGGGTGGCCCTGCGGCGGGCGCGGCACTGTCAGCGGCCCGTCCACCAGGAACTGCGGCCCATGGTGCCGGATGGCATGCACGCGATTCACGTCGGCGTAGTCGCCATCGCGATCGCGCAGCAGCGCGCCGTCTTCCCAGGAATCCCACAGGCGCAGCGCCACGTCCACGAATTCCTCGGCGCGCGCATAGCGCCATTCATGGTCGGGCATGGCTTCATAGCCATGATTGCGCGCTTCCACGTCGAACATGGACGTGACCACGTTCCAGCCCATGCGGCCGCCCGAAATGTGATCCAGCGAGGCCAGCATGCGGGCCGCGTGGAAAGGCGTGTAGAAGGTACTGGATACCGTGCTGATCAGGCCGATGCGTTCGGTGGCGCGGGCCATGGCGGCCATGGCGGTCAGCGGCTCAAGGAACCAGCGCGGGCCGTCGGCCACGTTGTCGGTGCTTTGGCCGTCGGCGAAGAACACCGCGTCGAAGCAGCCGCGCTCGGCGGTGCGGGCCAGGGCCTCGTAGTAGGCGATGTCGCCCAGGCGTTCCACCGGAGAATCGGGATGCCGCCAAGCCGCGCGGTGGTGCCCGCAGCCGAAAATGAACAGGTTCAGGTGCATGGCGTCAGTTTTTCACCAGGCCGCCGTCCACCACCAGGTTCTGGCCGGTTACCGCGCGCGACCACGGCGATGCGAAGAACAGCACCGCGTCGGCGAATTCCTCGGGGGTGGTTACGCGGCGCAGCGGGGTGCTGGCCGCGATCAGGTCGAACACGGCCTGCGGCGTGGCGGCCGAGGCGTCGGTGGTGCGCAGCAAGCCGCCCGACACCATGTTGACGGTAATGCCGTCCGGGCCCAGGTCTTGCGACAGGGTTCGCGTCAGCGACAGCAGCGCGGCCTTGGCGGCGGTGTAGTCGTGGTACGGCACCACGGGGTTCTGGAACAGGTTGGTGCCGATGTTGACGATGCGGCCGCCGCCGGCGCGGCGCATGCCCGGCAGGGCGGCCTGGATGGTATGCAGCGCGCCGCGCAGCACGCCCTGCAGTTGGTGGTCCAGGTGTTGCCAGGTCAGCGCGTCGGCATGCGGACGCGCGTCGCCGTTGAATTCGAAGCGGGGCAGGGCGTTGTTGACCAGCGTGGTGGCCGGCATGCCGAAACGGGCCTCGGCCTGCGCCATCATGGCGCCTACCGCATCCGCATCGCATACGTCGGCCTGCACGGCCAGCGCGCGGTCGGGCGCCGTGGCGGCCAGTTC
>NZ_JAJMLX010000250.1 GCF_020991325.1 Bordetella petrii | reverse complement strand
GCCGCCGCGAAGGTGCCCGCGGTGCCGGTCAGGTGCCAGCCGCGCATGCGGGTACGGCTGGGGTTGAACGCCTGGCTGACGCGATTCATGGCCTCGTAGCCGGCCGCCATGCCGGCCAATATCAGGCCGCCGCCGGCGCGCTGCCGCTCGGCCAGCGCCAGTACCACCGGCACCACCAGCGCGCCCGGGTGGATCTTGGCGCGGCTGTGGTCGTCGAAGTCGAAGCTGTGGATGGCGGTGCCGCCGGCCAACACAGTGTTGACCGCGCTTACGCGCATGCCGCCGCCCCACAGGGCGGCCTCGGCTGGCCCCTGTTGCTCGCGGGCGAATTCGGCCATGATGCGGCCCCACGGCGTGGTCAGCCCGTACAGGCCGCAACCCAGTGCGTCCACCAAAGCGTGGTCGAGAATCTCCCGGGTCTTGCCGGGAATGTCGGCGGGCCTGAGCCCGGCGATGAACGCCGCCAGTTCCTGGGTGACGCCGCGGTACTCGCGCGCCAGCTTCTTCCATGTCTCCAGATCGTCCACCCCTGCTGCTCCTTGCTGAAACGCGCGGGCCTGCCTGCCCGGCTTCCGAGTTTGACGATCTCGATGATAGGAGCGATGCGCGCGGGCATCTATCGGCCGCGGCTCAGATCAGTTATGAACGGGATTCATCAGTGTCCTGCCTGAAGCACGCTACACTGCCGCCGGTTCAACCGAGAGCAATATGTCCTTCGTCCCAGCCGAGATCACGTCTGTCTTTGCCGCCGTCTTGGTGGTTACCAGCTTTCTCACTTCCGCCCTGACGGCCGCCATGGGACTGGGCGGGGGCGTGGCCATGCTGGCCGTGCTGAGCCTGGGCCTGCCGGTGACCAGCGTGCTGCCGGTGCACGGCGTGGTGCAGATGGGTTCGAACAGCGGGCGTGTCGTCATCCAGCGCCGCCACGTGGTGGCCCCGCTGCTGCTGTGGTTCACCCTGGGCAGCCTGGCCGGTATTGCGCTGGGAGCCTCGGTGGTGGTCAGCATTCCCGACGCGCTGGCCAAGTGGGCCCTGGCGCTGTTCATCCTGTGGTCTGTCTATCGCAAGAAACCCAGCACGACGGCCCGGCGCCACGGCAAGGCCTATTTCGTGCTGGGCGGGGCGATATCCAGTTTCTGCACCATGCTGGTGGGCGCCACCGGGCCGCTGGTGGCGGCGTTGCTGGCCCGCACCGGCCTGATCAAGCAGCCGCTGGTGGCCACCCACGCCGCCTGCATGGTCATCCAGCACGGCATGAAGATCCTGGTGTTCGGCACGCTGGGCTTCGCCTACGCGCAATGGGGACCGCTGATCGCGGCGATGATCGCCAGTGGCGTGGCGGGCACCTGGGTGGGCACCCGCCTGCTGGACGACCTGCCCGAGGCCACTTTCCGGCTGGGCTTCAAGATCGTGATGACCGCGGTCAGCCTGCACATGATCTGGCAGACCTTTTAAGGGTCAATGGTGCCGGTGAAAGGAATCGAACCCTCGACCTTCTCATTACAAGTGAGCTGCTCTACCAACTGAGCTACACCGGCGGATGCGCCGCCACGGCGGCGCGTGGCGGTTATTTGACGATAGTCAGGCGCGGACGCTTGGGCTCGTCGTCGTCGCCGTCGGGCGGCGTGGTGGCGGACGATTCGGCCGGTGTGTCCGTGTCCGTGCCGGCGGCCGCGTCCACGGCGACCGGCACGGCGGCGCTGTCGGCGTCGGCGCTGGCCGGTTCATAAGGCTGGACTTCGAACCCCATGCCTGCCCCGGTTTCGCGGGCATAGATGGCGCTGACCGCTGCTACGGGCACCAGCACGCTTTCGGTGACACCGCTGAAACGGGCCTGGAATTCAATGAATTCGTTGCCGATGATCAGCTTGTTGGTGGCCAATGTGCCCACGTTCAGCGTGATCTGGCCGTCGCGCACGTGGGCCACGGGCACGCGCGTGTGCTCGTCGACCTGGACAGTGATGTACGGCGTGTAGCCGTTGTCGGTGCACCATTCGTGCAGTGCGCGCAGCAGATACGGTTTGGTGGAAGTTTCACCCATATTGCACAGCCCTCGCGCTTAGCGACGCATGACTTTTTCAGACGGCGTCAGCGCTTCAATGTAGGCCGGACGCGAGAAGATGCGTTCGGCGTATTTCTGCAAGGGCGCGGCGTTCTTCGGCAGTTCAATGCCGTAGTGATCCAGGCGCCACAGCAGCGGGGCCACGGCCACGTCCAGCATCGAGAACTCGTCGCCCAGCATGTACTTGTTCTTGAGCAGCAGCGGAGCCAATTGGGCAAGCCGGTCGCGGATGTTCTGGCGCGCATGGGCCAGTTTTTTCTCGTCGGGCTTGGCGCTGCGGTCTTCCAGCGTGGAAACGTGGACGAACAGTTCCTTCTCGAAGTTGTACAGGAACAGGCGGGTACGCGCCCGCATGACCGGGTCGGCCGGCATCAGCTGCGGGTGCGGAAAGCGTTCGTCGATGTACTCGTTGATGATGTTCGATTCGTACAGCACCAGGTCGCGCTCGACCAGGATGGGGACCTGACCGTACGGGTTCATCACCGAAATGTCTTCCGGCTTGTTGTACAGATCGATGTCGCGGATTTCGAAATCCATGCCCTTTTCGAACAGCACAAAACGGCAACGTTGCGAAAAGGGGCAGGTGGTTCCGGAATAGAGCACCATCATGGCGGTAAGTCCTTGTATTGAAAAGCGAAAGGCCAGCGTCGCCAATCTAGCAAACGCTGGCCCCGATTGCCAGGGTGGACAGGCGTAAGCCGCCCGATCGGGAATATGTTACCGGCCAGGCTAGGCGCCGGCCGGCAAGCTGGCAGGGCTGAATATTAACGCACGTGCTTCCAGTAAGAGGCATTGAGGCGCCAGGCCACCACCAGGAACAGGCCCAGGAACAGCAGCACCCACACGCCCAGCTGCTTGCGGAACAGCTGCGTGGGCTCGGCCATCCAGGACAGGAAGGCGGTCAGGTCGGCCACGTCGTTGTCGTAGGCGGCCGCCTTGGCCGGGTCCAGGGCCTTGAATTTGGATTCAACCGAAGCGTGGCCGTGGAAATCGGCCACGGGTTCGGCCTTGGCCTGGGAAAAACCTTGGGCATCGAAAGTGGTGGTAACGCGTTCCCAAGAGGAATGGCCGTCTTTGCCCTGCGCCTGGCGCATGGCCACCGTGGTGAGTTCGCGCGGGCCCTGCAGTTCCCACAGCACGTGCGGCATGCCCACGTTGGGGAACACCAGGTTGTTCCAGCCCGTGGCGCGCGCGGCGTCGCGGTAGAACGTGCGCATGTAGGTGTAGATGTAGTCGGCGCCGGTGGGCCCGGCGTTGATGGACTTGGCGCGCGCGATGACGGAAAGGTCGGGCGGTGCGGTGCCGAACCATTTCTTGGCATCGGCCGGCGTCATGGCGATGTGCATCAGGTCGCCTACTTTTTCGCCGGTGAACAGCAGGTTTTCCTTGATTTGGTCGTCGGTCAGGCCGATGTCCGCGAGCTTGTTGTAGCGCATGGACGTGGCGCTGTGGCAGTTCAGGCAGTAGTTGACGAATAGCTTGGCGCCATTTTGCAATGCGGCGACGTCGTTGACGCGGTCGGGGGCCTTGTCTAGCGGAAAGCCGCTTTCGGCGGCATACGCGGCAGTACACGCCAGCGTAAACGCTACGGCACCAATCAGCTTCTTGATCATGGTCATTCCGTTATGGGTTCGTGGCTTAGTGGGCATGGAACGTGACGCGGTCGGGAACCGGCTTGAACGTTCCCAGGCGGCTCCAGACAGGCATCAGGAAGAAGAAGCCCAGGTAGATCAGCGTACCGATTTGCGACATGAGGTTGTACACGTCGTTGGGCGGCTGCGTGCCCAGGAAGCCCAGGATCAGGAAGTTGACGATGAAAATGCCGTAGAGAACCTTGTGCCACGTGGGGCGATAGCGGATGGACTTGACCGGCGAGTGGTCGAGCCACGGCAGGAAGAACAGGATGACGACCGCGCCGCCCATGGCCACCACGCCCCAGAACTTGGCGTCGATGACACGCAGCAGCACGGCTACCGCCACCAGCACGGCCGGCACGGCGATGCGCATGAAACCCTTGAGGTTGCTACGCAGCAGCAGCGCGATGGCGCCCAGGATGGCGGCACCGGCCAGCACCCAGGTGAATTCGGCGGTGGTGGCGCGCAGCATGGAGTAGAACGGCGTGAAGTACCACACCGGAGCAATGTGCGGCGGGGTCTTGAGCGGGTCGGCCGGGATGAAGTTGTTGTATTCCAGGAAGTACCCGCCCATTTCGGGGGCAAAGAACACAATGGCCGCGAACACGATCAGGAAGCCCGCTACGCCCATGATGTCGTGCACGGTGTAGAACGGGTGGAACGGAATGCCGTCTTTCGGGCGGCCGTGCCGGTCTTTCGGGCCCTGCTTGATCTCGACGCCGTCGGGGTTGTTCGAGCCGACTTCGTGCAGCGCCACCAGGTGCGCCGCCACCAGGCCGATGAGCACCAGCGGGATGGCGATGACGTG
Organism: Bordetella petrii; assembly: GCF_020991325.1. Lineage (GTDB taxonomy): Bacteria > Pseudomonadota > Gammaproteobacteria > Burkholderiales > Burkholderiaceae_B > Bordetella_A > Bordetella_A petrii_E. The sequence continues at coordinate 2,238 of NZ_JAJMLX010000250.1, read as the reverse complement.
CAGCGCGAAGAAGCGGTTCAGGGTGGCGTCGGACACGACGTAGTCGCCGCGGATCCAGATGGACAGCTCGGGCCCGATGAAGGGAATGGCGGCGAACAGGTTCACGATGACCTGGGCTCCCCAGTAGGACATCTGGCCCCAGGGCAGCAGGTAACCGAAGAAGGCCTCGGCCATCAGGCACAGGAAGATGGCCACGCCGAACACCCACACCAGTTCGCGCGGTTTGCGGTACGAGCCGTAAAACAGCCCGCGCAGCATGTGCAGGTAGACCACCACGAAGAACATCGAGGCGCCAGTGGAGTGCATGTAGCGCACCAGCCAGCCCCAGGGCACTTCGCGCATGATGTACTCGACCGACTGGAACGCGCGTTCGGCGTCGGGCTTGTAGTGCATGACCAGGAAGATGCCGGTGACGATCTGGATCACTAGCACCAGCAGCGCGAGGGATCCGAAGAAGTACCAGAAGTTGAAATTCTTGGGCGCGTAGTACTCGGACAGGTGCGCTTTCCAGGTAGAGGTAACCGGAAAGCGCCGGTCCAGCCAGCCCAGCAGGCCTGTTGTCTCGACGGTTTTTTCGCCAGCCATCAATGGCTCCTTCTATACGAGGCGTATTTTTGCTAAGTCGGGGAAAGGCGTTGCGCGAAGCGCATCAGGCCTTGTTCTCTTCATCAACCCCGACAATGATGCGGGTGTCGCTCAGGTATTGATACGGCGGGACTTCGAGGTTGTCGGGCGCGGGTTTGTTCTTGTACACGCGGCCGGCCATGTCGAAGGTGGAGCCGTGGCAGGGGCAGAGAAAGCCGCCTTCCCAGTTGGCTGGCAGGCCGCCGCCGCCGCCCGTTTCGAAGTGGGCGGTGGGCGAGCAGCCCAGGTGGGTGCAGATGCCCACGCATACGAACAGGTCGGGTTCGCGCGAGCGGAACTCGTTTTGCGCGTATTCCGGCGTGAAGCCGGGGCGCTCGGAGTTGGGATCGGCCAGGAACGCGTCTTGCGACTTGATGCCGGCAAGTTGTTCTTCGGAGCGGCGGATGACCCAGACGGGCTTGCCGCGCCATTCGACGGTGCGCATCTGGCCGGGAGCCAGGTCGGCGACATCGACTTCGACAGGGGCGCCGGCGGCGCGGGCTTTTTCAGAGGGGGCGAAAGTGCTGACGAAGGGGACGGCGGTTGCCACACCGGCTACGCCGCCCACCGCACAGGCGGTTGTTACCCAGAAACGTCTAGAAGGATCGGGCGGCAGGTTTGGGTCAACCGCACCGTCATCGTCATGCACCAGCGTATCCTGACTCATCTTCCTATCCTTGTTGATGCGCCTAAGCCACCTGTAGCATCAGGCTTGCAGCATCTGGTTTGCCGAGATATGTAACAGCATAGCAACCGCGTATTATAGCGTCAGCCCATCGTGAGGCGAACGACCTAAGGAGCATTCATGAGCAAAGCATCGGGTTTTCTCAAAGAATTTCGCGATTTTGCGGTCAAGGGCAATGCCGTTGATCTGGCTGTTGGCGTGATCATCGGCGCTGCGTTTGGCAAGATCGTCGATTCTGTCGTGAAAGATCTCATCATGCCCTTGGTGAACTTCATCCTGGGCGGCTCGGTGGATTTTTCCAACAAATTCCTGGTGCTGTCGATGCCCGACGGCTACACCGGCCCCATGACATACGCGGACGTGACCAAGGCGGGCGCCATCGTGTTGGCCTGGGGCAATTTCATTACGATCCTGATCAACTTCATTCTGCTGGCCTTTGTGGTGTTCATGATCGTGAAGGCCATTAATTCGGCGCGCCGCAAGGAAGAAGCCGCGCCGGCCGCGCCCGCGGCTCCGCCCGAAGACCTGGTGGTGCTGCGCGAAATCCGCGACCTGCTCAGGAAATAAGCGGCGCCGCGCGGTGCCGGCCTATACGGGGTTGTCGATGTCCACGAACTCGACGCGTATCCCGAAGTGGTCGGCCACCGCCTGGCCCAGGGCTTGCACGCCATAGCGTTCGGTGGCGTGGTGGCCCGCGCCGATGAAGCCCGTGCCGGTTTCCCGGGCCAGGTGCACGGTGGGCTCGGAGGCTTCGCCGGTAATGTAGGCATCGGCCCCGGCTTCCACCGCATCGGCCAGGAAGCCCTGCGCGGCGCCGGTGCACCAGGCCACGCGAGCGAGCGGCCGGTTGGCATCGCCTACCACCAGCGGCGGGCGGCCCAGGCGTTCATGCACGCGTTGCGCCAGGTCGCCCAGCGTGGCCAGGCCGG
>NZ_JAJMLX010000025.1 GCF_020991325.1 Bordetella petrii | reverse complement strand
GGCTGCGGAGCTGGCCGGTTCCGGCGACGCCGCGGCGGTGGCGTCTCCGGGCCCTGTCCAGCGCGCCACCGCCGAGCCGACAGGAACGGTTTGCCCTTCCTGCACCAGGATCTCCACCAGCCTGCCGTCGCCGGGCGCCGGAATTTCATTGGCGACCTTATCTGTTTCCACAACGAACAGCGGTTCGCCCGCCTTGACCTCATCGCCAGCGGCGGCGATCCACTCGACCAGCATGCCCTCGGTCATGGTCAGACCCAGCTTTGGCATCAAAAGATCGGTCAGTGCGCTCATGGACTATTGCCCCGTGAAGCGCGCGCCGCGCTTTTCCAGGAATGCACCGATGCCTTCATGCGCGTCGCGGGTGTCCAGCACCAGTCCGATCATGGCTTGTTCATGCGCCAGCGCATTGGCCAGCGGCATGTCGGCGCCATCGCGCAGCGTGCGCTTGAGCAGCTTCATCACCAGCGGCGACTTGCCCGCTATCTGCCCGGCCAAGGCCATGACCTCGTTCATCAGCTGGTCGCGCGGAACGACTCGGTTCGCCAGGCCCATGCGCACCGCATCGCTGGCGCCGATGCGCCCGCCGGTGAACATGATTTCCTTAGCCAGGCACGGCGCAATCTGGCGGATGATACGTTGCGTGCCGCCAGCGCCGGGGAACAACCCCAGGTTGATTTCGGTCAAGGCGATCACGGCGGTATCGGCCAGGATCCGCAGGTCCAGGGCCAAAAGTAGTTCCGTGCCCCCCCCAAGCGCCCAGCCGTTGACCGCCGCGATCGTGGGTTTGTCGCTAGTTTCCATCCGGCGGAATACGCGGTGGATGTCTTCGGCAAACTCCTGGTAGTGAGCCAGCCCCTGGCGTGAATTCAGATCGCCCAGATCGCCGCCCGCCACGAACGATTTCTCGCCCGCGCCGGTGATCACGATCACGCGGCAATCGTTGTCGGCCTCCAGCGCAGCGAAGGCTTTTTCCAGTTCGACAAGCGTGGGCGTATCGAGCGCGTTATGCAATGCCGGACGATTGATGGTAATGACACCGACCTGATCTCGGATTTCAGTCAGTATGCTTTGCTCTTTCATGTTGTCTCCAGTGTTCAGGCGCAGAGCTTTGCGGCGGCCGCCACGACATCCGCTTCTTGAGGCTGGTATTGGGCTTCCAGCGAGGGCGCGAACGGCACCGGCACAAACGGGGCGGCCACGCGCACGATGGGTGCATCCAGCTCATCGAAGCCGATGTCCGCCATACGCGCGGCGATCTCCGCTCCGACACCGAACGCTTCCACCGCTTCGTGCACGATCAGCAGCCGATGCGTGCGTTTCAGCGACGCCAGCACGGCCTGCTCGTCCCAGGGCTGGATGGTGCGCAGATCAAGTACCTCGGCTTCGATCCCCTGTCCAGCCAGCGTCCGGGCCGCGAGTTCAGCCTTGTGCACGGCCGCACCATACGCCACGACCGTCAGGTCGCGGCCCGGGCGCACCAGGCGCGCCTGGCCCATCGGAATCGGCCCCGCGTCGTCCGGCACTTCACCCTTGGCGGCATACAGCGCCTTGTTTTCCACGAACACCACCGGATCGGGATCCCGGATCGCCGACTTCAGCAGCCCGTAGGCATCGGCCGGATTGCTGGGGCATACCACCTTCAAGCCCGGGATGTGCGCGAACCATGCCTCCAGGCACTGGGAATGCTGCGGGCCCGCACTGATGCCCCCCCCATGTGGAGTACGCACCACCATCGGCACGGAAGCCTGGCCGCCGAACATGAAGCGCGCCTTGGCCGCCTGGTTAACCAGTGCATCCATGGTCAGGGTCATGAAGTCCATGAACATGATTTCCAGCACCGGCTTGAGCCCCGACAGCGCCGCGCCCACGGCGGCATTGGCCATGGAGGCCTCTGATATGGGGGTATCGCGTATGCGATCAGAACCGAAACGGGCATGCAGGCCGCGCGTCACGCCAAAGGGGCCGCCGGCTTCGGCAATATCTTCGCCGAACACGAAGACAGTGGGATCTTCTTCCATGCATTCGGCCAAGGCTCGATTGATGGCATGGGCAAAACGAAGCTCGGCCATCTCAGCAGCCCTCCGCATGGGTATAGACATCGTCGCGGGCGGCCTGCCATGCCGGCGCGCGGCCGTTGCGGGCACGTTCGACGGCCTGCTCGACCTGTGCCTGGACCGCCTCGAGCACCTGCTCGCGCCGGGCCTTCTTAATGCCGTTCTTGTCCAGCACGGCTTCGAAACGCGCCACGGGATCGTGCTCGCCCAGTCCGTCGATCTCGTCGCTGGGACGATATTTCTGGGGGTCGCCCTCGTAATGGCCCCGCCAGCGGTGAGTAATGCACTCCAGCACACGCGGCCCCTGCCCAGCACGGATGTCGTCGATGGCCGCGCGCGCGGCATCAACGACTTGCAGGACATCATTGCCGTCGACTTTGTGATGGGGAATGGAAAAAGCCGCGGACAGTTTGTCCAGCGGGGCGACAAACTGCTTATGCGTGGGAGAAAACTCGGCCCAGCCATTGTTCTCGCACAGGAACAGCAGCGGCAACTGCCAAAGCGATGCCAGGTTCAGACTTTCGTGCAGCACGCCTTCCGCCATGGCACCGTCGCCGAAGAATGCCACGGCGAGGGCATTGGTTCTCCTGACCTGGTGCGCCAGCGCGCTACCCAGGGCAATGGGAATGCTTGCCCCCACGATGGCATTGGCACCCAGCATGCCGATCGACATGTTCGCCACGTGCATCGAACCGCCGCGCCCCTTGCAAATGCCTTCTTCACGCGCCATCAGTTCAAGGAAAAAGTCCTCGACATCGATGCCCTTGGCCAACGCGTGCCCGTGGCCGCGGTGGGTCGAGGCCACGGTGTCTTCACGCCGCAGCACCACGCCCATCGCTGCTGCCACGGCCTCCTGTCCCACGCTCAGGTGAATGAAGCCGGGCACCTCGCCGTCGGCGAACAGTCGTCCCAGCCGGAGTTCCACCAGCCGGATGCGCAGCATCCGCTGATACACGTCGAGCAAATACTCCTTATTGGCTGTCGCCATCTCCACCTCTATGTCACAGTTTTGCTAAATCCGCCAGGCAACCTGACTCATCTGACTTTTATTTTATTGGTTGGTTATTTTACTAACCGTACGGTTAACAAAATAATAAAGACGCGGCCGCGCCTCGTCAACCTCAATTTGGGATTCGCGCGCACCTTCCCCCCACCGCGCCGCGCGCTGGCGGAAGGCCGATACTCCGGCCCTACGGGATTCAGGAAATCAGGTTCGCCCGCCAGAAAGGGCGCGGGTGATCTCGGTTGCGCGATCGCGCAAGTCTTCGCCGAGCGTCTTGAGCGTATCGCCAGTGAACTGGGCACTGAAACCGACGGCGCTGATGGCCATCACTGGCTTGCCGAACGCGTCGAGCACGGCGGCCGAAGCGGTGCTGACGCCTTTGACATAGCGGCCAGGATCGGTCGCATAGCCTTGGTTCCTGGCTTCCTGCACTCCTGCCAGGTACTCGTCGAATGGCGGCTTGTCGTCCCAGCGCAAGGCATCGAAGCGCTGCCGGAGCTGGTCGGGCTGCAAGCCCGAATTGGCTGCCATGCAGCGCCCCAGCGCGGCAATATACATGGGCAATCGTTGTCCGACGCTCATGTGCACCCGGACGGAATTGTCGTTATCGGCGCGGTCGACCAGCACGACGCGCTCATTGGTGGTGCGTTGCCACAGCGTCGCTGTCACGCGATGGATGCGGGCAATATCTTCCAGATGCGGGTGGATCAACCTGACGTAAGAGCCTTGTTCCAGGACGCCCTTGGCCAGTTCCACAACGCCCAGCCCGATGGCGTAGGTCTTGGTGGTTTCGTCGAAAGTCACCAGCCCTTCGTATACCAGGGTCTTGAGAAAGTTGTAGCAAGTGCTGGAGTTGAGTTGCAGATCGCGCGCCACGCGAGTCACGCCCACGCCGCCCGGAGGGGGCAAGGCACTCAGGTAGCGCAGCACGCGCAATCCGCCGACCAAGGCGCCTACGAGTTTTTCCGGCGGCTCTGTAGCCATTCTGAAGGCAGAGAATTTCTCTCGATAGGGAAGAAGGAAAATTGTGGCACAGAGTGCGGACGGGCACAAATCCCGTACGCCATTCAAGAGCCGGGCTTGCCGCCCAGGCGGGCCAGATAGCTGCAGATGGCCTCTTGCACTCCGGCGCCATGGTAGTTCTCGTGCATGAGGGGTTCCAACGCCAGCACGCGCTGCAAGGCCGGCACGGGAGGTTCGAGCATCAGACGCGCCTGGCGGGCGATCGCCAGCGCATGACGCCGTCGGGCGTAATAGTCCAGGCGCTGCGCCGCCAGGCCGTCGAATCCTGCCACCGCCAGGACATCCGTCACCAACCCCAGATCGCGGGCCGACCCGGCATCCAATGACTGTCCGCTGAAACACAGCTGGCGAGCGCGGGCGCTGCTGATCTTGGTTTCCAGTACCGCCTGTACCATCACCGGATACATGCTGAAAGCCATCTCCGGACAAGACAGCGCCAAATCAGCCGCCGCAATCACGATGTCGGTCATGGTCAGCAGAATGACGCCCGCGCCCGCCGCCTTGCCGCGGGCAACGGCCAGGATCGGTACCGGGCAACACGCCATCGCGGCGGTCAGCTCCCGCAACGCCACGCCCTGCCGCTCCAGGAGCGCCGGCCCCCGGACGAACTCTTCAATATCGCCCCCCGCACAGAACAGCGTAGGCGATGCGCTGCGGAGCACGATCAATGCCACCCTGTCTGGCTGCGCGCTGGCGCAGGCCTGCCGGATGCTGTCCAACATGGCCGCGTTCAGGGCATTGGCCTTCGCAAGCCGGTTCAGAGTGATGAACCGCACCCCTTCGGCGTCGTGCACTAGCACGTAGTCCGCGGCATCCATCATGAGTACCGGCTAACCACGGCATCCAGCACCCACGCGGTATCGCCCTGGACGGCCAGCGGATTGATCTCGATTTCGGCGAGGTCTGGCCGCGCCAGGAATGTGTTGCAGAGGCTGGCAACCTGACGCGCCAGCGCCGCAATGTTCACCGCGCCGCGCCCCCTGAATCCACCCAACAAAGGCGCTGAGCGCAACGTCTCGATCATGGCCTGAATATGCGCCGCCTCCAGCGGCAGCATGCGGCTGACGACGTCCGCATCCAGTTCGACTTCGACGCCGCCGCGGGCGATGGTCAAGACAGGACCAAACCGGGAATCGCGCCGCAATCCCAGCAACAGTTCGTGGTCGAACGGCTGCATGGATTCCAGCAGCACCCCCAGCGCGCTTATCCCGCGTTCACGCGCGATACTGCGCAGGCGCTCGATGGCCGTTCGCAATTGTCCATCGTCGGCAATCCCAAGGATGACGCCGCCAATATCGCTTTTGTGCAATAACTCGCCGGCCTGCAGCTTGGCCACAACCGGGTACGCCAGGGGCGCGGGCAGGCTGGCGGGAGGGGTGCCCGTGACCAGCACCCCGGCGGGAATCCCGGCAACGCCGCTGTCGCGCAACAAGGCCTTGCTGTCCCATTCAGCAAGGGGTACCGGTTTGCCCTGGCGCAGCGCTGGAAGCCCAGCCTGCCGGCCGGCCGGCAAGCTGAGCGCAGCTGCGCGCAGGCCTGCAAGGCGCACTGCCGCCCCCAGGGCCATGACGGCAGGCGGAATGTCGCGGAATACCGGGATACGGGCCTGCTCTAGAACGGCGACCGATTCTTCCTTGGCGCCGATCCAGATCACGACGATCGGACGCCGGACCCGTTGCCGCGCCTGCGCAATGGCGTCGGTGAACGCGGTCGCGATACTGTGCATCAAGCCTACGAACAATACGATGGCGTCGTTGCCGGGATCGGACGCAACCGCTTCCAAGGCCCGCCCGATGCTGGCCGTATCCTGCACCACATTGCCCGTCAGGTCCAGAGGATTGGCCGCCTTGACGAACGAGGGAAGCACCGGAGCGAGAGCCTCGGCCGTTTGCGGCGCCAACGCCGGCAACTGCAATCCCACTCGTTCGGCTTCGTCGGCGATCAGCACTCCCGCGCCGCCCGACACAGACATCACGGCCAGCCGATTGCCCTGCGGCACACTGTCGAACAGGAACAACCGCGCGGCATCGATCATCTGGCCCAGCGAATCGACCCGCAGGACGCCATATTGACGCAAGCAGGCGTCGTACAGCGCATCGTCACCCGTCAAGGCCCCCGTGTGCGAAGCCGCCGCAGCAGCGCCGGCCTGCGAACGCCCCGCCTTGATGGCAATAACGGGTTTGCCCGCGGCGGCGGCCAACCGCAATGCAGCGCGAAACTCATCCGTGTCCCGGATGTCTTCGATATAGACGCCGATCACGCGCGTCGCTGCATCCTCGGCCAAATAGCCGATGGCGGCAGCGGCATCCAGATCGCATTCGTTGCCGGTAGTGATCCATTTGCTGAAACCCAGCCCCGAGCGCAGGCAGATATCCATCCAGTAGGCGCCCAGGGCACCGCTTTGGCTGACCAGCGAGAATCCGCCGCGCACGATAGGGGTTTCTTCCAGCGCGGTCGTGAATGATGCGATCAGCCCCGTGGTGCTGTTGGCCACCCCCAGGCAGTTCGGGCCCAGAATGGTCACCCCATGCGTCTGCGCCAACTCGCGGAGCCGGCCCTGCAGCAAGGCCCCCTCGTCGCCCGCTTCGGAAAACCCGGAAGAAAACACCACAAAGGCCCTGACGCCAGCCGCGATTCCTTCCTGGACAACATCGGCCACCAGCGCCGCCGGCGTGCCGACAATGGCCAGATCGATCGGCTCTTCGATGGCTCCCAGCGACGGGTAGCTTTTCAGGCCCTGCACCTGCCCGCGGGTGGGATTGACGGGAAACAACTTGCCCACAAAACCGCGCGACAACATATAGGCCAGGGGCCGGCCCGCGATCTTGCCTGGGTCGGCCGACGCGCCGACGATGGCCACGCTACGCGCTTCCAGTACCGCCGCCGCCCTCGCGGCGCCTGCCCGCGGTGACAATGCCACCCCCAAAGAATCCGTCATATTCGGGTCGCCCATTTCATCAGTTCGCTTCAATACCAGCCGTTTTGATCACGTCCGCCCAACGTTTGGTCTCGCCCCCCATGAAGGCGCTGAACGCTTCAGGTGTCGATGCCACGGGAATGACTCCCTGGCTCAACAAGCGCTTGCGCACCGCCGGATCATTGAATTCGTCCTGTACCGCGCGATGCAGTTCCGCGACGATGTCCTTTGGCACACCTGCGGGGCCGACCAACGCAAGCCAGGTGTTGCCGTTGAAGCCCGGCAGGCCGGATTCGTTCAAGGTCGGATAGTCCGGATAAGCGGGTGAACGCTCCAGGCCGGTCGCTGCAATCAACTTCAACTTGCCGGCCTTGACATACGGTTCCGCCGACAAGGCATCGACAAACATGCCGGATACCGCGCCGCCTATTACGTCGGTCAATGCCTGGGCGCTGCCGCGATAAGGAACATGCACAAGCTTGATGCCGGCTTCCTGTTGCAGCAATTCCCCCGACAAATGATTCGATTGCCCCACCCCGGCCGACCCGAAACTCAGGCTACCCGGGCGAGCCTTGGCCAAGGCGATGAACTCTTTCAAGTTGGACGCCGGTACAGACGGATTCACCACCAGGAAATTGGTGAGCTCGACCATTTGCGTAATGTCGGCAAAATCGCGAGCCGTATCGTAGGACAGCTTGGCGTACATGCTTGGATTGATGGCATGGCTGGTGGCGACTGCACCCAAGGTATAGCCATCGCCCGGCGCGCGTGCCACGGCGGCCGTGCCGATGGTGCCGCCGCCGCCGGGCATGTTCTTGACTACCGCCGGCTGGCCCAGGCGCTCGATGCCATGTGCCGCGGTACGCGCGATCGTATCCAGAATGCCTCCCGCTGAAGAAGCCACGATTACCTCGATGGGCTTGGCCGGATAGTGACTCTGGGCCGATGCCACCGCAGGCACCCCGGCCGCGGCCAGCGCCGCCAGCCATAGGCGTCCCCGCCGCATCCACTCGAATTTCATATTGCCTCCGTTATTCTATATAGAGAATATTTATCTTTATTGAGAATAAAGTCTAGGCGTGCGCTTGGCACTTGTCAAGAAAGCCGGAGGTACGCAACTGGATTGACGGTCTCTTTGCAGGTCGGTACCATATTCTTTATTGGAAATAAAATTCGCAATAACGAATATCAAGAATATTGGAGCGGATCAAGGACGAATTGGCTCGGCCAAAAGTCCAGACTGCAAAGGAGTTTGTTGGTGAGCTTGAATTTTGCTTTCTCGAGTGAGCACGAAGCCGTGCGGGACACCGTGCGGCGGCTTTGCCAGGAAGAACTCGCGCCGCTTGTCTTCGAGGCCGAGGAACACGAGGTGTTCCCTCGACAGGTTTTCCGCCGGTGGGGCGAATTGGGCCTGCTAGGGGTGCGCTACCCCGAAGCCGATGGGGGCAGCGGCCTGGACAAAGTCAGCGACTGCATCGTCCGCGAAGAACTCAGCTATCTGTCACAGGCCTTCGCGTCTACCTGGTCGGCACACACCCACCTGGGTATTTGGCCCGTCTGGCGGGCTGGCACAGACGCGCAAAAGACACGTTTTCTGGCGCCCGCGCTGGCCGGCCAAAAAGTGGCTGGATTCGGCCTGAGCGAGCCCGACGGCGGATCGAACGTACGCGCCATGAAAACCCGCGCCGAACGCGCGGAGGGCGGTTGGCGCCTGCATGGCAGCAAGTTGTACATCACCAATGCGCCCTTCGCCGATTTCCTGCTGGTGGCGGCGCGCACCCGACGCGAGCTCAAGCCCGAATCGATCAGCCTGTTCATTGTGGAACTGCCCAATCCGGGGTTCGATATTTCCAAGCTGAAGAAAGAAGGTATACGGGGTTCCGAAACCGCGCTGATCCACATCGACAACGCATTCGTACCGGACGACTGCCTACTTGGCGAAATCGAAGGCACCTACCCGGTGATTCTGGAATCGCTCAGCGAGAACCGGGTGGGCGTGGCCGCCAACGCACTGGGCATGGCGCGCGCGGCGTTCGACGCGGCCTTCAATTTTGCCAACGAGCGCCTTGTCGCCGGCAAGCGTGTCGGCGAGTACCAAGCCATTGCGCACAAGCTCGCGGATATGTCGGCGCAGATCGAAGCTGCCCGCTGGCTGGTCTACTACGGTGCCTGGCGCGTAGACCAGGGCACGCTCGATTCGGCCACCGCCGCGCGTGTCAAGTTGGTGGCCAGCGAAACCGCAGTGGCCGTCAGCGAGCAGGCTATCCGTATTCTGGGCGGCGCCGGCATCATGCGCGAATATCCGGCGGGCCGTATTCATCGCGATGCGCTGGTATACGTCATTGGTGAAGGCACCAGCGAAATCCAGAAGAACATCATTGCACGCAGCCTGGGGTTCAAACCATGACCGAATTCGTCCTGCGTGAACGCCACGGCGCGACGCTAGTCATTACCCTCAACCGGCCGCAGCGCCGCAATGCCTTCGATCTGGAGGTCCGCCACGGGCTGGCCGAAGCGATTCTAGACGCACGCGACGACGACACAGTCAAAGCCGTGGTCATCACAGGCGCCCAGGGTGTGTTCTGCGCGGGCGGCGACCTGAAAGCGCTGTCCGAAGGAAAGCGCCCCATTTATAAAGACCGTGACCGGATCCGCCGCCTGCACACCTGGTTCAGTGAACTGGTGAACCTCGAAAAACCCGTGATCGCGGCAGTGGACGGTCCGGCATTCGGAGCCGGGTTCAACCTTGCGCTGGCCTGCGACTTTATCTTGGGCACCCCGTCAGCGCGCTTTTGTGCCGTGTTCGGCCGCATCGGCCTGGTGCCGGACCTGGGCGGGTTCTTCCTGCTGCCGCGTATCGTCGGCCTGCAGCGTGCCAAAGAGCTCGTATTCACGGCACGCGAGGTCGACGCACAAGAGGCGCGGTCGTTGGGCATCGTGTACGACATCGTGGGCTCGGACATCCTGATGGACGAAGCGCTGGCAATGGCCGCGCGCTTTCATGGCGCGTCGACCGAGGCCCTGGGCATGTCCAAGAACATCCTCAACCGCTCGTTCAACCTGGACCAGAGCACCTTGGCCGAGCTCGAATCGCATGCCCAGGCATTGGCCATCCATACCGGCTATCACGATGCGGCGGTGGCGCGCTTCCTGGACAAGCAGCCGCTCGCTTTCACCTGGCCCGCGCCGCCTTCAGATGGAAAAGGCGGTGAAGCATGACCATGAAGACCTATATCACCGGTGCCTACGACACACTGGTAGGTGAACTACCGCAGTCCAGTTGCATGAGCCTGCACGCCGAAGCCGCCTTCGGCGCGATCCACGACGCGGGACTGGAACCCGGCGACATCGATGGTGTTCTGTGCGCCTATTCGTTCACCGAGCCCCACTTGATGCTGGCATCCGTTTTTTGCGAATACACCGGCATCCACCCCAATTTCTGCGCGGCCATCCAGGCGGGCGGCGCCAGCGCCTGCATCATGGTCATGCAGGCAGCCGCGCTGGTGGCGAGCGGCCAGTGCAACCATGTGCTGGTCGTGGCGGGCGACAACCGCCTGACCGGTTTGTCGCGCGACGGTGCGGTGGCTGCGTTGTCCGAAGTCGGGCACCCGCAATTCGAGCGGCCATTCGGTATCAGCGTTCCCGCCTCGTATGCGCTGGTAGCCCAGCGCTATATGCACGACTTCCAGGTCACACCGGAACACCTGGCGGCGATCGCCGTGGAGCACCGACGCCATGCCGGCCGCCACCCGAAAGCGCATAAGCGCGACCCCATATCGATCGACGATGTGCTGGGCTCCAGAGAAATCTGCTCACCATTGCGCCTGCTGGACTGCTGCCTAATCTCCGATGGAGGCGCCGCGCTGGTGATCAGCCGGTATCCAGCCCAGCCCGGCCCGCAACCAGCAATTGAAATCCTGGGTGCAGGCCAAGGCCATACCCACGAACATATCGTGGCCGCGCCCAGCCTGAGCGACTTCGGCTGCAAGTCATCTTCGCAGCGTGCGTTTGAGCAGGCAGGGATCAAGCCCGCCGACATTGACGTGGCGCAGATCTATGACTCGTTCACGATCACCTTGCTGGTCGAGCTGGAGTCAATCGGCTTTTTCCCGCGCGGAGAAGCCGGACCTGCCGCCCTGCGTGGTGAACTAGGGCTGGGTGGCTCGCTACCCTGCAACACCCATGGCGGCTTGCTCTCGTACGGGCATTCGGGCGCTGCAGGAGGCATGTTCCACGCGGTCGAAGCCGTGCATCAACTGCGCGGCCACGCCCGGGACCGGCAGGTCGATGGAGCCCGCCTGGCTTTTGTCCACGGCGACGGTGGCATTCTTTCCGCACACTGCTCGCTGATCCTTGGGGCAACTTAAGATGGAAAAACCGAAAATCCACCCTACTGCCGACAACTTGCCGTTCTGGGAAGGCTGCAACGCCCAGGAACTGCGCTACCAGGCATGCACCGATTGCGGAACCGTGCAGTTGATCCCCCGCGGCGTCTGCACGCATTGCCACGGCCACGACCTGGCGTGGCGCCAATCTACCTGCTTGGGGGTGGTACTAAGCCACACCACCGTCTACCGCGCACCGACTCCAGCTTTCAAGACCGAAACCCCCTATGTCATCGCGCTGATAGACATGGACGAGGGATTCCGGCTGATGGTCAATGTGCATGGCGGCGGAAGCGCGTCCGTTGCCATTGGCGAGCGAGTACGTATCGCGTTCGAAACCCGCGGCACCTACAGCGTGCCAACTTTCCGTCTGGAGACCTTGTGACCAAGCCGTATACCTACGATGCTTTTGTTCCGGGCACCATCTTGGGTCATTGGGAAGAGCCCCTGGATGACAGGCTGGTCGCTACCTGGGGCCGCCTGTTTGGCAAGCATCCGCAAGACCATGATGCCCAATGGACGGGGTTGGCCGTCGCGCTGATGATGCGTGCCTACCTGAATGTGGTTAGCCCACGTCCGCCCGGCAACATCCACGCCCAGCAGGCGCTATCGATACGAAACCTGCCCCGCATGGGCGAAATCGTGCAATCGCGCGTGCAGTGCCTGGACAAGGAAATACGCCGTGAACGCCGCTACCTGCATCTCGAGGTCAGCGGCACGGGCGCGCAAGGCCGTTCGCTCTATACCGGACGAATGCAACTGATCTGGGCAGCCTGAGAAACATGACAGCCTCGCATCTTGTAGAGATATCGATGACGGTGGCGCAGGCGGACATCGACATCTATGCCGAACTGACCAACGATTTCAACCCACTGCATGTGGATCCCACATTCGCGGCATCCACGCCCATGAGAGGCACCATCGCGCATGGCACGCTGTCTATCAACCTAATCTGGCAGTCGCTGGCGCGCACATTTGGAGCCGGCGCATTAGGCCACATTGACCTGGATATCCGCTTTCTGAAGCCGTTGTACGCCAATCACACTATTACCGCAGGGGGCAGGCGCCTGTCAGACGAAACGCGGCGATTCGAAGTATGGGTCAACGACGCCGACGGCGCCGCCCTGATCGCCGGCCATGTCCGGCTTTCGGAATTGTCGGACATCGACCCGGACGCACTTGACTGAGGATTCTGTCATGCAGTTCACCCACGAACACCATGAACTGAAACGCACGACACAGCGCATCATCGCCGAACACCTCGATCCCTATCTCGACGAATGGGAAGCGTCGCAGATTTTTCCCGCCCACCAGGTCATGAAAGCGTTCGGCGCGGCGGGACTGCTGGGTATCGGCAAAGCCGCCGAGTACGGGGGCATGGAGTTGGATTTCAGCTACGAGATGATCTTTGCGGAAACGCTGGGGGAAGTCCGATCCAGCGGACTTACCTCCGCCATCGGCGTGCAAAGCACCATGTGCACGCCCGCGCTCGCGCGCCACGGCAGCCACACCCTAAAACGCGAGTATCTGGCGCCCACCATCGCGGGTGACCTGGTCGGATGCATCGGTGTAAGCGAGGCCTCGGCTGGCTCAGACGTCTCCCGCATCAAGACCTGGGCGCGACGCGACGGCGATGACTACATCATCAACGGATCAAAGATGTGGATCACCAACGGAGTACAGGGCGACTGGATCTGCCTGCTATGCAATACCTCGCAGGAAGGCGGACCACATCGGAACAAGTCCCTGATAGTTGTTCCATTGAAGTCACCTGGCGTCAGTGTTTCTCGCAAACTCGACAAGATGGTGCTGCGCGCGTCCGACACGGCCGAACTGTTCTTCGACGATGTACGCGTACCCGTGTCCAACCGCATCGGCGAGGAAAACAAGGGCTTCATCTACCAAATGGAACAGTTCCAGGAAGAACGCCTGTTCGTCGCCGCCCGCGGCATGCGCTCGATGGAATTGGCCATCGAAGCCACCATAGACTACACCCGCCAGCGGCATGCCTTTGGCGGCACGATCCTGTCGAACCAGGTGGTCTACCATAAGCTCGCGGAACTGCAGGCCGAAATCGAGGCGCTACGCGCGCTGCTGTACCGCGCCACCGAACAGTACATGAATGGGCACGACGTCATCCAGCTCGCGTCGATGGCCAAGTACCTAGCGGGCAAGCTATCCATGAAGATCCCCAACGAATGCCTGCAATATTGGGGCGGCCAGGGAGTCATGACAGAAAACTGGATCTCGCGTGCCTATCGGGACCTGCGGCAGACGGCCATTGGCGGTGGGGCGAACGAGATCATGTTGGAAGTCATAGCCAAGACAATGGACATCCATCCCGGCAGGCGCGCATAGAAAGTCGCTATCGCGCGCCCCGGAAACTCAGAAAAGGAGACAACAAGATGCTCACATGCCGGTTACGCATGCTATTCACCGCCCTGTTATTGTCCGCGGTACTGAACGGCCCAGCCAGCGCGGCCACCTACCCGGATCGACCGGTACGCCTGATTGCCCCCATCGCGGTGGGTGGACTGACGGATACCCTGGCCCGCCTGGTGGCGGCTGGATTGGCGGATAGCCTGGGACAACCCGTCGTCGTGGAAAACAAGCCCGGCGCAGGCGGCATCATCGGTATGGAAGCGGCGGCGAAGGCCGCGCCAGACGGGTACAGCCTGATTCTGGTGTACCAAGGGGTCGCCGCAGTAAATGCCAGCCTGTATCCGAAGCTTCCGTACGACACCTTGCGGGACTTCACACCGATTGCCGGGTTGGGAAGCTTCCCTCTCGTGCTGGTCACGCACCCCGGCTCGGGGATCCATTCTGTAAACAACCTTCTCCGCCAGGCCAGGAACGACCCCGACGCCCTCAGCTATGCCTCGGCCGGAAATGCGACGACCTCACACCTGACCATGGAACTGTTCAAGAACGATGCCGGGATTCAGGCGATGCATGTTCCATACAAAGGCGAAGGACCCGCAAACACGGATGTGGCGGGCGGCCAAGTGGATATTGCATTCTCGTCGCTGGCTTCCGTGGCCCCACTGATAAAGTCCGGCCGGCTGGTCGCCTTGGGCATCGCCACCCGAGAGCGTTCGCCCATGCTGCCAGGGGTGCCGACGATCTCCGAAGCCGGTCTGTCCGGCTTCGAAGCAGCGGGGTGGTATGCGCTGCTGGCGCCCGCAGGAACGCCGTCCGAAGTCGTTCAGACCCTGTCCAGAGCGGTCGCAGGTGTGCTTGGCCGTCCAGAGACTAGCGCCAAGCTCGAAGCATTGGGGGTTACCGCGAAAGCGACACCACCGGCGGAGCTCGATCGGCAAATCCGTTCGGAAACCGAGAAATGGAAAGCTGTCATCCAGCAGTCGCACATCACTTTGAACTGAGGCACTTATGTTGAGCAATGCACTCACAGGTATCACCGTGCTGGATTTCAGCCAGGGCATCGCCGGCCCCCACGGCGCCTGCCTGCTGGGAGAAATGGGCGCGGAGGTCATCAAGATCGAACCCCCGGGGGGCGATTGGCTGCGCGGGCTGGGCCACCGAAATGACGATACCAGCATCCTGTTCGGCTATTTCAACCGGGGCAAGTGCGGCATCACCCTGGATCTGAAGGATCCGGCCGGCAAGAAGAATGCACTCGACCTGATCAGCCATGCTGACGTCATGATAGAAAGCAGCCGACCCGGCGTCATGAGCAGGCTGGGGCTGGGCTATGAGGATGCACGCCGGATCAATCCGGGCTTGGTGTATCTCTCGGTGACGGGCTTCGGCCAGAAGGGGCCTTTATGCTCCGTGCCCGCAACGGATGCTGCGATGCAGGCGTATAGCGGATTCTCATTCGGTGCCGGCGATATGATCGACCCAGTGCGCGTACGGGTTTCGATCGTCGATATCGTTACTGGTATCTACGCCAGCCACGCCGTCTTGGCGGCACTGCTGGCGCGGCCCAACAACCAAGGAAACGGGCAATACATTGACCTGAGCCTCATGCACGGCATCAGTGCTCTGCAGGGGCCAAAGTATGCCGAACACGCCGCGACAAAAGGGGTGATCAGCCGCGAGCTGTTCGCGGCGATTGGCATCTACAAAACCCGCGACGGCCATATCGCCCTGAGCGCCATGCGGGACCGCCAAGTGACCGATTTCATTACCCTCATCGGCCGCTCCGACCTGCTTGACACCCCCGAATATGCCACGCGGCAAAGCCGTTACGCCAACCAGGACGGGCTGCGCGCGCTGATCCAGGCGGAACTGCTCAAACAGCCCTCCCGGCATTGGATCGACGCTGCGCGGCAGATCGACCTGATATGTCAGCCCGTTCAAACGTACGACGCGTTCCGACGGGATCCCCAGGTCCTTGCCTACGAAGTATTCCAGGAAATGGACCTGGGGTACGACTCCCTTCTGCCGGTGGTACGCATGCCGGGAATGACGCAAACTGAACGTGGCACACGCTCGCCCCCGCGCCTGAATGGCGATCAGGCGGCCGTCATGAAGCGCTTCGGCTTGTCGGGCGCGCCCTGACGAGCAGACTGGGGCCCTACGCCGGCCACGGCGGCTGCGCGAAGTGGTCGGCCAGGAAGTCGACCAGCGCGCGCACGCGCGACGGCACATGGCGACGCGTGGGATACACGCCATAAATTCCCAGTTCGGCGCTGTGATACTGCGGCAGCACCTCCACCAAGCTGCCATCGCGCAACTGGTCGCCGATCATGAAGGAGGGTTGCAGGATGATGCCCAGGTGCGCCAATGCCGCGGCAACGCAGGTGTCGCCGTTATTGGCGCGCATCATCGGCTGAACGCGCACCGCGACATCGCCGCCGTCGGGCCCCTGGAACACCCATTCATCGCGGCCGGCCCAGTAGCTGTAGGCAATGACGGTATGCAGCGATAGTTCCCGGGGATGGACCGGCGTGCCATGCCGCTGCAAGTACTGCCGCGTGGCGCACAACACCATGCGAGTAGTAGCGAAGCGGCGGCTGACCAGCGAGGAATCCGTCAGTTGCGCAATACGCACGGCGACATCGTAGCCTTCGTCCACCAGGTCGACCACGCGATCGGACAGGGTGATGTCCAGGGCCAGCCGCGGATGCTGCGCTTTGAACACGGGCCACAGCGGCGCCAGGTGCAGCACGCCGAAGGTCAGCGGCGCGTTGATGCGCAGCAGGCCGCCCACTTCGCCGCTATGCCGGTTGACCTCGGTTTCGGCGGCCTCGACTTCGGCCAGCAGCATTTTGCAGCGCTCATAGAACAACTGCCCTTCTTCGGTCAGCGACTGGCGGCGTGTCGTGCGTTGCAGCAGCCGCGCGCCCAGCCGGGATTCCAGCTCGGTAAGGTGGCGCGAGACCCCTGCCTTGGACATGCGCAGGGTTTCAGCGGCCTTGACGAAGCTGCCAGCCTCGACCACGGCAGTGAAGACCCGCATTTCCTCGAATCGGTCCATATTCACCACCAATATTGAAACAATTCATTCAAAAAAAGCGTATTTATCTCTATCCAGAGGGCAATTAAAGTTCTAGCAACACCGGCGACAAAACCGCCCTACCTGGAGATTTGATGCCATGTCCGTGCAACCCGTTATTTTCGTGTCTCATGGAGCCCCGACCTTCGCCCTGGAACCGGGGCGCGCCGGCGCCTTGCTGGCCGCGCTGGGACAACGCCTGCCGCGGCCGGACGCCGTATTGATCGTGTCGCCGCACTGGATGACTCGCGGCCTGCGGGTAACGGCGGCCGTTCGCCCGGAAACCATCCACGACTTCGGCGGTTTTCCGGCCCCGCTCTATGCCCTGCAATACCCCGCGCCCGGCGCCCCCGCCGTGGCGGCGCGCGTGGCCGCCCTGCTGGGCCAGGTTGGCCACGCGGCCGAACTGGACAACCAACGCGGCCTGGACCACGGCGCCTGGGTGCCGCTGATGCATATGTTCCCGGCCCACGATGTGCCGGTGGTGCAGCTGTCCCTGCCCGCCACCCTGGATCCGGCCCAGGCCTGGGAACTGGGACGCGTGCTGGCGCCCCTGTCGGCCGAAGGCGTGCTGATCGTGGGGTCCGGCAGCCTGACGCACAACCTGTATGAATTCCGCCAGCGCGATGGCGCCGACGAGCCCTATGTGCAGGCCTTCGCCGACTGGGCGCGCCAGGCGGTGCGCACGCATGACCGCGCCAGCCTGGTGGGCTATCTGGAAAATGCGCCGCAGGCGCGCCGCGCCCATCCCACGGCCGAACACTATTTGCCGCTGCTGATCGCCGCTGGCGCCGCCGCAGCGGATGCCGACGTGGAGGTTCTGGACGGCGGCATCTCTCATGGTGTGTTGTCGATGGATGCCTACGTGTTCAACGCGCCTGCGATGCATTGACACCGGCGGGTTGATCGGAAGCATTCTGCCGCAGCCACTGCAGCGACTTCTGGCCCGCCCTGCCGTCGTCCGGCAAACCCGCCTCGCGCTGCACGGCCTGCAATGCCTTGCGGGTACGAGAGCCTATCAGGCCGTCGGGCTCGCCTATGTCGTATCCCCGGGCAATTAACAGCGACTGCAGTTCACGCCGCTCGGCGCGGGACAGGCCGGGGTCGTCGGTGGGCCAGGCGCGCGCGAAGGGTCCCGCGCCGCGCAGGCGGTCGGACAAGTGCGCAATGGCCAAGGCGTAGCTTTCCGCGGCGTTGTAGGAATAAATAGCGTCGAAATTGCGCGTGACCAGGAAGGCCGGGCCTTGCGCGCCCGCTGGCAGCAGCAGGCCGGCCTGCATGTCACCCGCCGGCAGCGGCCGGCCATCGGCGCGCTTGATACCCCGGGCGGCCCACGCCGATATGGCTTGTTTGTTACGCCGTCCCGCGCCGCCGGTATCCATGCCCGCGGGCAGGGTTACCTCGAAACCCCAGGGCAGATCCGGCTTCCAGCCGGCCCGCTTCAGGAAATTGGCCGTCGATGCCAAGGCATCGGGCACACTGTCGACCAGGTCGCGGCGGCCATCGCCGTCGAAATCCACGGCCAGGCGCAAGTAGGTGGACGGCATGAATTGCGTCTGCCCGAAGGCGCCCGCCCACGAGCCGTTCAGGCGCTCGGGCCGCACATGCTCTTCCTGGATGATCTTCAGCGTGGAAAAGAACTCGCCGCGGAAATAGCTTTGCCGGCGGCCGAAACACGACAGCGTCGACAGCGAAGTCAGCAACGGGCGCCCGCCCAGCTGCTTGCCGAAATTGCTTTCCACGCCCCATACCGCCACCACGGTGGCCGGATCCACGCCGAACTGGGCCTGCGCGCGCTCCAGTTCACCACGCCATTGCTGCAATGCCTGCCGGCCATCAGCGATGCGCTCGTCATCGACCAATGCCGCCACGTAGTCCCATATGGGGGTCTTGAATTCCGGTTGTGCATCCAGGGACGCGATGACGCTCATGTCGGGCGACAGGCCCTGGGTATGCGTGTCGTAGGTGCTGGCGGACACGCCCTGCTTGGCGGCCTGCCCTCGCAATTGCGACAGGCAGGCGGCGTACGCGGCGGCATCGGCATCGGAAACAGGCGCGGCATCGGCCGCGGTGGCGGCGCGCGCGGCGCCGGCCAGCAGGGCCAGGCTGATCAGGGAGGCATAGTGTCGGGAAGTCATGGCGCTGATTCTAAAGGCAGGCAAGGCCCCGTGCGCCCCGCCCGCCGCCGCCGTGGTATCGCGCTGTAACCGCGCGGCAGCGCGCGGTCAGGGATTCTGCAACGCCTGCAGCTCGGCTTCGTCGAAGCCCGCCTGGCGCCGCGCCGCCAGATTGAACGGCCCGCGCAGCCTGGGCGCGCCATATTGCCGGGCCAGTTCGGCATAGCAGTCCAGCGGATCCAGGCCGCGCTGGGCGCACAGGTGCCGGAACCAGTGATTGCCGATCGCCACGTGGCCGATCTCGTCGCGCAGGATGATGTCCAGAATGGCGGCGCCAGCGTGGTCCCCGGCGCCGGCCAGTTTGTCGCGGATCAGGGGCGAAGCGTCCAGGCCGCGCGCCTCGAGCGTACGCGGCACCAGGGCCAGGCGCGCCAGCAGGTCGCCGCGGGTTTTTTCGGCCATTTCCCACAGGCCGTTGTGCGCCGGGAAATCGCCATAGGCATAGCCCAGCGACCCCAGGTGGGTGTTCAGCAACTCGAAGTGATAGGCCTCTTCGCGAGCCACCCGCAGCCAGTCCAGGTAGTAGGCGGCAGGCATGCCTGCATAGCGCCAGACGGCGTCCAGGGCCAGATTGACGGCATTGAATTCGATATGCGCCAGCGCGTGCAGCAAGGCGGCGCGGCCTTCCACGGACTGCATCGAGCGCTGCCTGACCTGCGCGGGCGGCACCAGTTCGGGCAGGTCGGGACGCCCGGGCAAACCGGCGGGTGCCGCGACTGTGGCGCCGGGGCGCAGCGGCGCCGTGTCATCGATGGCGCGCACCGCGGCCAGTTTGTCCGGCCAGGCACGCGCGGCCAGCGCATCCAGCGCCAACTGGCGCAGGCAGGAAGGAAAATCGGATAAGACGGTAGCGGCCATGCCCCAGACCCAGGCAACAAGACAGGTGAAACGGGAACCAGACAGCATCCCGTGCAGGCAGACTTTATCATTGCACCATGACCTCCCCCGCCCGTCTCGGTATTGAAACCTCGCTGTCCCAGCTGGACGCGCGCCAATGGAATGCCCTGGCAGGCGCGCAGCCTTTCGTAAGCCACGAATTCCTGTCTGCCCTGCACGACACCGGTTGCGCCGCGCCGGATACCGGCTGGGCCCCGTACTACCTGGTATTGCGGCGCGAAAGCCGGTTGGCGGGCGCGGTACCGCTATACCTGAAAGGGCACTCGCGCGGCGAGTATGTGTTCGATTACGCCTGGGCCGAGGCCTTCGAACGGCATGGCTTGCGCTACTACCCCAAGCTGCTGGCGGCCGTGCCGTTCACGCCCGTGACCGGCGCCCGCCTGTTGGCCGCCACGCCGGAAGACAAGCTGGAACTGGCGCGCGGCCTGATAGAAATGGCCCAAGGGTTGAAAGTATCGTCCTTGCACATCCTGTTTCCCGACGAAGCGGACCTGGCCATCCTGCGCCAGGCCGGTTATCTGGTGCGCGAGGGTGTGCAGTTCCATTGGCGCAATGCGGGCTACGCCGGCCTGGAGGCATTCCTGGCCGCGCTGAACCATGACAAGCGCAAGAAAATCCGCCAGGACCGCAAGAAGGTGTTGTCCGCCGGCGTGCAGTACCGCTGGTTGCGCGGCGCGGACATCGACGAGGAATCGCTGGCATTCTTCTATCGCTGCTATCGCCACACGTATTTCGCGCATGGCAACCCGCCCTATCTCAGCCTCGAATTCTTCCAGCGCCTGCGCCGGGCCCAGCCCGATGCCCTGGCGCTGATATTGGCGCTGCGCAACGGCACGCCGGTGGCGGCCGCCTTGAATGTGCAGGGCGGCGACACGCTGTACGGACGCTATTGGGGCACGCTGGAGTTCATACCCGGGTTGCACTTCGAAACCTGCTATCTGCAATCCATCGAATACTGCATCCATCACGGGCTGGCCAGTTTCGAGGGCGGCGCACAGGGTGAGCACAAGATGGCGCGCGGGCTGCTGCCCACCCCTACGTGGTCAGCCCACTGGATCGCCGATGCGCGCTTTGCCGCGGCGATCGACGATTTCCTGGAACGCGAGACCCAGGCCGTGGATGGCTATCTGGGCGAACTGGAGGCGCACACGCCCTTCCGGCGGGCCTAGGGCCTGGGCTGGCCTGTTTTGCGGGCCGGCCCGGGCGGGCTACAAGAAGTTGTCCAGCAGGCGGCGGCTGTGCCTGTCCAGCGCCGACAAGTCGCGCACCAGGTAATGAATACCGTGGCTGTCGGCGATGAGCAGCATCTGCCCCGCCAGGCGCCGGATGTCTTCTTCGCCCTTCAAGGTAAAAACCGTGGGGCCGCGGTCGGTGCGCACGTCCCAGCGCGATGGCGTGGCGAAAGCAGACACGGCATCGATGCGCAGGATTTCAGGCATGAACTCGCGGCCGGCCAATGCCTCGTCGACCTGCGCGCGGGTAGCGGCGGGCAAATCATCCAGCGTGTCCAGCCAGATCAGCTCGTGGCCGTCGGCGCTGACGATGGATACCCCGTGCGCGGGATCGCTGATGGGAAACGCCCGCACCGCCAGCACGCCTTCGTGCGCCTGGCCGTCGGCTGACACATACACCAGGCGGCCCTGGGCATTGCGGTGCAGGTTGAAATGGGAAGAAGTCATGGCATGGGCTCCGGGCCGTCAGTCCGGGGATTCATCGTCGTCATCGTCACGCAGCCCGGCGTCGCCACCGCGCGCCTGGGCCTGGTACAGGCGGTAGTAAGCACCCTGGCGGTTCATCAGTTCCTGGTGCCGCCCCTGCTCGATGACCCGGCCGTGGTCCAGCACCACCAGGCGGTCGGCGCGCTGCAAGGTGCTGAGCCGGTGCGCGATGGCGATGGTGGTGCGCCCCCGCACCAGGTTGTCGAGCGCTTTCTGGATTTCCTGCTCGGTGGTGGTGTCCACGGATGACGTGGCTTCGTCCAGGATCAGGATGCGCGGATCGATCAGCAGGGCCCGCGCAATGGAGATGCGTTGCCGTTCGCCGCCGGACAGGGCCTGGCCGCGCTCGCCCACCAGCGAATCGTAGCCATGCGGCAGGCGCAGGATGAATTCGTGCGCATGGGCGGCGCGCGCGGCGGCCACGATCTCGGCGCGCGTGGCGTCCGGCCGGCCATAGGCGATGTTCTCGGCAATGCTGCCGAAGAACAGGAAGGGCTCTTGCAATACCAGGCCGATATTGCGCCGGTAATCGGCGATGCGCAGCGTGCGGATGTCCACGCCATCGACCAGGATGGCGCCTTCGGACACATCGTAGAAGCGGCAGATCAGATTGATCAGCGTGCTTTTGCCGGAACCGCTATGGCCTACCAGCCCTATCATTTCCCCGGGCGCGATGCCCAGGTTCAGCCCGCGGATCACCGAACGATTGCCGTACCGGAACGCCACATTGCGCAGTTCGATGCGGCCCGCCACTTGGCCAAGCCGCGCCGGGGATTCAGCTTCGGGCACGCTGGACACGTGGTCCAGGATGTCGAAAATGCGCTTGGCGCCGGCCGCCGCCTTCTGCGTCACGGACACGATGCGGCTCATGGAATCCAGCCGGGTGTAGAAGCGGCCGATATAGGCCAGGAATGCCGCCAGCACCCCTACCGTGATCTGCTTGTTGGCCACCTGCCAGATACCGAACACCCACACCACCAACAGCCCGATCTCGGTCAGCAAGGTCACCGTGGGAGAAAACAGCGACCACAGGCTGTTGACCCGGTCGTTCACTTCCAGGTTGCGGTTGTTGGCATTGCGAAACCGCTGCACTTCGCGTTTTTCCTGGGCAAAGGCTTTCACGACGCGTATGCCGGGTATCGTATCGGCCAGCACGTTGGTGATTTCGGCCCAGATGCGGTCGACTTTTTCAAAGCCGTGGCGAAGGCGGTCGCGCACGGCGTGAATCATCCACACAATGAAAGGCAGCGGCGCCAGGGTAACCAGCGCCAACCAGGGATTAATGCTGATCAAGATGGCCGCGGTCATGGCGATCATGAGGACATCGGTGGCGAAATCCAGCAAGTGCAGCGACAGGAAGATGCAGATGCGGTCGGTTTCGCTGCCGATGCGCGACATCAGGTCGCCCGTGCGCTTGCCGCCGAAATACTGCAGCGACAGACGCTGCAGGTGCTCGTAGGTGGTGGTGCGCAGATCCGCGCCGATGCGTTCACTGACCCGGGCCAGGATGTACGTGCGCGCCCAGCCCAGCCCCCAGGCCAAGGCGGCCGACACCAGCAGCCCGCCCAGGTACCACTGCACCAGGCCGTAGTCGATGGGCGCGCCGTTCTGGAACGGAATCAACACGTTATCCATCAGCGGCATGGTCAGGTAAGGCGGCACCAGCGTCGCCGCCGTGGCCAGCAGCGTCAGCAGAAAGCCGGCCAGCAGCGGCCCCCCGTACGGGCGGGCAAAGCGCCACAGGCGCAGCAAGGCCCAGGTCGAGGGCGGCCGGGCCGACTCTTGCGTGCATGCCGGGCATTCGGCCTGGCCGGGCGGCAAGGGCAGCCCACAGGCCGGGCAGGCGGGAATATCGGACTGCTGCCCGGCCTGCAGCGCGTCGAATTGCGCCAACAGGCGCAGCGCCGCCGGGTTTCTGGCCAGGGTGAAGCGCCAGGCGGCCAGGCGGCCCGCTGCGTCGTGCAGTTCCAGCGCGACGGCGCCAGCGTGGTCGGACAGGGCCAGCCGCATGCCGGGGCCAAGGTCCCAATGTTGCCAGGCGCCATTTTCGGGCGACTGCGCCCAAAGGCGCTGAGCGGTCAGGGCCACCGCGCCTGGACGATACGCCAACTGCGCGTCCAGGTCGGTTTCCAGCCATGCCAGGACGGTCTCGCCGAGGCCAAGGCGGGCCTGCAGCGCGGCATGGCCGGCGGCCTGGGCCGGCCCGGAAACGCCGGAAAATAGCGGTTTTTTATGCATGGTTGGCTGTCCGGGCTGGCCGGGTTGTCGGCCTGGCCGAACGTGTCCCTTCCTTACAACAGCGCGAGTTTATCGGCGCAAAAAGGCGGCGTATAGTAGCAGCCGGTTTTTCGATTTTCCATTCTAGGAATCCACCGCCCCTAGCATCGGCCCCGCTTTCCGCCCGACATGCCCGCATCCCTGCAGGGTCTCTTGTCCGCCGACGCTTCCTCATTCCAACTACAACATGAAAGACAAAGACATTGAATTCCTCGATGTCGTGGCTTTGCGCGGCCCGAACATTTGGACCTACCGCCCGGTGCTGGAAGCCTGGGTGGATATTGGCGCCCTGGAAGACTGCCCGTCGAACACCATACCGGGGTTCTATGAACGGCTGTCCGGCTGGTTGCCCGGCCTGATCGAACACCGCTGCAGCCCAGGCGTGCGCGGCGGTTTCCTGCAGCGGCTGCGCGAAGGCACGTGGCCCGGACATATCCTGGAGCACGTCACCCTGGAACTGCAGACCCTGTCGGGGCTGCCGGGCGGATTCGGCAAGGCGCGCGAAACCTCGCGGCGCGGCGTCTACAAGGTGGTGGTGCGCGCCTGGCAGGAACAGGTCACCCGCGCCGCACTGGCCGAAGCGCGCGACCTGGTCATGGCCGCCATCGAAGACCGCCCCTTCGACGTACCCGCGACCGTCGCGCGACTGCGCGACCTGGCCGACCGGCACTGCCTGGGGCCCAGCACCGCTTGCATAGTAGACGCCGCGGATGACCGCGACATTCCGTGCATCCGCCTGTTCGAGGGCAACCTGGTGCAGTTCGGCTACGGGGCGCGCCAGCGCCGCATCTGGACCGCCGAAACCGACCGCACCAGCGCGATTGCCGAAGGCATTTCACGCGACAAGAACCTGACCAAGGCCTTGCTGTCCGAGTGCGGCGTCCCCGTGCCCGAGGGCCAGCAGGCGGACAGCCCCCAGGCGGCCTGGGAAGCCGCGCAGGACATCGGCCTGCCGGTCGTGGTGAAGCCACGCGACGGCAACCATGGACGCGGCGTATTCACGAACCTGTCCAACCAGGCCGACATCGAATCGGCCTACGCGGTGGCGGTGGATGAAGGCAGCGGCGTGCTGGTGGAACGCTTCGTGCCGGGCAACGAACACCGGCTGCTGGTGGTGGGTAACCGGCTGGTGGCGGCCGCCGCCGGCGAACCGGCCTGGATCATCGGCGACGGCCAGGCCAGCGTGTCGCAGCTGATCGAATCGCAGATCAATTCGGATCCGCGCCGCGGCCGCACCGAGAACCATCCCTTGAACGTGGTTCGCCTGGATTCCGCGGCGCGGCTGGAACTGTCGCGCCAATCGCTGTCGGCGGACAGCGTGCCCGCCGCGGGGCGGCGTGTGCTGATCCAGCGCAGCGGTAATGTGGCGTTCGACGTTACGGACCGGGTCCATCCCGATACGGCGGCCACCGTGGTGCTGGCTGCGCAGGTGGTGGGCCTGGACGTGGCGGGCGTGGACCTGGTGGCCGAAGACATCTCCCGGCCGCTCGCCGGGCAGCGCGGCGCCATTGTGGAAGTGAATGCCGGGCCTGGCCTGCTGATGCACCTGAAGCCCGCGTCGGGCACGCCGCGTCCGGTCGGGCGCGCCATTGTCGACCATTTGTTCCCGGCTGATGACGACGGCCGCATTCCGGTGGTGGGCATTACGGGCACCAATGGCAAGACCGTGGTGGCCCGGCTGGTGGCGCGCCTGCTGGAACTGGCGGGCCGGCATACCGGCCTGGCCTGCAGCGCGGGCCTGTACCTGGGCGCCCGCCAGGTGGAAGCGGGCAACCATGCCGACTGGACGGGCGGCCGGCGCCTGCTGATGAACCGCAGCGTCGAAGCCGCCGTCATCGAGAACGACAGCGCGGTGATCCTCGGCCAGGGGCTGGCCTACGACCGCTGCCAGGTGGGCGTGGTCACCAACATCGACCACGGCGATCATCTGGGCGACTTCGACATCCAGGACACCGACCGCCTGGTGGATGTCTTCCGCTCGCAAGTAGACGTGGTGCTGCCCGGCGGCATGGCCGTGCTGAACGCGCGCGACCCGCTGGTGGCCGGCATGGCGCCGCTGTGCGATGGCGAGGTGCTGTTTTTCGCCTGCGACCCCGCGCTGCCCGCCATCGCCGAACACTTGGCACAAGGCAGGCGCGCCGTGTTCGTGCGCGAAGGCGCCATCGTGCTGGCCAGCGGCCGCGACGAAACGCGCCTGGCGGCCATCGCCGACGTGCCGTTGACTCACGGCGGGCGCATCGGTTTCCAGGTCGAAAACGTGCTGGCCGCCGTGGCCACGGCCTGGGCCCTGGACATAGGCGTAGCCATTATCCGGGCCGGCATCGAAGCCTACGATATCGACCAGGCCGATGCGCCCGGCCAGTTCACCCTGTTCGAGCGCGCGGGCGCCACCGTGGTGAGCGTCAACCCGCTGCCCGAGGCCGGCCTGGAGCGGTTCAAGAACCCGCAGACCCCGCAGGGCATGCTCAAGGGCGCCGCCCTCACCGATCTGTTCCTGCAGATCCGCATCGGCGGCGACCAGGCCCTGTTCCGTCTCCACAACAAGCTGATCCTGGCTGAGCACGACAGCGCCCCCGGCTCGGGCGCGGTCGACGAGGAGTTCATCCGCGAACACACGCACGGGTACGAGGAGTTC
>NZ_JAJMLX010000249.1 GCF_020991325.1 Bordetella petrii | reverse complement strand
GGTGGAAGGCCACGCCGACCTGACCGCGCTGCACGCGGCGGACCAGGCGCGCGAACGTTACGCCGCGCACTGTAACGACTCGGCGCGCGCCCGCGAAGCCCAGGTGCGCGTCGCCGCGGGGGGGCTGTGGTGGCTGCAGGCCCTGGCCGGCGCCAGTCTCGTGGGCATGCTGTGGTTCGGCATCGATGCGCTGGCGCGCCAGGCCCTTGGCGGACCGATGCTGGCCGGCCTGGTGCTGGCAGTCATTGGTGTGTTCGAGGTGGCCGGGCCCTTGATGCGCGGGGCCTCGCGGCTGGGTAGCGCAGCGGCGGCCGCGGGCCGCATCCAGGCCATTGCCCAGGCCATGCCCGACCAGGATGACCCCGCGCGGCCTCAACCGTTGCCCGAACAAGGGGCCGTCGATTTCCAGGACGTGTGCTTCGCATATCCCGCGGCAGGCGTCAGCCCCGCGCCGCGGGTACTGGACAAACTGAATCTGCGGGTCCAGCCCGGCGAGCGCGTGGCCATCACCGGTCCCAGCGGGGCTGGCAAATCCACCTTGCTGCAGCTGTTGCTGCGCCTGGAAGATCCCGATGCCGGCCGCGTGTGCTTTGGCGGCGTGGATGTGCGGCAGGCGGCCCTGGCCCAGTGGCATCGCCGTGTGGCCTTGCTGCCGCAGGACGCACCGGTATTCCTGGGCACCTTGCGTACCAATCTGTTGATCGGCGACCCTGGCGCCACGGATAGCGACTTATGGACGGCACTGGATGCCGCCCGGCTGGGCGATTTCGTGCGCGGGCTGCCAGACGGCCTGGACACCTGGGCCGGCGAAACCGGAGCCAGCCTGTCGGCCGGCCAGGCCCGCCGCCTGTGCCTGGCGCGCACGCTGCTGGCGCCGGCCGCGGTGCTGGCCCTGGATGAACCCACTGTCGGCCTGGACGAGCCGGCTCAAATCGAGTTCTTCCGCGACCTGGCACAAGCCACGCGCGGCCGTACCGTCATATTGGTGACACACGCCGCCTTGCCCCCGGGTACGGTGCATCGCGCGCTGGACTTGCGTGGCGGCCATCTCGTGGCCGATTGATCTGGCTTAACCGGGGTGGCACGGTTATAGTTCGCCTTGCTTCATTTTTTCCGGGGCGTGCCCATGCAGACCGACACCGCCGAACTGATCCGGCGCACCATCCGCAGCGTCCCCGACTGGCCCCAGCCCGGCGTGGTTTTCCGCGACATCACGCCCTTGCTGCAAGACCCGCGCACGTTCCGTGTTCTTATCGACCTGTTCGTCTACCGCTACATGCGCCAGCGGCTGGACCTCGTGGCGGGCGTGGATGCGCGCGGCTTCATCATCGGCAGCGTGCTGGCGTACGAACTGAACCTGGGTTTCGTGCCGGTACGCAAGCACGGCAAGCTGCCTTACCGCACAGTGGCCGAAGCGTATTCCCTGGAATACGGCAATTCATCGGTTGAAATGCATACCGACGCCGTGCGCACCGGCCAGCGCGTGTTGCTGGTAGACGACCTGATCGCCACCGGCGGCACCATGCTGGCCGCCATCAAGCTGCTGCAGCGCCTGGGGGCCAACGTGGTCGAGGCCGCCGCCATTATCGACCTGCCGGAACTGGGCGGGTCGGGCAAGGTGGCTGCCACGGGCACGCCCTTGTTCACGGCGTGCAGCTTCGACAACGCCAGCCCGTAGCGCGGCTCAGGCCGCCTTGGGCACGGCCCAACTGCTGGGTTCGTTCAGGCGCGGCTGGATGAAATCCAGGAACGCGCGCGTCTTGGCGGGAATGGTGCGCGAGGGCAGCAGGGCGAACAGCGGGATGGGTGTCAGGCTCCATTCGGGCAGCACTGGCAGCAGCCCGTCGTTGCGTATTGGCTGGCCGATGGTGTCGAACACCAATAGGGGCGCAATACCCAGGCCTTCCCGCGCCAGGCGCGACAGCATGCCGACATTGTTGGCGGCCAACCGCCCCGACACCGCCACGCGTTCCACCTTTTCGCCAGAGTGCAGCACCCAGTACGAAAAGGCTTCGCTCATGGCAGGGCGCAGGCATTCATGGTGGCCCAGGTCGGACGGCGAGCGAGGCACGCCATGCAGTGACAAATACTGCGGCGAGGCATACAGACGGTGTTCCATCAGTACGATCTGGCGGGCCACTAGGCTGGAGTCCGGCTGGCGCCCGAAACGCAGCACCAGGTCGTACGGGTTGCTGATGGGATCGATGTGCTGCATGTTCAGGTCGAAATCGCACTCGATGTCCGGGTGCTGCGCGCGGAACTCGCGTATGACCGCCGGCAGGAACAATTGCGCCAGGCTGGAAGGCATGGACACGCGCAGGCGTCCCTTGGGCTGCGATGCCATGTCCAGCAACTGGTCGTGCGCGACGCGCGCTTCTTCCACGATGGGCCGGCATCGTTCGTAATACACCAGGCCGGCTTCGGTCAGTTCGATTCGCCGGGTACTGCGGTTCAGCAGCTTCATGCCTATGCTTTGCTCAAGCTCGCTGACGCGCCGCGACAGGGTAGACGCGGGCATGTTCAGTGCTTCCGCGGCATGGCTGAAGTTCTTGCGCTTGGCGACTTCGACAAAAAGCGCGATGTCGTTTAGCTGTATATCCATGATGCTTGTGGCAGGTGATTCTTGCGTTTGATACAGAACATAGCGCATCACGGCGCAGAATTTGTCTGTCAAAAATGGAAAAGTCTGTTCCGCCGGCGTCTGTTGACGTGTTGCTTGCGCCTGCGCAAGTAATAGCGCACGACTGATTTGGCGCTGATAATGGAAAGATGTTCCCCGGGATTGGGGGGTTTTACGGATACCTGGAGGCGGGATACTGCCTGCGCTACGATGGTGATGCATGACGGCCGAAAATCGGCGGCATGCAAATTTTGGCAAAACTTTATCGTATCGATTCTGATGATTGCCCGTCCCACTCGCCCCAAAAATAAGACCCGCGCCGATGTCCGCGCCGAGCTTGCCGCCGCCAGGGCCGCGGGTGCCGTGTCGTCCGGCGATCTCGATTACCCACCCGTCCAGCCCGCCGCGTCCGCGCCAAAAACCCGCGCGCAGGTGCGTGCCGAACTTCAGCAGGCCCGCAACGCCGGGCAGCTTGGCACCGGCGACCTGGACTACCCGCCCGAGCAGCACCCCTCCACGCGCAAATCCCGCGAACAGGTGCGTGCCGAGTTGCGGGCCGCCCAAGAGGCCGGCGAGATCAGCTTTGGCGACCTGGACTATCCGCCAAAGCCGTGATGCAAGCGCGGCATCAATAAATTGTTGTCTGAATGCAACGTGTCGCCAGGCCGCCATCAAGGTTTTATTGCGTAGTACTACCTGGTGCCGGGCCGGCGGAAAAGGCTGCCATAGCCCGTGTGGCATAGCGGCGCGGGTGCCTTTCCCGGTTGTTTACCCCGATTCCTGGAAAACAACTCGCCAAATTCGTGGTTAATCCCTATTGCGGTTGGAAAGATACTTTTGCCTGTACATGCGCCGCTGCACCGCTGGCATAGGCGGGTTGCGCATGGCCTTTCCTGTCACTTCGCTTTAGGACATCATCATGAAAAAAACGCTACTGGCCGTTGCGCTGGCCGCCGGCTTCGCAGGCGCGGCACAGGCGGAAACCTCGGTTACGCTGTACGGCCTGATCGACGCGGGTATTGGCTATAACCAAGTCAAGGGCGCTAACGGAGACAAAGCCAGCCGTATCGGCGCTGTAGACGGCGTGAACAGCGGCTCGCGTTTCGGCCTGCGCGGCACTGAAGACCTGGGCGATGGCCTGAAGGCTGTCTTCACCCTGGAAGGCGGTTTCTCGCCCAACGACGGTACCTCGTCGCAAGGCGGCCGCCTGTTCGGCCGCCAAGCCACCATTGGCCTGCAAAGCGACAGCTGGGGCCAACTGGACTTCGGCCGTCAAACCAACCTGGCCTCCAAGTACTTCTCCGGCATTGACCCCTCGGGCATCAGCTACGACCAAGCCACCATGGGCACGTCGTTCGGATCGGCCAACACCGTTCGCCTGGACAACATGGTGCTGTACCAAACCCCGTCTTTCTCGGGCTTCAAGTTCGGCGTCGGCTACTCCTTCAATGCCGATGACGAAGCCTCCACCGGTGGTGGTTTCCGCACCAACAACAACAACCGTGTCCTGACGGTTGGCGGCCGCTATCAAAATGGCCCGCTGGATGTGGCCCTGTCGTACGACAACTTCCGCGCGGACAGCAGCCGTATCAAAGGTCCCAACGACACCGACAACGTCCAGTCGTACATCATCGGCGCCGCCTATGACTTCGAAGTGGTCAAGGTCTCGGCCGCTTTCGGTCAAACGTTTGACGGCTGGTTCGTCGGCACGAACATCGAGGGCCTGGAAGACGTCGATGGCACGGGCCTGGGCAGCTGGCAATTGGCTGACGGCTCGCGCGTCAACTCGTACCTGTTGGGCGTCAGTGCCCCGATCGGCGGCGCCAGCAACGTCTGGGCTTCCTGGCAGCGTGCTGATGTCAACAACAGCCGTCTGGCAGGCGACGACGCCACGAGCAACACGTTCAGCCTGGGTTACACCTACGACCTGAGCAAGCGTACCAACCTGTACGCGATGGGTTCGTACGGCGACAACTGGGCATTCCAAGAAGACCAGCGCAGCACCGCTGTGGCAGTCGGCTTGCGTCACCGGTTCTAAGCGCATCGCACGTCCCGGCGCGGGTTGCCGAATGTACGGGCTTTCTCCGCTGTCCGTCGAGTGACAACTGACCCCGCGAAGGTTTGCGCCGGGCGTGCCGTGCTTGGAAAGGAAGGGCCTCCTCTGGAGGCCCTTCCACTTTTTGCGTGCCCGCTTTACAGGAACAGCTTGTAGGCCGGGTTGTCGGTTTCGTTCCAGTGCGGATAGCCCAGTTCGGCCACGAAAGTCTTGAATTGCTTTTTGTCCGACGGCGGTACCTGGATGCCGATCAGGATGCGGCCGTAGTCGGCGCCCTGGTTGCGGTAGTGGAACAGGCTGATGTTCCAGTCGGGGTTCATGGCGTTCAGGAAGCGCATCAGCGCGCCCGGGCGTTCGGGGAACTCGAAGCGGTACAGCAATTCGTGGCTGGCCAGCGCCGATCGGCCGCCCACCATGTGGCGCAAGTGGGTCTTGGCCATTTCATCGTGGGTGAGGTCCAGCGTGTCGAAACCGTGGCGGCGGAAATTGGCGGCGATCTTGTCGGATTCGGCCGGCGAATGGATCTGCACGCCCACGAATACATGGGCGCGCTGGGCGTCCGAGATGCGGTAGTTGAACTCGGTGACGCTGCGGTGCCCCACCAGTTCGCAAAAGCGGCGGAAGCTGCCGCGCTGCTCGGGCATGGTGACGGCGAACACGGCTTCGCGCATTTCACCCACTTCGGCGCGCTCGGCCACGAAGCGCAGGCGGTCGAAGTTCATGTTGGCGCCACAGGCAATGGCAACCAGGGTCTTGCCCTTGAGCTTGTGCGTGGCGGCGTACTGCTTGGCGGCCGCCACCGCCATGGCCCCGGCCGGTTCCAGCACACTGCGGGTGTCCTGGAAGACATCTTTGATGGCCGCGCAAATGGCGTCGGTGTCGACCACCACGAAATCGTCGACATACTGGCGGGTCAGGCGGAAGGTTTCGGCGCCCACCATCTTCACGGCGGTGCCATCCGAGAACAGGCCCACGTCGTTCAATTGCACGCGGCGCCCGGCGCGTACGCTGCGCAGCATGGCGTCGGAATCTTCGGTTTGCACGCCGATGATCTTGATTTCGGGCCGCAGTTGCTTGATGTACGCGGCCACGCCGGCGATCAGCCCGCCCCCGCCGATGGCCACGAAGATGGCATCGATGGGGTCGGGGTGCTGGCGCAGGATTTCCATGCCCACCGTGCCCTGGCCGGCAATGACGTCAGGGTCGTCGAAAGGGTGCACGAAGGTAAGCTTTTCTTTCTTTTCCAGGGCCAGGGCGTGTTCGTAGGCGTCTGAAAAACTTTCGCCGGCCAGCACCACTTCGCCGCCCAGGCGCTGCACCGCGTCGATCTTCACCTGCGGGCTGGTGGTGGGCATGACGATGACGGCCCGGCAGCCCAGCCGGGTAGCCGCCAGGGCCACGCCCTGGGCATGGTTGCCGGCCGAGGCGGCTATTACTCCGCGATTGCGGGCCGCCGGAGCCAGGTTGGCCATTTTGTTGTACGCCCCGCGCAGCTTGAAGCTGAACACGGCCTGGGTATCTTCACGCTTGAGCATCACCGTGTTCGAAATTCGCTGCGACAGCAAGGGAGCGGATTCGAGCGGGGATTCGACGGCGACGTCGTAGACCTTCGAGGTCAGGATGCGTTTCAGATAATCGGCGGACATGGCGGCGCAATAGCCAGGAAAGAGAAAAAACAGCGTTGGGCAGGTTACCACAGGGGCCGCGTGAACCGGCCGCGCGGGCTACACTGCCGTCCACCATGGAACAAAGCCTGCTGAACGCCGTCCATTGGCTGCTGTCGCTGGTGGCCCTGCCCGAAGTCGGGCTGCCGGCCATCTTCGTGATCAGCCTGGTATCGGCCACCTTGCTGCCGCTCGGGTCCGAGCCGGCCGTGTTCGGCTTCGTGAAACTGGCGCCCGACATGTTCTGGCCGGCCGTGCTGGTGGCCACGGTGGGCAACACCGTGGGCGGCACCATCAGCTATGCCATGGGCCTGGGCGCCCACCGGGCCCTGGAAAGCTGGCGCGAAAAGCATCCCCACCCGCCCGGCGACGGCCATGCTCCGCATGGCCGTCCGGGCGGGGCGGCCGACCGCATGCGCGGGCGCTGGCACG
>NZ_JAJMLX010000248.1 GCF_020991325.1 Bordetella petrii | reverse complement strand
GAACACCACCGCATCGGCGCCGTGGCCGGCCGCGCCCGCCAGGCGCTCGGGCCGGTTGCCCGGTGTCATCAACAGCGTGCGGCGCAGGCGCGCATCAGGCATGGGCCGGCTCCGCATCGTCCACGGCCGCCAGCAGGCGGTCGACTTCCTCGGGCACCTCGCCCAGGAACAGCCGCTGCACGTTGGGATTGTCCAGCAGTTCCCGGGCCGGGCCCGAATACACCACCTGCCCGGTGTGCATGACGTACCCGCTGTCGGCGATGGCCAGCGCGCGCGACGCTTTCTGCTCGACCATGATCACGGTAAGGCCTTCGCCGGCCAAGGCCGTCAGTTTCTCGAACACCAGATCCACCAGCTTGGGCGACAGGCCCAGGGAAGGCTCGTCCAGGATGATGGCGGTGGGACCGGTCATCAAGGCACGCGCGATGGCCAGCATCTGCTGTTCGCCGCCGCTCATGGTGCCTGCCAACTGGTTCATGCGCTGGCCGATTATCGGGAAAATGCGCACCATGCGCTCCAGCGCCGCCTCGACGCGCGCCTTATCCTTGCCCAGGATATAGGCGCCGATGTCCAGGTTCTCGCGCACCGTCATGTCGGGCAGCACGATACGGCCTTGCGGCACGAAGGCCACGCCGCGTCCCAGCCGCTTGTGCGGCGCTTCGGCCGTGACATCGGCGCCGTCGATCAGCACCTGCCCTTTCCATACCGGCAGCAGGCCGGCGGCCGCCTTGATGGCGGTGGACTTCCCGGCACCGTTAGAACCGATGACCGCGGTGATCGCGCCGCGCGCGAAGTGCATGCTGGCGTTGCGCACCACGGGCACGTCGCCGTAGCCCGTGGTCACGGAACGCAGCTCCAGGAAGCGCGCGGCGTCCGGTTGCTGTTCCATGGCGTTCTCCACCCGTTAGCGCTTGTCCCAGGCCGGCATGGGAATCACGGCGTCGGCCGTCTTCACATCCAGCGGCATCACGATCTCGCGCTTGCCGTCGCGCACTTGCGCCAGCAGCCCGGTCACACCGACCTGCTTGCCGGTCTTGGGGTCTACCTTGTGGTGCCCCATTACCGTGTCCAGTTCCAGCGTGGTCATCACTTCGCGCAGTTTTTCCTGGTCCAGCGATCCGGCCTTGTTGACCGCGGCTTCCAGCACCGTGGCCCCGGCATATGAGAACGCCGAGTAATAGCCGGGCTCGGCCTTATAGCGGCCTTGATAAGCCTTGACGAACTCGGCATTGCCCTTGGTCTTCAAAGACGGTTCGTACAGCGACATGGCGAACACATACTCCGCGTCCTTGCCGGTGCTTTTCAGGAAGTCGGCAATCGACGCGCCGTTGTGGACGAACACCTTGGGCAGGTAGTTGGATGCCTTCATCTGGCGCACCATCTCGATGGCTTCGTTGGGATAGCCCACCGATACCCAGATATCGGGCTGCATCTGCCGCGCCTGCGCAATCATGGATGAAAAATCGGTGGTTCCCGCGGGGAAGAACTCGGTGGTCTTCAAGTCCAGCTTGCGGTCCTCGGCGATTTTCTTGATCGTCCTGGCCATGTCGCGCGCGGCGGCGTAGTCGCGGCCGAAGAAGGCAATGCTCTTCAGCTGGTGCTGCTCGGCCAGCGGGCCGATGCTGGCCACATAGGCGCTGATGGGCGCGGCGGTCTGGAATACGTACTTGAATCCGCGTTCCTGGATCTGCTCGGACGCCCCGCCCGAGTTCAGGAACACCCGCTTGTGCTTGTTGGCCACGGCGGCGGCCGTGGCCGCCGAGGCGGACCCCCAGGGGCCGAACAGCAGGTCGACGTTGTCGTCGCTGATCAGTTTTTCGTACAGGCGCGCGGCCGTCGCGGCGTCGCTGCGGTCGTCGTAGACCACCAGTTCGACCTTGCGGCCCAGCAGGCCGCCGCGTTCATTGACCTGGTCGCGCCACAACTCGACCCCCTGGTAATAGTGCTTGGCGCTGTCGGCCAGGTTGCCCGACTGCGACAGGGCCACGCCCACCCGGATGGGTTTCCCGTCGGCTGCCTGCCCCGCTGCCGCGAGCGCCAGGCAGCCCGTGGCCGCCAGTACCAGCTTTGCAATAGTCTTGTTCATCCGCTGCTCCTTGTCTCCAGTTTTGTGCCCCTTGGGGCGTTATGGGCCGGGAACGCTAGAAATAGGCATCCTTGACGCGGGCATCATTGCGTATCGTGTCGGCGTCGCCATGCGCGATCACGCGTCCCTCGGCCAGCACATACAGGTCATCGCAGATTTCCAGCACAATGCGCATTTCGTGGTCGATGAAGAACAGGGTCATGCCTTGCGCGCGCAAGGCCTGCAAATGATCGACAATGCGGTTCTGCAACCGCGGGTTAATACCGGCGAACGGCTCGTCCAGCAGCATCATGGCGGGCTGCAGCATCAGGGCGCGCGCAATTTCCACCAGCTTGCGCTGGCCGTACGACAGTTCGGCCCCCCACTTGTCGCGCAGGGCCGATATTTCCAGGAAATCCAGCAGCGACAGGGCGCGCTCGACCGCGGCAGCGTCCGACAATCCATGCGCGATGGCCACCAGGTTCTCGAGCACCGTCAACTCGTTGAACAGCCGCGAGATCTGGAAGGTGCGCCCGACGCCGCGCCTGCAGATATCGGCCGGCGTGGCGCCGGTCACGTCCTGCCCTTGCAGCACCACCTTGCCGCCATCGGCGGGAATCGCGCCGGCGATAATGTTGAACAGGGTCGACTTGCCCGAGCCGTTCGGCCCTATCACTCCCGTAATCGAACCCGGGGCGATCCGCAGGCTGGCGCCATCCAGCGCGATCCGGCCCGCGAAACGCTTGCTGACGCCTTCAACCGACAACATGGGTGATGAATGATCCGTCATGACCGGGCCAACTCCTTCTTGCGTTCCGCCATGCGGCGCAGGTGGCCGCGCGCCACCGGCACCCAGCGCCAGGCGCGCCGCTGGGCGTAATTGACGATGCCGCGCGGCATGAACAGCACGGCGATCAAAATGATGACGCCCACCAGCGCCAGGTAGATTTCAGGCAGGCGCGCCCACAGCACTTCGTTCACGACGGACAGCAGCCCCGCCCCCACCAGCGGGCCGAACACCGTGCCCATGCCGCCCAGCAGCACCATGGCTATTACCGTGAGTTCCGTCATGGGCGCGAACGCCGTGGCCGGGTCGATATAGCCCAGGTAGCAGGCATACAGGCAGCCGCACACGCCCGGCACGAAGGCCGATGCCACGAAGGTGCCGATCTTCAGCCGGGTGGTGCGCACCCCCAGCGCGTTGGCCGCCGTTTCATCCTCGCGGATGGACAGCAGTTGCAGGCCCAGCCGGGAACTGTCCAGCCGCCAGGTGGCGATCACCATCGCCAGGGCGATGGCGCCCACCGCGTAGTACAGGTCCAGTTGCTCTACCACCGCCAGGTACAGGCCGGTGCCCCCCTGCGTGATGCCGTCCAGCCCCAGCGCCAGCGATTCACAAATGCGCGCGATGCCGAACATGCCGATGGCGAAGTACGGCCCCTTCAGGCGCAGCATCACGCCGCCCAGTATGGCGGCCAGCAGCGATGCGGCCACGCCGGCGTACAGCGACGCCACCAGCCAGTGCGTGCCGTCCAGGATGGCCAGCGAGCCCACATAGGCGCCCAGGCCGAAGAACGCCACTTGCCCGAAATGGGTGTATCCCGCGTAGCCGCCTATCAGGTTCCACGAATAAGCCAACGCGATGAAAATAAGGGTCTGGATCATGAACGACATGCCGTACGACCCGGCCATGAATGGCAGGGCAGCCAGCGCCGCCACGACGAGAATCGGGACAGGCAGGAATTTCATGCGCGAGCTCCTATTCCGAACAGGCCGCGGGGCCGCACGATCAGCACCACCAGCATGGCCAGGAACACCGTGGCCGCGCCCAGCACCTGTCCATACAGGTAGCCCGCGAAAACCTCCAGCACACCCATCAGCAGCGCGGCCGCCATGGCGCCGGGATAACTGCCCATGCCGCCCACGATGATCACGGCGAAGGCCTTGATGCCGAACCGCACGCCCAGTTGCGCGTCGGCGGCGAAAGTGGGCGCCAGCAGCACGCCCGCCAGGCCCGCCATGGCGGCCCCCAGCGCAAACGTCACATTGCGCACCTGGTTGATCGAGATACCCGAGATCACCGCCAGCTCGGATGCCTGCGATACCGAACGGATCGCCTTGCCGAAGCGCGTGCTGCGCAGGAACCACCACACGCCCAGCGTGGCCGCCATGGCCACCAGGAACGACACCAGGCGGGCCAGCGGCACGTCCATGCCAAGCAAGGGAATCGAGCCCCCCAGCACCGTGGGCAGCCCATGAAAGCCGCCGCCCCAGATCAGCAGCGAGATGTTCACCACGATGGTGGACAACGCGAACGTCGCCAGCAACGACATGATGGGCGGGCCGTCGATGATGTGGCGGATCACCAGGTACTGCATGGCCAGCCCGATCGCGGCGGTCAGCAAGGGCACCAGGATCAGCGCCGCCAGATAAGGCAGGTGCATGCCGGCCACCAGCGACACGGCGGTCAATGCGCCCACGGCCAGCAGGTCGCCGTGCGCGAAGTTGATCACGCGCATGACGCCGAAGATCAGGTTCAGCCCGCACGCCATCAAGGCGTACAACCCGCCCAGCAGGATCCCGGCGACCAGAAGTTCGAAGACGGGCACGGTGGAGTCCCTCCGTAGGTATCGGCGGAATCCGGCGTCAGATGACGCCGGCGCGGGTCAGCTCGGCGATGCGGTCCTCCGGCAGGCCCAGCCGCTGGCGAAAGACCTCGTCGTTGTGCTCGCCCAGCGAGGGGCCCATGTGGTCGATGCCCCCCGGGGTGTCGGTCAGGCGCGGCACCACGTTGGGCAATGCGTACTCGCCGCGCCCGTCTTTCATGTAAACGATGTTCTCGCGGGCCCGGTATTGGGGGTCTTCGAAAATTTCGTCTATTGCGTACACGGGACCGCACGGCACCTGATACTGCTCGCAGATGCCCAGCACCTCGTCGCGGCTGTGGCGCGCCGTCCAGGCGCCCACGTAGTCATCCACCTGCGCGCGTTCGGCCTCGCGCTGCCGGATGGTGCCCCACTTACCCTCGCCGCCGAACTCCGGCACGCCCATGGCCTGGGCCAGCCGCTCGAAGATCTTGTCGCTGGTGCAGGCAATGGCGATCCAGCGCCCGTCCGAAGTGGGATAGTGGCTGTGCGGCACCACGTTCACCGTGCCCGGCCCCATGCGTTCGCGCACGTAGCCCTTCATGTGATAACTGGGCGCCAGCTCGTCCAGGATGCGGAAAATCGGCTCGTACAGGCCGATGTCTATCACCTGGCCGCGGCCTGTCTTCGTTAGCGCCTGCATGGCCAGCAACACGCCCAGCGCGCCATAAAGGCCCGCCATGTAATCGGGAATGGTGGCCGAGCCCGGCGTGACCGGCGGGCGGTCGGGGTAGCCCGCCAGATACGACAGCCCGCCGAACGCGTTGCCGATGCGGCCGAAACCGGGGCGCCCGCTGTAAGGCCCGGTTTGCCCGTAACCCGAGATGCGCACCATGATCAGGCGCGGATTCACCTCGCGCAGCACATCCCAGCCCAAGCCCCATTTTTCCAGGGTGCCGGGCTGGAAATTCTCAACCAGCACATCGGACTGCGCCACCAACGCCTTCAACAGTTCGGCGCCCTCGGGCTTGCGCAAGTCCAGCGTGGCGGACTTCTTGTTGCGGCATTCCGACAGCCACGGCAGCGAATCGCCGCTGGGCGTAATGCTGCCGAAGCGGCGCAACGCATCGCCGATCTTGGGCAGTTCCAGCTTGATGACGTCGGCGCCGAACTCCGCCAACTGCGTCGAGCAGAACGGCCCGGCCAGGAAGCTCGATACATCGATGATCTTCAAGCCGTCCAGCGGCCGTATTCCTGCTGCCTTCTCTTGCATCCCTGTCTCCTCGGTGTCATGGGCAGCGGCGCGCCGCGGTCCGGTTGCCCGGATGCCGCGCGCCGCGTCAGGCCGTCTGGGCGGCCGCGATACGCTGCGCGGTATCCAGCACCCGCTGGGCCGCGTAAACAATGGGGTAGTCGATGAACTGGCCATCCAGCTGGATGGCGGAAGAACCGCTGGCCTCGGCCTGCGCAAAGGCGTCCATCACGCGCCGCGCGCGCGCCACCTGTTCATCACTGGGGCTGAACGCCGCATTGGCCACCGGTACCTGGTCCGGATAGATGCACAACTTGCCCTGAAACCCCAGCGCCCGCGCCCGCTGCGCCGACAACGCAAAGCCGTCCGGGTCTTGCAGGTTTACCCACACCGTGTCCAGCGGCGGTTCCAGGCCCGCCGCGCGCGACTGCACCACCAGCGCGGCGCGATATGCGGCAAGCTCGGTTTCGTCGCGCGTCCAGGTCAAGTCCAGGTCCAGCGTGTAGTCGCCCGCGCCGAAAGCCACGCGCTTGACGCGCGGACTGGCCCGCAGGATCTCCGGCAGCCCGGCCATGCCCTGCGCGGTTTCGATCAGGCCGATCAAGTCCACGCTGCCGGCCACCATGCCATGCTCGCGCTCCAACTGGCCGATCAGCCAGTCGGCTGTCTGCAGGTCGGCGGCCGACTCCACCTTGGGCAGCAGCACGCCGTCCAGGCCCGGGCGTACGGTTTCCGTCAAATCGCCATACGCGAAGGGCGTGGACATCGGATTCACGCGCACATAGCCCAGGCAGTTGCGGCGGGCCTGCATGGCCTGCACTACGCGCGGACGGCTGGCCACTTTCTCCGACACCGCGCAGGCATCTTCCAGATCCAGGATGA
>NZ_JAJMLX010000247.1 GCF_020991325.1 Bordetella petrii | reverse complement strand
GACCGCGGGCCGCGGTGCCGGACGGCCAGCGGCCAGTTCGCGGGCCTGTCCCAGCAGCGACAGGGGGGCCTGTACCGCCTGGGGCTTGGTGGACGATGCAAAAACCGCGCCGAACGCGATGTAATCGGCGCCCGCGTCCAGCAACTGGCCGGCGCGGTCCAGTTCGTTGTAGCAGGACGCGCCCAGGATCAGGCCGGGAGCCTGCAGGCGCGCCTGCGCCAGGTCGCCGTCGTCGCGCCCCAGGTGGGCGCCGTCGGCGCCGACTTCCAGCGCCAATTGCCAGTGGTCGTTGACGAGAAACACCACACCCAGTTCGCGGCACAGGGGCGCCAGCGCGCGGGCCTGGGCGGCGCGTTGCGCGGGGGTGGCGTTTTTACGGCGCAACTGCAGCGCCGTCATGCCGCCCTCGGCCGCCTGGCGCACCGCGTCCAGCAGGCGTCCGGTGTCGTCCCAATCGGGGGTGACGCCGTACAGGCCGGCGGGAAAGCGCAGAGAGAGCATGGATGCGCCAGCAGGGCCCGCCGCCCGCCCGCCGTTGGAATTGGAATCGCCCGGCGCGGTCATGGCGTGCCGATGCGGTTGGGAATGCGGCGGCCCATGCCCGGCAGGAACGAGGCGCCCAGGGTGTCTTCGGCATGGCGCAGGGCCTGCTCGACCGCCTTGGGCATTTCCAGGCCCTGGGCCAACATGGCGGCCACGGCGGCGGCAGCCACGCCGCCAGTGTCGGCGTTGCGGTCCGGGGGGGCCTGCCAGGGCCAGGTCAGCGTCTGGCCGTCCGGGCCCAGCAGTACATTGGCGTGATGGCCGGGCCGCACCGGCGAGCCCAGCACCAGCACCCATTGCGCGCCGCCCGCGATCAGGGCGTGCATGGGGCTGGGCGCGTCGCCGATATCGATATCGCCATCGGCATGCCATTGGGCCAGCCGGATGTGTTCCACCACCACC
The DNA here is from genome assembly GCF_020991325.1 of Bordetella petrii. Taxonomy (GTDB): domain Bacteria; phylum Pseudomonadota; class Gammaproteobacteria; order Burkholderiales; family Burkholderiaceae_B; genus Bordetella_A; species Bordetella_A petrii_E. The sequence goes on along the minus strand of NZ_JAJMLX010000247.1, from coordinate 5,859 downwards.
AGGTCGGTTTGCGGCAGCACCAGTTCCAGGGTGGCCGCCAGCAGGTCGTCGGCGTCGTCCTGCGAGGCGGCGTCGTGCGCGGGCAGGCCGCGCTGGCCCAGGTGCAGCACCAGCGGCACCTGGCTGTAGTCGGCCGCCACCTGGGCCGCCACGCTGGCCGCCTCGGCGCTGTATAGTCCGCCAACCTTGATGGCCTGCACCGGCATGTCTTCGAGCAGGCAGCGGGCCTGGTCGTCGAGCAAGTCGGGGGACACGGGGTGGATTTCTTCGATGCCGGCGGTGTCCTGCACGGTAAGGGCGGTAGCCGCGGCCAGGCCGTGGCAGCCCAGCCGCGCGCTGGTCACGGCATCGGCCGGCAGGCCGTCGGCGCCGGTGGGATCGACCGGCCCGAAAATCAGGATGAGAGGGGGATTCACTGAGGACACACGCTGCGTGTAAACACGGGATTCCGGCTTGCGGGGGAGGCAAATCGGGCAACCCCTATTGGGTTTCGGTAAGATTGCCCCATTCTAATATGGATGTGCCCGCGCTTTGCCCCGCCCCGGGGGAAGCCGGCGCAGGCGATGTAACAGAGAAAAGCGAACTATGCGTACTTGGATGTGTCTGATCTGTGGTTGGGTTTACGATGAGGAGGCCGGTCTGCCCGATGAAGGCATCGCGCCCGGTACCCGTTGGGAAGATGTGCCCCCCAACTGGGTTTGTCCGGAATGCGGTGCCCGCAAAGAAGACTTCGAACTGATGGAAATCTGATTGCATGGGCGTCCGGCCGTCCGTGGCCGGCTGTCCGGTGCACGGCCCCAAGGGGTTGCCATGACCGACGAACACCACGATACCTCAGCCGACGAAGACGACGTGTCCGACGCGCCGGCCACCGACTTTTCCAATCAGTTCCTGATCGCCATGCCGCAGATGGTAGAAGGCAGCCTGGCCGGCTCGGTCATCTACATTTGCGAGCACACGGTGCGCGGCGCGCTGGGCCTGGTCATCAACCGGCCCACCGATCTCACGCTGGCCGCGCTGCTCGAGCGCATCGACCTGAAACTCGAGATCCAGCCCGCGGTGGACTCGCCCGTGTTTTTTGGCGGGCCGGTGCAAACCGACCGCGGCTTCGTGCTGCACGCGCCCGTGGGCGACTACAGTTCCAGCATCCAGCTGGGCGACCTGGCGCTGACCACGTCGCGCGACGTGCTGCAGGCCGTGGCCGAGGGCCATGGGCCGGCGCGCATGCTCGTCACCCTGGGCTATGCGGGCTGGGGCGCGGGCCAGCTGGAAAGCGAAATGGCGCAGAATGCCTGGCTGAGCGTGGGCGCCAATGCCGACATCATCTTCGACGTACCCCCCGAAGACCGCTATCCGGCGGCGCTGAAGCTGCTGGGGGTCGATCCGGTCATGCTGTCCGGCGGTGCGGGGCATGCCTGAAGAAACCCTGCTGGCGTTTGATTTCGGCGAAAAGAAAATCGGCATTGCCATCGGCAACACGCTGACGCGCCAGGCGCGCCCGCTCGAGATCATCGTGTCGGAAACGCGCGTGGCGCGCTTCGGCCGCATTGCGCAGCTGCTGCAGGAATGGCAGCCGCAGCGCGCCATCGTGGGGCTGCCGCTTACCACCGACGGCGGCGAGCAGCCCGCCACGCAGCGCAGCAGGCGTTTTGCCAATCAGTTGCACGGCCGTTTCGGCCTGGCGGTAGAACTAGTGGACGAACGCGGCTCCAGCATGGAGGCCCAGCGGCTGCTGGGCACGCATGCGCCCGACGACGCCGTGGCCGCCGCCGTGATCCTGCAACGCTATCTCGACGCCTTGCCGTGACCTGGTCCTGTCCGCCTCCGGCCCCGATCGCGAGTATGATGCCAGCCGGCTGGCCGGGCGCTCCACCGACGGGCGCGGGCGCAGCCTGGGAGTCCCACCCTTGCTGAAGCTGTTGCGTGTCATCCTGCGTCTGGTCCTGGTGGTGCCATGGATCATTTTCGGCCTGTTCTGCGTGGGCCTCATTTATCCGTTCATGGCATTGCCGGCGCGCGCCGGCCTGAACCGCTTCTGGTCGCGCTGCCTGATGGCCATGTGCGGCATCCGCGTCAAGACCAGCGGCCAGCCCATCATGGCCGGGCCGGTGCTCTGGGTGGCCAACCATGTGTCGTGGGTCGACATTTTCGTGGTGAACTCGGTGCGCGCCACGGCCTTCGTGGCCAAAAGCGAGATCCGGGCCTGGCCGGTCATCGGCTGGCTGGCGGCGGGGGCGGGCACTTTGTTCATCGAGCGCGGCCAGCGCCATGCGGTGCATGCGGTGGGCGAATCGGTGCAAGCGCGCTTCCGCCAGGGGGTGGCGGTGGGTTTGTTCCCCGAAGGCACCACCAGCGAAGGCGACACGGTGCGGCCCTTCCATGCCAGCCTGTTCGAGCCCGCCCGCATGGCCGGGGTGCCCATCCAGCCCCTGGTGCTGCGTTTCCTGCGGCATGGCCAGCGCAGCGCGCTGGCGGCTTTCGTGGGGGAAGAAACGCTGGCGGCGAACCTGTGGCGCGTGCTGGGCGCCACGGGCCTGGCCGTGGAAGTGGAATTCCTGCCGCCCGTGCCGGCCCATGGCCCCGACGGACAGCCCATTACGCGCCTGGAAATGTCGCGCCAGGCGCGCGAGGCGATTGCCGCGCACCTGTAACGGGCAACGGCCACGCGGCGGTTACTTGCCCGCCAGGGGATCCTGGAACTGCGAGCACTTGATCTGCACCAGCTTGTGGTCTTGCAGGCGCATGGCTGTCAGGGCTCCTCCCCACACGCAGCCGGTATCCAGGCAGATCACGTCGGATCGCTCCAGCAGCCCCAATGTGGACCAGTGTCCGAACACGATGGTGACGTCCTTGGTGGCGCGGCGGGGCACATCGAACCAGGGCAGCAGGCCGTCCGGCCAGGCCCCCGGGGCTACCTTGGTGGCGAATTCCATATGGCCCGCCGGCGTGCACAGGCGGATGCGCGTCAGCGCGTTGATGATCACCCGCAGGCGCTTGCCGCCCTTGTGGCGGTCTTTCCAGCTGACCGGCTCGTTGCCGTACATCTTCTGCAGGGCTTTTTGCCAGTTCGGGCCGCGCAGCGCGTCCTGGACCTCGGCCGCCAGGGCCAGGGTCTTGGCGACATCCCATTTGGCCAGCACGCCGGCATGCACCAGCAAATGCTTGTGCTCGTAATGGGCCAGCGGCCGGTGGCGCAGCCAGTCGATGAGATCGTCGGCATCCGGCGCTTGCAGGATCTCGTCGATGGTGTCCGACTTCGAGGGCTTGCGCACGCCCGCGGCCGCCGCCAGCAGGTGCAGGTCGTGATTGCCCAATACGGACACGGCCTGCTCGCCCAGGTCGATGATGCGGCGCAGCGTGGCCAGCGACTGAGGGCCACGGTTGATCAGGTCGCCGGCGAACCAGAAGCGCGCGTCAGGCTCACCCGCGATATCGGGGTGCGCCAGTAGTTGTTCCAGCGGTGCGCAGCACCCCTGCACGTCGCCGATCATCCAGATGCTGCTGCCTTTCATGCCGGGCTACGTCTCCAGGGCCAGCGCGACTGCGCGAAGCGCGCCGTCGCATGGCGGTATTCCATCAGGCTGAGCGCGCCCAGTGCCAGCAGCACGGCGCCCACATTGGGGCCCAGCGCCGTCAGCCAGGGCGGCCAGCGGCTGAGCATGCCTACATTCAGCGCCAATTGATTCAGCATGAAGAAGCCCACGCCCAGCAAAATGCCGATGAAGACTTTCGCGCCCACGCCGCCGCGGCGTGTCTGCATAAAGCCGATGGGCGCGGCGATGGTGATCATGACCAACAGGGTGAACGGATACGAGACTTTGCGCCACAGCGCCACCACTTGCCGGCCCGCGTCGAGCTGATTGTGGTGCAGGTAGTCGATGTAGTCGAGCAGGGTGACCAGCGACATGCGTTCGGGGGTCAGCACGCGGGCCAGCAGGCGTTCGGGGCTGAGCGTGGTGTCCAGTTCGCGCTGCGGCAGCTTCACCACCTTGGCCGGCGGTGTGCGCGGGGGCTTGGCGTCGGCCAGCGCCTGCGCCGCGCTTTCGTCGATGCGGGTTTCGGTGGCATCGCGCAGCACCAGCTTGTCGTCGGCGAAGGCGCCGGAAGCTGCGGTGGACAGGGTGGTCAGTTCCTGCCCTTGGCGGAATTCGTAGAGCGTCACGCTTTCGACGTTGCCGTCGGCCAGCAGCTTGCCGATATTGATGATGCGCGTGCCGCCGTTGCGGGTGGGTTCCTTGAACCAGTAGCCGCTGTCCATGCGGCTGCCGCTGGCTTTGCCGCGGAACATCAGGCTGGCTTCGCCGCTTTTGATTTCGGCGGCAGGGGTGACAAATTCGGAAAGCAGCGTGGCGCCGATCATCAGGGGCAGGGTGATCAGCCACAGCATGCGCAGCAGCCGCATGCCGCTGACGCCGGATACCCGCAATATGACCAGCTCGTTACGCTGCGCCAGCCCGGCCAGCGCCAGGATGGCGCCGATCAGCAGCCCGATGGGCAGCAGGTCGTACAGGCGGGTGGGCAGCGCCAGGGCCTGCATGTACAGCAGGGCCAGCATGCTGAATTTGTCGCCCACGTTGTCCAGGTCATCGACCAATGCGAAGAACGTGAACAGGCCCAGCAGGGCCAGCAAGACCACTGCACAAGAGCGATAGATTTCGCGGGCCAGGTAATGGCGGGCTGTACGCATGGGAAAAGGATACGTCGGTATGCGCGTAAACGTGGAAGCTTACCAAAATTGGCCGGTGTTCCGGCCCCTGCGGGCGTGTATCAAGGTATCTCGACCATGCGCATGCGGCGGGTCAGGGTGCCAGTGCGCGAGCCCAGGTAGCGGGTGCTGCGATGCTTGTCGTAATAGCGGGGGTTCGGCAGCATCGCCGCCAGGCGCGCTGCCTGCGAGGAACCCAGTCCGGCGGCGCTGGTGTTGTAGTAATGGCGCGCGGCCGCTTCGGCGCCGAACACTCCCACGCCCCATTCCGCCACATTCAGATACAGCTCCAGGATGCGGCGCTTGGGCATGACATGTTCGATCATGTAGGTCAGCATCAGCTCCTGGCCCTTGCGCAGGTAGCTGCGCGACGTGGACAGGAACAGGTTCTTGGCCAACTGCTGCGTAATGGTAGAGCCGCCGCGCCGCTTGCTGCGGCCTTTTTCTTCCTGGCGCTGGTTGTATTCCCAGGCTTTGCGGATGGCGTCCCATTCAACCCCGTCGTGCTCGGTGAAATTGGCGTCTTCAGACGCCACCACGGCGCGCTTGAGCGAATTGCTGATGCGGTCGTAGGGCACCCATTGATATTTCAGCTCGGCATCGGGGTCGGTTTCGCGCAGGCGCGACAGTTCCTGGCGCATGATCGAGCTGCTGCCGGGGTCGCGGTAGGCGTACCAGACCACCAGGCAGAACATCCACAACTGGTACATGATGATCAGGCACAGCAGGGCCATCAGGCTGGCGCCGATGACGCGGCCCCAGCGTATCCGGCTGACGGTCGAGCGGCGCGTTGCCATGCCCGTCAGCCCTGGGCCAGCAGGCTGGTGCGCAGCGCGGCCAGCACGGGTGTGGGATCGGGCCGCACGCCGTGCCAGATCAGGAAGCTTTCGGCGGCCTGGCCCACCAGCATGCCCAGTCCGTCGGCGGTGCGGGCGGCGCTGTCCGCCGTGGCCTGGCGCATGAACGCCGTGGGCGCCGCGGCGTACATCATGTCGTAGGCCAGGGCGTTGGGCGCATACAAGCCGCCAGGCAGGTCCGGCGCGGCCCCTTGCAGGCTGCTGGCGGTTGCGTTGATGGCCACATTCCAGCCGCCCGGGGTGGCGGCTTCTGCCAGCGCGCCGGCCGTGACATGGCAGCCCGGCAGCGCGCCGGCC
>NZ_JAJMLX010000246.1 GCF_020991325.1 Bordetella petrii | reverse complement strand
GTCGGCCGGCAACGCCGCGCGCTGCGGCGCCGCGGCGGGAGCCGACTGCGGCTCGTCCAGGGTGGCCAGCACCTCCACGCCTTCGGGAACCTTGCGGTTCGACACGATCAAGGCATCCGGCCCCAGGGCCTCGCGCACCTGGCGCATGACCTCGCGGCTGGACGCGCCAATGAAACGGCTTATATTCATGCGCCCGCACCGATCAAGGCCGTGACCCGCAGCATGCGCTCATCGGGGATCTCGGCGTTCGACAGCACGCCCAATTGCGGCAGGTGGTGCCGCAGGAAGCGTGCCAGCGGCGCCCGCAGCGGCGGAGCCACCACCAGCACGGGCGCATTGCCTTGCGATTCCTGCTTGGCCACGGCGCTCTGCGCTTCGCGCAGCAGCGTATCGGCCAGGCCGGGTTCCAGCCCGCCGCTGGTCGTCAAGGCCTGGGTCAGCACGCGCTCCAGCCTGACGTCCAGGCCTATTACCTGCAGTTCGCCGTCGCCCGGGAACCATTGCTGGGTAATGGCGCGGCCCAGCGCGCGGCGCGTCAGCGCGATCAGTTCGGGCACGTCGGCCGCCCCGCCCGTGCCCGATGCCTGCGCGGCCAGGCGCGGCGCATGCTCGGACAGCGTATCCACGATAGAGCGCATGTCGCGTATGGGCACCTCTTCGGCCAGCAGGCCCTGCAGTACCTTCTGCAACGTGGTCAGCGACAGCGTCTTGGGCACCAGGTCCTCGACCAGCTTGGGGGCCTCGCCGGCGATGCGGTCCAGCAACTGCTGTGTTTCCTGGCGGCCCAGCAAGCCGGCTCCATGGCGGTGCATCATGTGGTTCAGGTGGGTGGCCACCACCGTGCTGGCGTCCACCACGGTATAGCCCGCCGCCTGTGCCACGTCGCGCTGGCCGTTGTCGATCCACAGCGCCGGCAGGCCGAAGGCCGGGTCCGTGGTGGCGGTGCCCTTGATGGGAGCAGTGACGCCACCAGGGTCTATCGCCAGCCACTGGCTTGGCATGGCAATGCCGCGGCCGATTTCCACGCCCGACAGCAGGATGCGGTAGTCGTTCGGCTTCAGTTCCAGGTTGTCGCGGATATGCACGACAGGCGGCAAGAAACCCACGTCCTGCGCGAACTTCTTGCGCAGGCTGCGTATGCGGTGCAGCAGTTCGCCATTCTGTGCGTGGTCCACCAGAGGAATCAGCCGGTATCCCACCTCAAGCCCCAGTGGGTCTACCATCGACACATCGTCCCAACTGGCCTCGGCGGCGGCCGCCTGGGCCTGTGCCGCTACCTGGGAAGGCTGCGCCGCATCGGCCAGCGCCGCCTGCTGCGCGCGCCGGAGCAGGGCCCAGCCGGTGCCCCCCAGAATCGCCGCCAAAGTCAGGAAGGCCACATGCGGCATATTGGGAATGAGGCCCATGATGCCGATAATGCCCGCGGTCAGGAACAGCACGCTGGGGTTCGAGAACAACTGGGTCAGCATCTGCTGGCCCACGTCCTGGTCCGTCGATACCCGCGACACCACCACGCCCGCGGCCGTGGAAATGACCAGCGCAGGAATCTGCGCGACCAGGCCGTCGCCGATGGTCAGCAGCGTGTACACGCGCCCGGCGTCCCCGGCTGACATGTCGTGCTGCGCCATGCCCACGATCAGGCCGCCGATGACATTGATCACCATGATGAGCAGGCCCGCGATGGCGTCGCCGCGCACGAACTTGCTGGCGCCGTCCATCGAACCGAAGAAGTCCGCTTCCTGGGAGACCTCGGCGCGCCGCTTGCGCGCCTCGTCCTCGCCGATCAGGCCGGCGTTCAAGTCGGCGTCGATGGCCATCTGCTTGCCCGGCATGGCGTCCAGGGTGAAGCGGGCGCCGACCTCGGCAATGCGCCCCGCCCCCTTGGTGATGACGATGAAGTTGATGATGGTCAGGATCACGAACAGGATGATCCCCACCGCGAAATTGCCGCCAACCAGGAAATGGCCGAACGCCTCGATGACCTTGCCGGCGGCGTCCGGCCCCGTGTGGCCATGCAGCAGCACCACCCGGGTCGAGGCGACGTTCAACGACAGGCGCAGCAGCGTGGCAAACAGCAGCACCGCCGGGAACGCGGCGAAATCCAGCGGCTTGCGGGTGAACATCGCCACCAGCAGGATCATGACCGATAGGGCAATATTGAAGGTGAACAGCAAGTCCAGCAGGAAGGTGGGCAGCGGCAGCACCATCATGCCCAGCACCAGCACGATCAGCACCGGGCCGGCCAGCATGCGGGCGTTGGCGGCGCCGTGGGTCTTCAATGCGGATATCAATTGGCTCATGCGTAATTTTCTCTAGTGCCGGTTCCCGTTAACGGGCCGACTGCGGGTCCAGTTCGGCGGGCACCGGCAGGCCGGTGGGCGCCGCGGGTTCGGCACCCCATTCCGCGCGCCAGCTGCGCAGTTGGAACACCCAGGCCAGTACTTCGGCCACGGCGGTATACAGCGCCGCGGGAATCTCCTGGCCCAGTTCGACGTGCTCATGCAAGGCGCGCGCCAGCGGCGGCGCCTGCAGCATGGGCACCCGGTGTTCGGCGGCCAACTCGCGGATGCGCGCGGCCACCATGCCCGTGCCCTTGGCCACCAGGCGCGGCGCCGACTGGCCTTCGGCATAGCGCAGCGCCACCGCGTAGTGCGTGGGATTGGTAACCACCACGTCGGCGCGCGGCACCTCGGACATCATGCGCCGCCGCGCCATGGCGCGCTGCTGCTGGCGGATGCGCGCCTTGATGTGCGGATCGCCTTCGCTTTCCTTGTGTTCCTGGCGCACGTCTTCCTTGGACATGCGCAGCTTTTTCAAGTGGCTCCATATCTGCCATGGCACGTCCAGCAGCACGATAATGCCCAGCGACGCGACGATCAGCGCGGCGCACAATGCCACCAGGGTCAGGGCACGCACCAGGGCTTCGGTGGGCGCGGCGTGCATCAGCGACAGCATATCGTCGCGATGGCCCATGATGACGGCCGCCGCGATTCCCCCGACCAGCAGCGCCTTGGCAATGGCCTTCACCAGCTCCACCACGGTTTGCGCCGACACCATGCGCTTGACCCCCTTCAGCAGGCTGAGCTTGGTGAAGTCCGGCTGCAGCGGCTTGGCCGAAAACACGAAGCCCCCCAACAGCACGCTGGAAAGCACGGCCACCGCCATCAGCACGCCAAACAAGGGCAGCACCACCAGCAGTATCTGGCCGGCGCCGTCGACGGCCTGCGCCACCATGATGCCCGGGTCGCGGCCGACACGGGCGTCAAAACCCAGGCCGTGCCGCAACACTCCCGTGAACCCCTGGTACAGCATGGAACCGCTGAGCCACAGGCCGGCCACCCCGGCCGCCAGCAGCAGGAATGTGCCCAGCTCGCGCGAACGCGCAATCTGCCCCTCTTCGCGCGCCTTTTCCAGGCGCCGGGGAGAGGCGGCTTCTGTTTTTTCCAGATCGCTGTCGTCGGCCATGCTTGCGGTATGTTTTGCCGCTCATGTCGGTGGAAAACAGAGCAGCCCGCCGAGATTCTAGGGGCAGCGGCGGGCCGGCGATCATGCAAGAAACAGGGGGAAAGCGGCGCTATTCGGCGCGGCCGCTCTTCCGCCCGCCGGCCGTAACAAAGGCTAGAACCCCAGGCTGGCCAGCAGGTCGTCGACCTGGTCCTGGCTGGTGACCACGTCGGCCTTGCCCGCGGGGCTGACCTGCGGCCCGTTCAACAGCGACTGGGCCTCGTCGCGCCGTTCCTGGGGCACATTGTCCAGCAACACCTGCAGCAGCTCGCGCTCGATGGCGCCCACCACGTCCATCATGCGCATGATTACCTGGCCGGTCAGGTCCTGGAAATCCTGCGCCATCACGATTTCCATCAGCTGGGCCTGGGTCTGCTGGGTTTGCGCCGGCACATCCGCCAGGAAAGCACGGGTGTCCTTGACCAGTTCGCGCGCCTCGGGCAATTCCAGCGGCTGGTCGAACCATTGCTGCCAGCGCGCATCCAGGGCCTGCGCCGAACGGGACATGCCGTCCTGCAGGGGCCGGGCCACTTCGGTGGCATTCAGTACGCGATTGGCGGCCTGCTCGGTCATCTGCGCCACGTAGCGCAGCCGGTCGCGCGCATCGGGGATCGCCTGCGCCGCATCTTTGATGGCCTGGTCCAGGCCCAGCTCCCGCATGCTGTCGCGCAACATGCGGGTCAAGGATGCGATGCGGTGGATCAGGTCGGCCGGGTCTCCGTTACTGCCGATATCCATTGCGTTCATGCTGCACCTCAACCGGCGAGTTTTTCAAAGATCTTGGTCAGCTTTTCTTCCAGCGTCGCCGCCGTGAAAGGCTTGACCACATAGCCGCTGGCCCCCGCCTGGGCGGCGGCAACGATGTTTTCCTTCTTGGCCTCGGCCGTCACCATCAGCACGGGAAGCGACTTCAAGGCGGCATCCGCGCGGATCTGCTTGAGCATCTCCAGGCCGTCCAGGTTGGGCATGTTCCAGTCGGAAACCACGAACTGGAAGCCGCCATTGCGCAGTTTCTCCAGGCCGATGGCCCCGTCTTCGGCCTCGTCCACATTCTCGAAACCCAGTTCCTTGAGCAGATTGCGGATAATGCGCCGCATCGTGGGGAAATCATCCACCACCAGAATTTTCATACCCTTGTCTATCATCTCAACTCCAGAAAATAACCCGGTCGCCCGTGCGCCGACGTTGCGGCGTCAGACGCGGTTCGCGCGGTCGCCCAGGCGTGTCAGAATACGTTCGCTCATGGCCGCCAGCGGCACGATCTCCGCGGCGGCCCCCAATGCAATCGCCTCGCGCGGCATGCCGAATACCACGCAGCTGGCTTCGTCTTGCGCCAGCGTATGCGCGCCGGCCTTGCGCATCGCCATCAGGCCGGCCGCGCCGTCCTTGCCCATGCCCGTCAGGATGACGCCGATGGCATTGGCGCCGGCCGCTTCCGCGGCCGAGCGGAACAGTACGTCCACCGAGGGACGATGGCGGTTCACTGGATCGCTTGCCTCCAGCTCGATGACATAGTTGGCGCCACTGCGCCCCAGTTTCATATGAGTGTCGCCCCCGGGCGCCAAGTACACATGGCCAGGCAGCACCCGTTCTCCGTGCGAGGCCTCGCGCACGGTAACGGCGCACAGCGCATCCAGGCGCTGGGCGAACGAGCGCGTGAACCCCGCCGGCATGTGCTGGGTGATCAGCATGGCCGGGCTGTCGGGCGGCAACGGCCGCAGCACTTCCCGTATGGCCTCGGTGCCGCCCGTGGACGCCCCCACCATCACCAGTTTTTCCGAGCTGGTGAACGGGCTGCGCAGGCGCACCGTTGGCGCGGCGGGACTGGAACCGGGCGCTTTCAGGCGCGCGCGCGACGCGGCGCGGATCTTGTCGGCGATCAGCTCCGCGTATTCCAGCATCCCATGGCGGATGCCCAGCTTGGGCTTGGTAACGAAGTCGATCGCGCCAAGCTCCAGGGCCCGCAAGGTGGTTTCGCCGCCACGCTCGGTCAGCGAAGACACCATGACCACCGGCATGGGACGCAGCCTCATCAGTTTTTCCAGGAAATCCAGCCCGTCCATTCGGGGCATTTCCACGTCCAGCGTCAGCACATCGGGGTTGTGCTGCTTGATGAGCTCGCGGGCCACCAGCGGGTCGGGTGCCACGGCCACCACTTCCATGTCGTCGTGGCTGTTGATGATTTCTGTCATCAGCCCGCGCACCAAGGCCGAATCATCCACGCACAGGACTCGTATTTTCTTCATCATCGATCTCAGCAACCGCCAGGCGGCCCCACGCATTCGTACACGGTCTGGCCTTTCAGGCGGAATTCCCTGCTGATATACGTGAAGTTCTCGGAATGCCCGGCGAACAGCAGGCCGCCCGGTTTCAGCAACGGCACGAACCGCTTCAAGATACCTGCCTGGGTAGGCTTATCGAAATAAATCATGACATTGCGGCAGAAAATCGCATCGAACCGCTCGGCAATGGGCCAGGTTGGCGACAGCAGGTTCAGGGTTTCGAACCGCACCATGGCCGCCAAGTCCGGACGCACGCGTACCTGCCCGGCGTTGGCGCCTCGTCCGCGCAAGAAAAAGCGCCTGAGGCGTTCCGGGTCCATGCGGGCCACGCGATCTTCGGCGTAGACCCCGGCACGGGCGCGGTTGAGCACATTGGTGTCGATGTCCGTTGCCAGCACCGTGGCCTGCGCCGCCTGCGCGCCCAGGCTTTCGGCCAGCGTCATCGCGATGGAATAGGGCTCTTCGCCGCTGGACGCCGCACAGCACCACACCGATACCGGCCCCGGGCGCGTACGCCCCAGCGCGGCCAGCACCGGAAAATGGTGCGCTTCACGGAAAAACGCCGTCAGGTTGGTAGTCAGCGCGTTGACAAAGTCTTCCCACTCTGCCGCGGCCGGCTGGCTTTCGAGCAGGTCCAGGTAGCCGGAAAAATCTTGCCGGCCCAGGGCGCGCAGGCGGCGCGTCAGGCGGCTGTACACCATTTCGCGCTTATGCTCGCCCAGGGATATGCCGGCGCGCTCATGGATCATGCGGCGCACCCGCGCGAAGTCCGCTTCGCGGAACTCGAATTGCCGTTCGGCCGCAAACGATGCGCTGGTGCCGGAAGTTGCCACGATAAGTTACTGCTGCAGGGCCAGCGCGGGCGGCGCGGCCGCCTCGCGTTCATCCGCGGCCTCGCGCAGCGGCCTGCGGGCCGGGCGGCTGCCTTCCAGCTGCTGCGCGGCAACCTCGATGACTTCGCCGGCATTGATCTTGAACACCGCCACCGCCTCGGACAACTGCTGCGCCTGCTCTTGCAGCGAACC
>NZ_JAJMLX010000245.1 GCF_020991325.1 Bordetella petrii | reverse complement strand
GCGGCGTATGGCCGGCGGCGTGCAGCCAGGCGCGCGCCAGCATGGTCTGGATCACCGGCGCGCCCACCGCGTGCGCACCGGCTTCCCGGGCCAGCGGCGCGACATCCGCCAGGCGCAGGCCGGCGCCGCCCGCGTCTTCGGGCAGCAGGGCATCCAGGAAGCCCGACGCTTCAACGGCCTGCCAGGCGGATGACGGCGCCTGGCCTTGTTCAATGGCCCGCAGCACGTCGGGCGGGTAGGCCTGCGCGAACAGGCGCTGCGCGCTGTCGCCGAATAAATTGTCCATGTCGTTCCTTCTTATCTCAGGCCCAGCCCGCGGGCGATAATGCCGCGCAAGATCTCGCGGGTGCCGCCGCGCAGCGAAAACGTGGGGCTGACCTGCTCCACATATGCCAGCGTGCGCAGCAGCTCGGGCGGCACGGGTTGGTCCGGCGCCTGGCCCAGCGCGCCGGCGATCAGGCCCGGGATGTCCTGTTCCAGTTCGGTGCCCAGGTCTTTGACCAGGGCGGCTTCGATGGCCGGGCTGAGCCCGCGCGCCAGTTGGCCGGCAACGGCCAGCGACATGGCGCGCAGCGTCGCCATGCGAGTCAGTATGTTGCCCAGCGCGTCGCGCGTCAGCGGGTCGTCGATGCCGGCCCGGCGGCAGTGCGCCAGCCAGCATTCCAGCAAGGCCATGCTGGAATAGATGCGCTCGGGGCCGCTGCGCTCGAAGGCCAGTTCGGCGTTCACCTGTTGCCAGCCTTCGCCCTCGGTGCCGATCAGCGCGGCATCGTCCAGCTCGACGTTGTCGAAGAAAACTTCCGAGAAGTGCGCGTCGCCGGCCAGGTCCTCGATGGGGCGCGTGGTGACCCCGGGCAGCGCAAGGTCCACGATGATTTGCGACAGGCCCTGGTGCCGGTCGGCCGCCGTGCCCGACGTGCGCACCAGCGCGATCATGTAGTGCGACCGGTGGGCGTTGGTGGTCCAGATTTTCCCGCCATTCAGCACCCAGCCGCCGTCGCGCCGTTCGGCGCGGGTACGGATGCTGGCCAGGTCGGACCCCGAGTTGGGCTCACTCATTCCGATGCAGAAGAAGGCCTCGGCCTGGCAGATGCGGGGCAGGTAGAACTGCCGTTGCGCCTCGGTGCCGTACTTGAGGATCAGGGGGGCGCTCTGGCGGTCGGCGATCCAGTGGGCCGATACCGGCGCGCCGGCGCCCAGCAGTTCCTCGGACAACACGAAGCGCGAGAAATGACCGCGCGCCGCGCCGCCATACTCGAGCGGCAATGTCATGCCCAGCCAGCCGCGCGCGGCCAGCGCCTTGCTGAAGCCGGCGTCGAAGCCCATCCATGAGCGCGCCCGTCGGTCGGCCGGCACGCCGGCCATCTCGCTGTCCAGGAAGGCGCGTATGTCCTGGCGCAGCGCCTCGTCTTCGGGGGGAATGGACGTCAGTTCTAGCGTATCGATCATGTCTGTTTCTGCAGTCGTTGCTGCAAGCGACTATCCTCCGTGCCGCCGAAACCTGTCTAATATTTTTTTTTGGCCGGCCCATACGTTTTTGGTATCGGCGCCAGGCGAAAACCGCCAGTGATACCGTCGCGGTATCGGTCCGGGCCGAAACAGTATTGGACGCATGATGGCCATGGGGCCTACGCTAGTCGGCCGGGCAGGGCGCGTGCGGCGCCGCTGCCCCGGATAACCCAAACCATCAAAAGAGGCGACGGCGGGCATGGACGACTTACTGCATTACGAGCAAGACGACGACGGCATTGTGGTGCTGACACTGGACCACCCCGAGACCCGCAACGCGCTGACCGGTAATGGCATGGTCGATGCGTTGTTGCAGGCCTGCGCGCGCATCGAGCGCGATGCCTCGGTGCGCGTGGTCATCCTGACGGCGCGCGGCCGGGTGTTTTCGTCGGGCGGCAATATCAACGACATGCAGCGCCAGATCGGCCCCGAGGTGGGCGGCACGGCGCTGCGCCAGGAGTACCGCCACGGCATACAACGCCTGCCGCTGGCCTGGCACGCCCTGGAAGTGCCCACCATTGCCGCCGTTAACGGGCCGGCCATCGGCGCGGGCTGCGACCTGGCCTGCATGTGCGACATGCGCATCGGGGCCGAGCAGGCCAGCTTCGCCGAGAGCTTCGTCAAGCTGGGCATTGTGCCGGGTGACGGCGGGGCATGGTTCTTGCCGCGCCTGATAGGCATGGCGCGGGCCGCCGAGATGTCGTACACGGGCGACGCCATCGATGCGGCCACGGCCCTGGAATGGGGCTTGATCTCGCGCGTGGTGCCGGCCGACGAACTGCTGCCGCAGGCCCGCTCCCTGGCGCGCCGTATCGCCGCGAATTCGGCCGACGCGGTGCGCCTGACGAAGCGCTTGCTGCGCGAAGGCCAGCACACGCGCCTGGATACGCTGCTGGAACTGTCGGCGGCCTACCAGTCGCTGGCGCACAAGACACCGGAGCATGCCCGGGCCGTAGCCGATTTCGCCGCGCGGCGGGCCGCCAAGGGCAAGTAGGCCGGCATCGTGCGCCGCAGTGCACAGGGTTATGATTGATCTCATCATCCTTGCCGGTATGGTGCCGGCATGCAGGATTCCAGGAGAAACGCCATGAATGAAGTCATCGTCGCCGCTGGCGCCCGTACCGCCATTGGCGATTTTGGCGGCGCGCTGAAAGACGTGCCGCCCATCGACCTGGGCGCTGCCGTCATCAAGGAAGCGCTGACGCGCGCCGGCGTGCAGGGCACCGAGGTGGGCCATGTCGCGGTGGGCCATGTCATCAATACGGAACCGCGCGACATGTACTTGTCGCGCGTGGCGGCCATGAACGCGGGCATCGGCAAGGAAACGCCGGCCTTCAACGTCAACCGCCTGTGCGGTTCAGGCCTGCAGGCCATTGTGTCGGCGGCGCAGACCATCATGCTGGGCGACGCGGACATCGCCATCGGCGCTGGCGCCGAAAGCATGAGCCGTGCGCCGTATATCGCCCCGGCGCAGCGCTGGGGCGCGCGCATGGGCGATGCCGCGCTGCTCGACATGATGACCGGCGCCTTGTCCGACCCCTTCGGCCGCATGCACATGGGCGTTACCGCCGAGAATGTGGCGGCCAAGTTCGGTATCAGCCGCGCCGACCAGGACGCGCTGGCGGCGGAATCGCACCGCCGCGCCGCGGCGGCCATCGAAACCGGCCGCTTCCGCGAGCAGATCGTGCCCTTCGTCATCAAGACGCGCAAGGGCGAGGTCACGTTCGATACCGATGAACATGTACGCGGCGATGTCACGGCCGAAAACCTGGCCGGCTTGCGGCCGGTGTTCAAGAAAGAAAACGGCACGGTCACGGCCGGCAATGCTTCCGGCCTGAACGACGGGGCCGCCGCCGTGGTGCTGATGAACGCCAGCGTGGCCGCCAAGCGCGGCGTGAAGCCGCTGGCCCGCCTGGTGGCCTACGCCCATGCGGGCGTCGACCCGGAGATCATGGGCATCGGCCCGGTGCCGGCCACGCAAGCCGCCCTGAAGCGTGCCGGGCTGGGCGTGGACCAGATGGACGTGATCGAGGCCAACGAGGCCTTCGCGGCACAGGCTTGCGCCGTATCGCGCGAACTGGGCTTCGACCCGGCCAAGGTCAATCCCAACGGCAGCGGCATCAGCCTGGGGCATCCCATCGGCGCCACCGGCGCCATCATCACGGTTAAGGCGCTGTATGAACTGCAGCGCGTGCAGGGCCGCTATGCGCTGGTGACCATGTGCATCGGCGGCGGGCAGGGCATCGCCGCCATTTTCGAGCGCGTCTGACTAGTGTCTGCCTGATACCGTTGTGTGTCACGACGGTATCGGCCGGACGGTGTCTGGCACTCTGGCGGGAGCCAGACACCCGACCGCCCATTTCACGCTGCCGCGTATTCTCTTGCCCATGCCGCGCATTCGGCATGCAGCAGCTTCCCCATTTGCACCCGCCGCTTGGCGTCCAGCCGGCTGCTGATCGCGCCGAAGCTGAATGCCACCCAGGTCAGTTCCGACACCGGAAAGGCCACGCCCACGCCCGACACACCAGGGGTAATGGTGTCGATAATGGCGGAATAGCCGTCATGCCGGGTTTGCCGCACCAGTTTCATCAGCGCAGTGCGCGTGAAACCGGCCTGCGCGTATAGATGTTCATGGCGATCGACCAACTGCGCGATTTCGGTGTCAGGCAGGCTGGACAACAGCGCCAGCCCGCCCGCGCCCACGCCCAGCAGGCGGCGTTCGCCCTGGTCGATGGTGAACACTTTCACGGGGAAAGAGCCGGCTTCGCGCAGCAGGCATAGCGCGTAGTCGCCCTGGCGTATCACCAGGAACACCGTGTCGCCCGACAGGCGCGCCAGCTTCTGCGCGAATGGCCGCAGCGCATCCAGCAGCGGCGTGTGGCGCAGCGACGCGAAGCCCAGTTGCATGGAATCCACGCCCAACCGGTACTTGCGGCTGACGGGGTCGCGTTCGGCGAAACGTTCTTCAAGCAGGCAACTGAGTAGCCGGTGCGCCGTCGAGCGTTCCAGGCCGGTGCCGGCCATGACGCCTTGCAGGTCTATGCCTTCGTCCTGGTGCTGGGCCAGCACCCGCAGTAGGCCCAGCGCGCGCCGCATGCTCTGGGTGCCGCCGGTGGTTTTAGAGGTGTTCATATTATGGGAAATTATTGAAGATTATTTTGTATTTTAGGAATTGGTGGGCGTAAATTCAATTCGACCGGGCATCAAGGCACCGGACGAGGAGACTTTATGGACTACGCCACTTTGGCCGTGGAACAGCACGGCGCCGTGCGCCGCATCAGCCTGGCGCGGCCCGAGGCCCGCAATGCGCAAAGCCAGCAAATGCTGGACGAACTGGACCATGCATTGGCCGCCGCGGCCGATGACGACAGCGTGCGCGTGGTGGTGCTGGCCGGGCAGGGCGCGCATTTTTCGGCGGGCCACGACTTGAAAGAAGCCCAGGCCAAGCGCGCCGACTTTACCGTGGAAGAGCGCTGGGAATATGAGTCCCTGCGCTACTACGGGTACTGCCTGCGCATCTGGGACTTCCCCAAGCCCACCATCGCCCAGGTGCAGGGCGCCTGCGTGGCTGGCGGCTTCATGATCGCCAATATGTGCGACCTGGTGGTCTGTGCCGACGACGCCTATTTCTCGGATCCGGTGGGCCATACGCTGGCGGCCGCCGCCACCGAGGTACTGATCCACCCCTGGGTGATGGGCTTGCGCAAGGCCAAGGAAATGCTGTTCACCGGCGAGAAAATCGGCGCCGAGGAGGCCCTGCGCATCGGCATGGCGAACCGTGTGGTTCCGGTTGCCGAACTGGACGCCGCCACCCTGGCGCTGGCGCAGCGCGTGGCGCAGGCTCCGCCCTTCGGCCTGAAGCTGCTGAAGCGCTCGCTCAATCGCGGTGCCGATGCTCAGGGCTTCCGCACCGCGCTGGCGGCGCACTTCGACACGCACCAGTTGTCTCACCTGACCGAGGAATTCCGCGCCGTGCGCGAGCGCGGGCTGGCCCAGGCCATCCAGCGCAACAAGTCGGGCGGGGCGGCATGACGCACCGCCTGGAACCCCTGCTGAACCCGGGCTCTATCGCGCTGATCGGCGCCAGCGGCGACGCTGGGCGCATCGGCGGCATGCCGCTGGACCTGTTGACGCGTTTTGGCTATGGCGGGCTGATCTATCCGGTCAACCCCAAGTACCAGGAAGTTTTCGGCCTGCGATGCTGGCCGGACATCGAGTCCGTGCCCCAGGGCGTGGACCTGGCGGTGCTGGCAATAGGCGCCGCCGAGGTCACGCCCATGCTGCGCCGCTGCCACGCGCGCGGAGTACGGGCGGCCATTGTGTATGCGGCCGGCTTTGCCGAGGCGGGCGGCGACGGCGCGCGCCTGCAGCGGGAGATGGAAGATTACGCCGCGCAGTCCGGCATGATCGTGGCCGGCCCGAACTGCATGGGCTTCGCCAATTTGAACACCCAGGCCCACACCGCGTTCGCGTCGGTGTTCAAGACCGCGCCGATGCAGCAGGAACCGGGCCAGGTCAGCCTGCTGACGCAAAGCGGCAATGTGTGCGCCGCCGTATACGCTATTGCGCGGCGCCTGGGCCTGCCGTTCTCGCAGTTCATCAACACGGGCAACGAGGCCTGCGTCGACTTCTCCGCCTATCTGGAATACCTGGCGCAGGATCCGCAAACCGAGATCGTGCTGGGCTACCTGGAACAGTTGCGCGACGGCCCGCGCTTCGTGCAGGCCTGCCGTGAACTGCAACGCCGCGACAAGGTGCTGATTGCCCTGAAGGCCGGCGCCACCGACAAGGGCGCACAGGCTGTGCGTTCGCATACCTCGGCGCTGGCTGGCGACCGCCGCATCTACAGCGCCGCGTTCCGCCAGCTGGATGTCATCGAGGCCCATGATTTCGCCCAGATGGCGCAACTGGCCTATCTGGCCAGCCTGCGGCACCGCAGCGCGGGAAGGCGCGTGGCGGTGCTGACCATGTCGGGGGCGCTGGGCGCCATCCTGGCCGACCGCTTCGTGGCCGCGGGTCTGGAACTGCCCGACCTGCCGGCCGGTTTGCAGCAGACCTTGCGCGGCGGCATTCCCGACTACGGCATGGTGGGCAATCCGGTGGACGTGACAGGCAATGTGGTCAACAACCCCGGATTCGTGCGCGCCGCGTTGCAGGCCCTGGCTATCTCGGATGCCATCGACACGGTGGTGGTGTACGCGCCGGGCTACATGCTGGACCGCATGGCCGATGCGCTGGCCGACGTGGCCCGCGCGCATCCGCGCTTGTTCGCCGCCATCGATACCGGCGCCGCGCAATGCCGGCAGTCGCTGCGCGATGCCGGCGTGGCCGTGTTCGACGACCTGGGGCTGGCCGTGTCGGCGCTGGCACCGTATCTGTCGTGGTGCGCCGCG
>NZ_JAJMLX010000244.1 GCF_020991325.1 Bordetella petrii | reverse complement strand
GACATTCCCGTGGCCGGGCGCACGGGCATCGCCAACTTAGAAATGGTGCTGCTCAACATGCGCGAAGGCGGCATGATCAGCGCACACGACTACCGCGTGGCGCGCAGCGCCGCCGTGGCCCTGTGCGGCGGCGAGGTCGACGCCGGCACGCGCGTCGATGAAGAATGGCTGCTGGCCGTGGAACGCCGCGAATTCGTGGCGCTGCTGCGCACGCCCGAAACCCAGGCGCGCATCCGCCATACCCTGGAAACCGGCAAACCGCTGCGCAATTAAGGAATCGCGATGAGCAAACAGATTCAAGACGCCTATATCGTGGCCGCCACCCGCCTGCCGGTGGGCAAGCGCAATGGCCTGTATGCCGCCACCCGGCCCGACGACATGCTGGCCGCCGCGCTGCGCGCCGCGCTGGCGCAAGTGCCGACGCTGGATCCGTCCCGGGTCGAAGACGTGATTGCCGGCTGCGCCATGCCCGAAGCCGAACAAGGCATGAACGTGGCGCGCATGAGCCTGCTGCTGGCCGGCCTGCCCGACAATGTGCCCGGCGTTACCGTCAACCGCTTCTGCGCGTCGGGCCTGCAGGCGGTGGCCGACGCGGCCGCGCGCATCCGCCTGGGCGCGGCCGATGTCATGATCGCCGCCGGCACGGAATCGATGAGCGCCATGCCGCAAATCATGGGCAACAAGGTCGCCATCAATCCAGAGATCTTCGCGCACGACGAGAACCTGGGCATGGCTTATGGCATGGGCCTCACCGGCGAGAAAGTGGCCGCGCAATGGAAAATATCGCGCGAAGACCAGGACGCCTTCGCGCTGGCCTCGCACCAGAAAGCCTGCGCGGCCAGCGCCGCCGGACACTTCGACGCGGAAATCACGCCCTATCAGGTTCTCAGGCATGTGCCGGGCAAAGCCGGCGCGGCGCGCGCCATCGAGCAGATGGCGGAACGCGACGAAGGCCCCCGCGCCGACACCAATGCACAGGCCCTGGCCAAGCTCAAGCCGGTGTTCGCGGCGCGCGGCTCGGTCACGGCCGGCAACAGTTCGCAGATGTCCGACGGCGCGGCCGCGGTGGTACTAGTGTCCGAACGCGTGCTGCGCGAACTGAACCTGGCGCCGCTGGCGCGCTTCGTGGGCTTCTCGGTGGCCGGGGTGCCGCCGCAGATCATGGGCATCGGCCCGAAAATGGCCATTCCCAAGGCCCTGGCCGCCAGCGGCATCGCCCAGCAGGATCTGGACTGGATCGAACTGAACGAAGCCTTCGCCGCCCAGTCGCTGGCCGTGATGCGCGACCTGGAACTGGACCCCGCCAAGGTCAACCCGCTGGGCGGCGCCATTGCGCTGGGCCATCCGCTGGGCGCCACCGGGGCCATCCGCACGGCCACCCTGGTGCACGGCCTGCGGCGCACCGGCGGCAAGTACGGCATGGTGACCATGTGCGTGGGCACCGGCATGGGCGCGGCCGGTATCTTCGAAGCCCTGTAGACCTTGCCGTGAAGCCCTACTGGTTCAAACGGCTGGCGCCGGCATGGCGCGCCCGGCTGATGCGGCTGGGGTTCAACCTGCACCCCGCCTTCCGGTCTACCGGCGGGCGGGTCACGCACATATCGCCCGACTTCATGCACTTGCGCATCCGCCTGCCGCTGGTGCGCCGCACACGCAATATCGTGGGGTCGATGTACGGCGGCGCCCTGTTCGCCGTGACAGACGGCGCGCATCCCACCCTGTTGATGTCCGCGCTGGGATCCGATGCCATCGTGTGGGACAAGGCGGCCACCATCCGCTACCGCAAGCCGGCCTACGGCACGCTGTATGCCGATTTCCGGCTCGACCCCGCCGACATCGCCGCCATACGGGCCGAACTGGCCAGCCAGCATGAAACCACCCGGGTATACGTGGTGGAACTCAAGGACGAGCACGGCGCGGTGTATGCCGTGGTCGAACGCACCGTGTATATCGCCGACAAGCAGTTCTACAAGAACAAGGCCCGCTCTCCCGATGCCCCGGCCGATAACGGCGCGCAGCCGCCCGCCTGAGCCTCACCGAAGACATACGCTATGGAACGCATCTGGCTAGACAGCTACCCGCCCGGCGTACCCGCCGACATCGATATCTCGCCCTATGAGTCGCTGCTGACGATCCTGGACAACAGTTGCCGGCGCTTTGCCGGCCGGCCCGCCTATACCTGCCTGGGCACCACCATTACCTATGCCCAGCTGGACCGCCTGTCGCGCGATTTCGCCGCGTGGCTGCAGTCGCGCGGCCTGCGGCAGGGCGACCGGGTGGCCCTGATGATGCCCAACCTGCTGCAATACCCGGTATGCCTGTTCGGCGCGTTGCGCGCCGGCTGCGCCGTGGTCAATTGCAATCCGCTGTACACCGCGCATGAACTGGCGCACCAATTGGCGGACTCCGGCGCGCAAGCCATCGTCATTGCCGAGAATTTCGCGCACACCTTGCAGCAGGCACTGCCGGACACCGCGCTGCGGCACGTGGTAACCACGTCCGTGGGCGGGCTGCTGGGGCCCTTGAAGGGCCTGGCCGTGAATTTCGTGGTGCGCCATATCAAGCGCAAGGTACCGGCCTGGAAGCTGCCCGGCGCCATCACGCTGGGCGCCGCCCTGTCGGCGGGCAGCCGCCTTCCGCTACAGGCCCCGGCGCTGACGCGCGCCGACCCCGCGTTCCTGCAATATACCGGCGGCACCACGGGCGTGGCCAAGGCCGCGGTGCTGACGCACGGCAACATGCTGGCCAACCTGTGCCAGGCCCATGCCTGGGTACGCGGCCTGGTGCGCGAAGGCGAAGAATGCGTGGTCACGGCGCTGCCGCTGTATCACGTGTTCGCCCTCACCGCCAATTGCCTGGTCTTCATGAAACTGGGCGCGCGCAACCTGCTGATCGTCGACCCGCGCGACATGTCCTCGTTCATCAAAGACCTGCGCAACACCCCGTTCAGCGCCATCACCGGCGTCAACACCCTGTTCCGCGGGCTGCTGAATCATCCGGACTTCGCCGGGCTGGATTTTTCCCGGCTGCGGCTCACCATGGGCGGCGGCATGGCCGTGCAACGCGCCGTGGCGCAGCGCTGGCACGAGGTTACGGGAATAGCGCTGGCGCAAGCCTACGGCCTGACCGAGACGGCTCCCGCCGTCACCATCAACCCCCTGGACGTCACGGACTTCACGGGCTCCATCGGGCTGCCCGTGCCGTCTACCGAACTGTCTATCCGCGATGACGACGGCGTCGAGCTGCCGCGCGGTGAAACCGGCGAAATCTGCGTGCGCGGCCCCCAGGTCATGTCCGGCTACTGGAATCGCCCCGACGAGACCGCCCTGGTGTTCCATCGCGACGGCTTCCTGCGTACCGGCGACATGGGCTACGTGGACGAACGGGGTTACGTGTTCCTGGTAGACCGCAAGAAAGACATGATCCTGGTATCCGGGTTCAACGTGTACCCCAACGAAGTGGAAGACGTGGCCGCCCTGCACCCGGGCGTGCGCGAAGTGGCCGCCATCGGCGTGCCCGACGAGCGTTCGGGCGAAGTGGTCAAGCTGTTCGTCATACGGCGCGACCCCGAGCTGGATGCCCAGGCCCTGATCGCGCATTGCCGGCAGCACCTGACGGGCTACAAGGTGCCCCGCCACGTCGAATTCCGCGACGACCTGCCCCACACCGCGGTCGGCAAGATCCTGCGGCGCGAGCTGCGCGTGCCAGCCGCGCCCTGACGCGCCGGGCGGCGGGCCGCCACGGCGTAATATGCCGGTTACGCCATCCTGCCCGCCCCCATGAAACGCGTTCCTGTCCCTTTGAATCCGCTGCGCGCCTTCGAGGCCGCCGCCCGGCTGCTCAGTTTCACCGCGGCCGCGCAAGAGCTCAGCGTGACGCAGGTAGCCATCAGCCGCCAGGTGCGCGTGCTGGAAGACTACCTGGGCGTGGAGCTGTTCACGCGCGGCCCCCATTCCATTCAACTGACCGACGCCGGCGCGCGGCTGTACCCGTCAGTGAACCGCGCCTTCGACGAGATCTCGCATGCCGCCGCGCTGGTCAGCCGCCGCAATCGCCCCGACGTGCTGGCCATCCAGGCCTACACGACTTTCGCCCAGCACGGCCTGATCCCGCTGCTGTCGCGCTTTCATGAAAAACATCCTGGCATCGAGGTGCGCCTGTCGGCGTCGACGCAAGCGGTGGATTTCGCCCACCAGGACCTGGATGCCGCCATACGGTCGGGCACGGGCCACTGGCCCGACTACGAAAGCGATTTCCTGGCCCCCATCGAGTTGGTGCCCGTTGTCAGTCCGGCCCTGCTGAAGGCGGTGGGCGGCCTGGATTCGGCCGGCGACCTGCGGCGCGTCACCCTGCTGCATTCACTGGCGCGCCCCGACGACTGGGCCGCATGGCTGGCCGGCGCGGGGTACGGTAGCGCCAAGGGGCTGCGCGTGCTGAAGTTCGAGAATTCCGCCATGGCCTACGAAGCCGCCATCCAGGGCGTGGGGTGCGCCATCGGCATCCGGGCGCTGGTGGGCCGCTACCTGGATTCGGGCGCGCTAGTGGCGCCGTTCGCGCTGACGCATACCCTGCCCGGCGGTTACTACCTGGTGCGGCCCAAGGGCCGCCGGGAATCGCCCGCCCTGCGCATTTTTCGCGCCTGGCTGCTGGAAACCCTGGTCCGTCCGCCCGGCCAAGCCCAACAATAGGTTTGTCTAGAACGGACAAATTGTTGATTGTCCGCCCATGCCGCGCTGTCCCACAATTTCGCTGCAGTTCCACTTCCACGATGGAACCCGACGAAAAACCAGGAGACAGTCCCCATGTCCGCTTATTCCCTTTCGGCGGCCGCGCGTCTGGCGCGCCGCCTGCTCATACCCGCGCTGGGCGCAGCCGCGCTCCTGTCGGGCTCGCCCGCGCATGCCGCGTTCCCCGAAAGGCCGGTGACCCTGGTGGTGCCGTTCGCCCCGGGCGGCGGCACCGACACCATTGCCCGCACACTGGCCGAAGGCATGGGCAAAGACCTGGGCCAGACCGTCATCGTCGAGAACCGCCCCGGGGCCGGCACGGTGATCGGCACACAGTTCGTGGCGCGCAGCGAACCCGACGGCTACACGCTGGTCATGGCGACCTTCGCGCACGCGGTCAACCCGTCGCTGCACAAAAACCTGCCGTTCGATACCGACAAAGCCTTCGCGCCAGTGGCGCTGGTGGCGCACTCGCCCAACATCCTGGTCGTCAATCCCAAAGAACCCTTCCAGAATGTCCAGCAGCTGTTGGACTATGCGCGCGCCAACCCTGGCAAGCTCAACTACGGTTCGTTTGGCAACGGCACTTCGGCGCACCTGGCGGGCGAACTGTTCAAGCGCCTGGCCAAGGTCGATCTGGTGCATGTGCCCTACAAGGGCAGCGCGCCGGCGCTAAACGACCTGATGGGCGGGCAGATACAGCTGATGTTCACCACGGTGGCCAGCGTGGCATCGCATATCAAGAGCGGCAAGCTGCGCGCCCTGGCCGTGACCTCGGCCGAACGTTCGAAGGCGTTTCCTGACTTGCCCACGCTGGCCGAGGCAGGCGTGCCAGGCTACCAGGCGGAAAGCTGGTATGGCCTGTACGCCCCCGCCGGCACTCCCCCGGCGGCACTGCAGCGGCTGAATGCCGCCGTGGCCAAGGCTGTGCAGTCGCCCGCCTTCCAGCAACGCGTCGCCGAAGAAGGCCTGATCGTCGAGGTGGGCCCGCCCGGCCAACTGACCCAGTACGTCCAGGCCGAAGAAAAACGCTGGGGCCAGGTGGTGCGCGACGCCAAGCTGCAGCAGGAATAGGCCCACAGACCGAACAACCCCTCCGCATCCAACATGACGACCACACACACCCATTCTTCCCCCACCATCCTGCTCGATGTGCAAGACGGCGTCGGCGTGCTGACCCTGAACCGCCCCGCCGTGCGCAACGCCATCGACGACGCGATGCGCACCGAACTGCTGGACGCGCTGGAGCGCGCGGCGCGCGACCCGGCCATCCGGGCCCTGGTGGTGACGGGCGCCGGCGCGGCGTTCTGCGCCGGCGGCGACATCAAGGGCATGAGGGCCCGGCTGGACGCTCCGGCGGGCGACGTGGCTTTCAACGGCTGGACCCGCCAGCAACGCACGCACCATGCCGTCAGCGCCCTGTTCAAGCTGCCCAAGCCCACCATCGCCGCCGTCAACGGCGCCGCGGCGGGGCTGGGTTGCGACATGGCGCTGTCGTGCGACTTAGTCATGGCCGCCAGCACGGCCCAGCTGTCCATGACATACATCCAGCGCGGCCTGATCCCCGATGGCGGCGGCATGTATTTCCTGCCGCGCCGGGTGGGGCTGGCCCGCGCCAAGGAACTGATTTTCTCGGGCCGGCGCGTGGCGGCCGACGAAGCCCTGGCGCTGGGCATGATCGACCGGATCGCGCAGCCGGACGAACTGCTGGCGCAGGCCCGCCGCTGGGCGGCGGAACTGTCGCATGGGTCGTCCACGGCGCTGGCCCTGGCCAAGACCCAGCTGAACCAGACCTACGAACTCAGCGCCGAGCAATCGTTCGCCATGAGCAGCCAGGCCCAGGCCGTGTGCTACACCACGGCCGAACACCGCGCCTCGGTCGAGGCGTTCCTGGCCAAGATCGCGGCGAAGGGATAAGCCATGCGCCAATTGGAACGTCTGCTGCGCCCGCGCAGCGTGGCCGTGATCGGCGCATCATCGGAAGCCGCCAAGACCGCCGGCCGCCCCATCGCCTACCTGCAGAAACATGGTTACGGCGGCCGTATCTATCCGGTAAACCCGCGCAACGACACCATCGCCGGCCTGCCCTGCTACGCCGATATCGCCGCCCTGCCGGATGCGCCCGACGTGGGCCTGGTGCTGCTGGGCGCCAGCCGCGCCGTGCAGGCCGTGCGCGAACTGGCGCAGC
>NZ_JAJMLX010000243.1 GCF_020991325.1 Bordetella petrii | reverse complement strand
GCGAAGCCGCTGGCCCGCAGGGCGTCGTCCACCGTGGCGCCGGCCGGCAGGCTCAGCGCGCGCTGCCACGTCGACCCGGCGGATTCGGCGTGGCACACGCTTACCCGCAACGGCGTGGCGTCATTCGCCATACACGGCCTGCGCGCGCTTGGTGAACGAATCGATGAAACTGCTGGCGATGCGGTTGAACACCGGCCCCACCACCATCTCGAGCGCCCGGTTGGAAAACGCGTATTCCAGGGTAAACAGCACTTTGCAGGCGTCGTCGGCCAGGGCCTGGAACTGCCAGTGTCCCACCAGCTTGGAAAACGGCCCGTCGACCAGTTCCAGGTCGATGCGATCGGGGTAGCTATGCGTATTGCGCGTGGTGAAGCGCTGCTTCAAGCCGGCAAAGCTGATCAGAATGGACGCCTGCATGCCGTGCTCGCTGCGTGACTGCACCTCGGTGCCGCCGCACCAGGGCATGAACTCGGGGTACTTTTCCACGTCGGCCACCAGATCGAACATCTGCGCGGCGCTGTAGGGAACCAGGACGGATCGCTGAACGTTGTGCATCGGTTATCGCAAATGGCTAGAATGTCCAGATTTTACCGGTAGCGGCGCTACCCCCGGATTTTCCAGGCTCATGAGCATTATCGACAACCGCAAGGCCACGCACGATTATTTCATCGAAGACCGCTACGAAGCCGGCCTGGTCCTGCAAGGCTGGGAGGTCAAGGCGATCCGCGACAACCGCGTGCAGCTGAAGGAAAGCTACGTCATCGTGCGCGACGGCGAACTGTTCCTGCTGGGCATGCACGTCAGCCCGCTGCCCACGGCTTCCACGCACATTCATCCCGACGCCATGCGCACGCGCAAGCTGCTGCTCAAGGCCGAAGAAATCAGCAAACTGATCGGCAAGGTGGAACAGCGCGGATACACGCTGGTGCCGCTGAACCTGCACTACAAGAACGGCCGCATCAAGCTGGATTTCGCGCTGGGCCGCGGCAAGAAGCTGTACGACAAGCGCGACACCGCACGCGACAAAGACTGGCAGCGCGAAAAAGAGCGCATGATGAAGCACGACACCCGCAACGCCCGCAAGGACTGACGCGCTTCCACAGGGTGCCAGGCACTGGCTCGGCACGAGCCTCCGGTATGCCCCGAGGCCCGCTGACGCGAACTGCGGCCGGGATCAGGCCGTCTTGTTGCTTTTCACGATGGTCATGGCCGAGGCGATCAGGCCGCCTACGTCGGCCAGGTTGGACGGCAGGATCAGGGTATTGCCTTCCTTGGCCACGTTGCTGAAAGCATCGACATAGCGTTCGGCCACCTGCAGATTCACGGCTTCCATGCCGCCGGGCTGGCGCACGGCCTCGCCCACCTGGGTAATGGCCTTGGCGGTGGCTTCGGCTATGGCCAGCACCGCCGCGGCTTCGCCCTGCGCCTGGTTGATCTGCGCCTGTTTCTCGCCTTCGGAACGCGCGATGGCGGCCTCGCGCTCGCCGGTGGCGATGTTGATCTGTTCCTGGCGGCGCCCTTCGGATGCGGCGATCAGGGCGCGCTTCTCGCGTTCGGCGGTAATCTGCGCCTGCATGGCACGCAGGATCTCATTGGGCGGGGTCAGGTCCTTGATTTCATAGCGCAGCACCTTCACGCCCCAGTTCAGCGCGGCCTCGTCCAGTGAATTCACGATGGTGCTGTTGATGAATTCGCGTTCTTCGAAGGTACGGTCCAGTTCCAGCTTGCCGATGACCGAACGCAGCGTGGTCTGCGACAGCTGCGTGATGGCAGAGATGTAATTGGACGAGCCATACGAGGCGCGCATGGCGTCGGTAACCTGGAAGTACAGCACGCCGTCCACCTGCAGCTGGGTGTTGTCGCGCGTAATGCACACCTGGCTGGGCACGTCCAGCGGGATTTCCTTCAGCGAGTGCTTGTAGGCCACGCGTTCGATGAAGGGAATGACAAACCCCGCGCCGGGCGACAGCACGCGGTCGAACTTGCCCAGCCGCTCGACCACCCAGGCATGCTGCTGCGGCACGATAGCGATCGCCTTGATGATGATCAGCAGCGCCAGGACGACCAGCACGATCAGGACGATAGTTGAGGTTTCGAGCATCATGGGGAATATCCTGCGTTGGAGATGAACAGAGGCCGCGTCAGGCGCGGCCGGCGGTTTCTTTGCGGACCAGCACCAGCCGGGCGCCCCGCAATTCGGCGATGACGTGCAGGCCTGGTTTGCGCGGCTGTCCGGCCGCCAGCTCGGCCTGCCAATGCGCGCCGCGATACCAGACGCGCGCCAGGCCGGCATCAGACCAGCCTTCGACCTCGACTTCCTGGCCGATGTCCATGTTGACATCGGCACTGCGGCCCGCGTCAACCTCGCGTTTTTTCAGCACGCCGGTGCGCCGCAGCACCAGCAGGCCGGCCAGGGCCACCGCGGCGCACGCCACCAACTGCCATTCGAAATCGACGGCCAGCCAGGCGGCGATGCCTCCGGCAACCAGGCCCAGGGCCACCAACAGCAGGTAGAACGTGCCGCTGGCCACCTCGCCGATGAGCGCGATTGCGGCCAACCCGAACCAGATCCACATCGTCATATGCCTTGCCCACGTTGAGTACCGCGTCGATTGTACGGATTTCCATCCTGCCCGGGTGCGAAATCGTCGGACGGGGACTATGATGGCGGGCATGAACGCTTCAGCCTCGAGCCCTGCGCTGCCCGTCCTGATCCTGCACACGGGCGACCCCGACAGCATCCTGCGCCAGTCGCACGGCGACTATGCCCAGATGTTGCGCCATGCCGCCGGCCTGGAGCCCGAGGCCGTGCACGTGGTGCGGGCTTTCGATGGAGAAACCCCGCTGGCCCCTGCGGCCTACCGGGCGGCGCTGGTCACGGGCTCGCCCGCCATGGTCACCGACCGCGAACCCTGGAGCGAACAGGCCGCGAACTGGCTGCGCCAGGCGGCCGGGCTGGGGCTGCCCATGTTCGGCGTGTGCTACGGCCATCAATTGCTGGCGCACGCCCTGGGCGGCAAGGTGGGCTATAACGCGCTGGGCCGCGAACTGGGCACCCAGGCCATCGAATGCCTGCCAGCCGCCGCCGGCGATGCCCTAATGGCCGGCCTGCCCGTCACATTCCCGGCCCAGTTGCTGCACGCCCAGACAGTCACGCAGTTGCCCGAAGGGGCCGTCACCCTGGCGCGTTCGGCGCTCGACGCGCACCAGCTGGTGCGGCTGGCTCCCCGCATCTATTCGTCGCAATTCCATCCGGAATTCGGGCCGGAATTCATGCGCGACCATCTGCTGCGCTACGAAACCGACTACGCCCGCGAGGGCCTGGATGCCGCCGCGCTGGCCGACGCCCTGGGCCCTACGCCAACGGCCGCCAGCCTGTTGCGGCGTTTCCTGGCCCTGCGCCAGCCCGCCGCGGCCGAACGCTGAAGGGCCTGGAAAAACGCCCCAAGAGATCAACCCTTGGGGCGCAGTTCGCTACCGCAATTTCACCGGCCAGGCCGGCGGCCGGATCAGCTGGCCAGGCGCTGCCAGGTATCCACCACGGTGTCCGGGTTCAGCGACATCGACAGAATGCCTTCATCCTTCAGCCATTGCGCGAAATCGGGGTGGTCGCTGGGGCCCTGGCCGCAGATACCCACGTACTTGTTGGCCGACAGGCAAGCCTTGATGGCCCGGCGCAGCATGAACTTCACGGCCTCGTCGCGTTCGTCGAAATCGGCCGCCAGCAACTCCATGCCCGAATCGCGGTCCAGGCCCAGGGTAAGCTGGGTCATGTCGTTCGAGCCGATGGAGAAGCCGTCGAAATACTGCAGGAACTCGTCGGCCAGGATGGCGTTGGACGGCACTTCGCACATCATGATGAGCTTCAGGCCGTTTTCGCCGCGTGCCAGCCCGTGCCTGGCCAGCAGGTCGACCACCCGCGAAGCCTGGCCCAGCGTGCGCACGAAGGGCACCATGATCTCGACGTTGGTCAGGCCCATTTCGTCGCGTACCTTCTTCAGGGCTTCGCATTCCATGCGGAAGCACTCGGCGAAGTCGTCGGCGACATAGCGCGACGCGCCGCGGAAGCCCAGCATGGGGTTCTCTTCCTCGGGCTCGTAGCGCGAACCGCCCACCAGCTTGCGGTATTCGTTCGACTTGAAGTCGGACATGCGCACGATGACGGACTTGGGCCAGAAGGCCGCCGCGATAGTGGCAATACCCTCGGCTAGTTTTTCCACGAAGAAGGCGCGCGGGCTGGCATAGCCGCGGGCCGCGGATTCAACCGCTTTCTTCAGTTCGCCGTCTACATTGGGATAATCGAGCACGGCCTTGGGATGGATGCCGATGTTGTTGTTGATGATGAATTCCAGGCGGGCCAGGCCCACGCCGGAATTGGGAATCTGGGCGAAATCGAAAGCCAGCTGCGGGTTGCCCACGTTCATCATGATCTTGACGTCGATGGGCGGCATTTCGCCGCGGCGCACTTCTTCGACTTCGGTTTCGATCAGGCCGTCGTAGATGCGGCCTTCGTCGCCCTCGGCGCATGACACCGTGACCGACTGGCCTTCTTTCAGCACGTCGGTGGCTTCGCCGCAGCCCACCACGGCGGGAATGCCCAGCTCGCGCGCGATGATGGCGGCGTGGCAGGTACGGCCGCCACGGTTGGTAACGATGGCCGAGGCGCGCTTCATGACGGGTTCCCAGTTGGGGTCGGTCATGTCGGTGACCAGCACGTCGCCGGGCTGCACCTTGTCCATTTCGGAAATGTCGCCCACCACGCGTACCGGGCCCGAGCCGATCTTCTGGCCGATGGCCCGGCCGGTGATCAGCACCTGGCCGGTGGCCTTCAGGCGGTAGCGCTGCTGCACGTCGTTGCCGGTTTGCTGCGATTTCACCGTTTCGGGGCGCGCCTGCAGGATGTAGATCTTGCCGTCGATGCCGTCGCGGCCCCATTCGATATCCATGGGGCGGTTGTAATGTTTTTCGATGATGACCGCGTAGCGCGCCAGTTCGGACACTTCGTCGTCGCTGAGCGAATAGCGGTTGCGCTCGGACACGGGCACGTCCACGGTGCGCACGGCGCGGCCTTCGGGGCGTTCTGGGTCGAATTCCATCTTGATCAGCTTCGAGCCGATGCGGCGGCTGACGATGGGATAGTGGCCCTGCTCCAGCGTGGGCTTGAACACGTAGAATTCGTCCGGGTTCACGGCGCCCTGCACCACCGTTTCGCCCAGGCCATACGACGAGGTGATGAACACCACGTCCTTGAAGCCCGATTCGGTATCGATGGTGAACATCACGCCGGCGCTGCCCTTGTCGGAACGCACCATGCGCTGCACGCCGGCCGACAGGGCCACTTCGGCATGCGCATAGCCCTTGTGCACGCGGTACGAAATGGCGCGGTCGTTGTACAGGGACGCGAACACATGGCGGATCTTGTCCAGCACGTCGTCGATGCCCACCACGTTCAGGAAGGTTTCCTGCTGGCCGGCAAACGAGGCGTCGGGCAGGTCTTCGGCGGTGGCCGAGGAACGCACGGCGAACGAGCCCTTGCCATCGGCATCTAGCTGGGCAAAAGACGCGCGGATATGCTTTTCGAATTCGGGCGAGAACGGCGCTTCGACGATCCATTGGCGGATCTCGGCGCCGGCCGAGGCCAGTTCGCGCACGTCTTCGGGGTTGAGGGTGCTGAGGCGGGTGGCGATGCGTTCATCCAGGCCCGAGGCCTTGAGGAAGTCGCGGAACGCTTCGGCGGTCGTGGCAAAGCCGCCCGGTACGCGGACACCCGCGCCAGACAGCTGGCTGATCATTTCACCTAGCGATGCGTTTTTGCCTCCTACCGAGTCCACATCCGTCATGCGGAGCTGCTCGAACGAAACGACGTACGACATTTAAGTCACCTTTTACAATGGAGAGAAAGCGAGTTTGGTCAATGCATCAGGATGCGCTGACCAAACTGGCCTTGGACCGCTCTTGGGGTGACTTATATCGGGGTCAGATTGTACCCGGTCGGGCACCATGGCTTTCCCCTTTGGTTGGAATATTTTACATATGGCTTCGACCCCTATCGAACGTACTGTCTACATTGTTTCAGACAGTACCGGCATCACTGCCGAGACCTTCAGCCACTCCGTGCTGTCGCAGTTCGAACAAGTGCATTTTCGGCCGATACGGCTGCCCTTCATCGACACCCTGGAAAAGGCCCGGGACGTTGCCGTCCGCATCGACCGCAACGCCCAGGAAACCGGCGTGCCGCCCATCGTCTTCAGCACCCTGGTGGACCCGCAAAGCATGGAATGCGTGCGCGGCGCCAACGGTATTTTCCTGGATCTGTTCGGCACATTCGTGGGGCATATCGAACAGGCCCTGGGACTGAAATCCAGCCATTCGATCGGCCGCTCGCACATGGCAGCCAATTCCGAGCAATACCGCAACCGCATCGACGCCATCAACTTCAGCCTGGCGCACGATGACGGCCAGTTCATTACCCAGCTGGACCAGGCCGACGTCATCCTGGTGGGGGTGTCCCGCTGCGGCAAGACGCCCACCAGCCTGTACCTGGCCATGCAGTACGCCATCAAGGCCGCCAATTTCCCCCTGACACCCGACGATTTCGAGCGCGGCACCCTGCCCTCGACAGTGGCGCCGCACCGCGCCAAGCTGTTCGGTTTGTCCATTCAGCCCGAACGCCTGGCCGAAGTGCGCAACGAACGCCGCCCCAACAGCAAGTACGCCAAGCTGGAACAGTGCCGCTACGAAGTGGCCGAGGCCGAGCGCATGATGCGGCGGGAAGGGATTTCCTGGCTGTCCACCACCACCAAATCCATCGAGGAAATCGCCACCACCGTGATGCAGGAGGTGGGCCAGGTACGGGAAAGGCACGCAGACACCGATTTCGCAGTGCGACGCCGCATCGGCCGCGCGCAGCGCTTGCAG
>NZ_JAJMLX010000242.1 GCF_020991325.1 Bordetella petrii | reverse complement strand
GGCGCCGTGCACGCACTGGCCGCCGGCGAAGACCTGGCCGCGCAGGTCAAGGCGGCAAGCGGCGGCGCCGGCGCCGATATTGTTTTCGACGCAGTGGGAGGCGCGGCCTTCGAACGCAGCGTGCGCGCCGCCGCCGCCAACGCCCGCATGCTGTCGATTGGATTCGCCAGCGGCCAGGTGCCGGACGTGCCGCTGAACCTGCTGCTGGTGAAGAACATTACCCTGCATGGCTTCTTCTATGGCCGCTACCTGGGCTGGACGCCGGCCGACGAGCGCGCCGTGCACGCCCCGGCGCTGCAGCGCGCCATGCAAACCATGCTGGACTGGGCCCGCCACCGGCGGATCCGGCCTGCTGTCACGGCGGTATACCCCGCCGCCGAACTTGCCACGGCCCTGGCCGCGCTGGAAAGCCGGCGCGTCATAGGAAAGGTGGCGCTCAAAATAACATAGGAGACACCCCATGCTTGCCCAGCTTCATTCCTTGCGCGGCCGCCGGCCGCTTGCCGCACGCCGCGCCGCGGCCGCCCTGTTTACGGCCGGCCTGGCGCTTGCGCCATTGGCCTCGCACGCCGCCAGCGATTTCCCGTCGCGTCCCATCACCATGGTGGTGCCGTACCCGCCCGGCGGCCCCACGGACACCGTCTCGCGCCTGGTGGCGGCCGAGATGTCCAAGACCATAGGCCAGAGCGTGGTGGTGGAAAACAAGCCCGGCGCCAGCGGCATGATAGGCGCCGACCTGGTCGCGCGCGCCAAGCCCGATGGCTATACCTTCCTGGCCAACGCCTCGCTGCACGTCATCAATCCCTACCTGTACAAGTCGATGCGCTACGACTCGTTCAAGGACTTCGCGCCCATCACGCAGCTGGCCGACGTGCCGCTGGTGCTGGTGGTGCCCGAAACCTCCAGCGTGCGCAGCGTGGACGACCTGGTCAAGCTGGGCAAGACCCGGCCCCTGAACTTCGGGTCGGCCGGCACCGCCTCGGCGCAACAGCTGGCGGGCGAATCGTTCAAGGTGCGCAGCGGCCTGTCGATGCAGCATGTGCCGTACAAGGGCAGCGCCCCCGCGCTGACAGACTTGGTGGGCGGGCAGATACAGTTGATGTTCGACTCCATGCCCTCGGCCATGCCATTCATTAAATCGGGCAAGCTGCGCGCCGTGGCCGTCACCACCGCGCAGCGCGTGGATGAGCTGGCCCAGGTGCCCACCATGGCCGAATCCGGTTTTCCTGGCTTCGACATCAGCACCTGGTATGGCTTGTGGGCCCCGGCCGGCACGCCGCCGGACATCGTGGCCAAGCTGTCCGAACATGCGGCGCGCGCGCTGAAGCAGCCCAACCTGGTCAGCCAGTACGCCAGCCTGGGCGCCAAGCCGGTGGGGTCCGATCCGCAAGTGTTTGCGCGCTTCACCGAATCCGAAGGCCGGAAGTGGCGCGACATCGTCGAGGCCGCGAACATCCAGCCCCAATGACGCGCCCCGCGCCGGCGCTCAGTCGTGCGGCGCGTCGCGCGACGGGCGCTGGCGCGCCGTGCCGCCGGCAGCACTCAGGTTATAGGCTGTGTTGACCAGCCCGATATGCGAAAAGCCCTGCGGGAAATTGCCCACCAGGCGCTTGCGCACCACGTCGTACTCTTCCGCCAGCAGGCCCAGGTCGTTGCGCAGCGATAGCAGGTGGTCGAACAACTGCGTGGCATCGTCCAGGCGTCCCTGCATGATGTAGGCATCGGCCAGCCAGAAGCTGCACACCAGGAACACGCCTTCGCCGCCCGGCAGCCCGTCGTCGCTGTGGGTGGTGGAATAGCGCAGCAGCAGGCCGTCGCGCAGCAGTTCGCGTTCGATCGCCCGCACAGTGCCCGCCACCCGCGGGTCGTCGGGCGGCAGGAAGCCCACCTGCGGGATAAGCAGCAAGCTGGCATCCAGCGCCGTGCCACCGTAGTACTGCACAAAAGTGTTGCGCCCGGCATCGTAGCCGTTCGTGCAAATGTCATGGCGGATCTCTTCCGCCAGCGCGCGCCAGCGCTCCACCGGCCCTTCCAGCCCGAAGCGTTCGCACGACTTGATGCTGCGGTCCAGCGCCACCCAGCACATCAGGCGCGAATGTGTGAACACCCGGCGCGGCCCGCGCATCTCCCAAATGCCGTGATCCGGCTCGCGCCACAGTTTTTCCAGGGGCTTGAGCAATACCTTCTGCATGCGCCAGGCCTCGGCCAGCGGCGCCAGTTCCGCCACCCGCGCCGCGTGCAGGGTCTCGATCAGTTCGCCATACACGTCCAGCTGCATCTGTCCCGCCGCGCCATTGCCAATGCGCACGGGCGGGCTGTTCTCGTAGCCCGGCAGCCACGGAATCTCGTGCTCGGGCAGCCACCGTTCCCCGGCGATGCCGTACATGATCTGCAACTGGTTGGGGTGGCCCGCCGCCGCCCGCAACAACCATTGGCGCCACGACTCGGCCTCTTCGCGGTAGCCCGCGTTCAGCAAGGCGTACAGGGTCAGGGCCGAATCGCGCAGCCAGCAGTGGCGGTAATCCCAATTGCGGCTGCCGCCCAGTTCCTCGGGCAGCGATGTGGTGGGGGCCGCCACGATGCCGCCCGTGGGCTGGAAGGTCAGCAGTTTCAGCGTGATCAGCGAGCGCACCACCGCATCGCGCCGCCGCGCGTCGCCGTTTTCCCAGCGGCAGCGCTTGGCCCATTCGTGCCACCACGCAATGGTGCGGTCCATGCTTTCCATGCGGTCGGGCACAAAATGCGGGGTCTTGTGCGAACGGTGGTACGACAATGTGAAAGGCACGGTCTGACCTTCCCGCACCGTGAATTCGGCCACGCTTTTCATATCGCGGCCTTCCAGGTTCACCGCCGTGTGCAGTTCGACCGCGTCAGGGCCGGCAATGGCGCTCAAGCCGTAGTCGCGGCGCCGCACCCAGGGCACGGCCTGGCCGTAGTTGAAGCGCAGCGTCAGCTCCATCTGCATGTCCACATGGCCGGATTCGCCGCGCACGATGCGGACCACGTCCACGCGCTCTTCGTCGTCGCTCAGCGGCATGAAATCGTACACGCGCACCGCGCCGGTGGCGGTTTCGTGGCGCGTTTCCAGCACGGCCGTATCGGGCAGGTAACGGCGCCGGGCCGGCTCGGCCGGCTGCCGGGGCGCCAGCAGCCAGCGTCCGTGCGATTCATCGCCCAGCAAGGCGGCGAAGCAGGCGGGCGAATCGAAATGGGGCAGGCACAGCCAGTCGATCGAGCCATCGCGCGCCACCAGGGCCGCCGACAGCATGTTTCCGATCAGGCCGTAATCTTCTATGGGTTTTGCCATGGCGCTCAACCCGCGCCACGAAAGCCGGGGTACAGGGTCATGCCCCCGTCGATGAACAGCGTATGCCCCGTGACGTAGTCCGATGCGTCGCTGGCCAGCCAGGCTACCGCGCGCGCCACGTCCTCGGGCTCGCCAATGCGTCCGTACGGAATCAGCTTCAGCAGCGCGGCCATGGCTTCATCGGTGTTCCAGGCCGGTGCAT
This sequence comes from Bordetella petrii, assembly GCF_020991325.1. Lineage (GTDB taxonomy): Bacteria > Pseudomonadota > Gammaproteobacteria > Burkholderiales > Burkholderiaceae_B > Bordetella_A > Bordetella_A petrii_E. The sequence continues at coordinate 3,614 of NZ_JAJMLX010000242.1, read as the reverse complement.
TGATGGGCGTGCGTATCGCCCCCGGCGCCACCGAATTCACGCGTATCTTCATGGGCGCCAGTTCCTGCGCCAGCGATTGCATCAGCAGCGACACCCCGCCCTTGGAGGCCGCGTAATTGGCCTGGAAGGCCCAGGGAATCACTTCGTGCACCGAACTGATGAAAATGATCGTGCCCGCCGCGTCCGCCGACGGGTCGGGCGGGCGGCCCAGAAACGCCCGCACCGCTGCGCGCGCACACAGGAACTGGCCCGTCAGATTGACGTCGATGACCTTCTGCCATTGCGCCAGCGTCATGTCCTGCACGGCCGCCGGCTGTTCGATGCCGGCATTGTTGACCAGGATATCCAACCCCTGGAAATGATCCTGCGCCGCGCGGAACAGCTGCTCCACGTCATTCTCGCGGCTGATGTCCGCGGCCACCGGCACCGCCGTGCCACCTGCCTGGATGATTTCCTGCACGACCTCGGCGCCGCGCCGCGCCGAATCTTCGTTGGGCCGATGGTTGACCACCACCCGGGCGCCCGACGCAGCCAGTTCCCTGGCGATGCCCCGCCCGATGCCCGAATTGGCGCCCGTGACGATGGCGACGCGTCCGGATAAATCCACCGCATGCCGCATGCTGCTCTCCTTCGCGGCGCGCAGGTCGCAATGCGGTTCAATGCGCATCGCCGGGGCGCCGCTTTCGATAGCCAGCATTCAGCTTAGCCCCGCGGGCGGGATGCGTTCAACTCGTCGCCCGGTAGGCAATGGGCGAAAAAAACCCCGGACCAGACCGGGGAAATTAACTTCAAGACTCTGCTAAGGCCGCTCTGAGACCTGATAGCAGGACTGATTTTGACACAAACAATAATAAATATCAATATCAATTACACGGCGATGGTAAAGTTTTCGCCGGGACACAAGCCACCATAACTCCGAGACTATCCCGAGATGAACCCGGCGCCGGCAGCCGACGCGGAATCCATGCCCGCCACGGGCGATTTCCCTACCTTCGAATCCACGGATTTCGCGGGCGAGGGGTCGTTTTATTTCGACCTGGTCAAGTTGCAGAGCCGGCCGGAAATACCCCGCGGGTTCCCCCACCGGCATGCCTACTATCACATCCTGTGGATGACGCGCGCCCAAGGTTCACACATGCTGGACTTCCAGCACCTGGAGGTGCGCGACCGGTCGGTGTTCTTCCTGGCGCCCGGCCAACTGCACGCCTGGAGCTCATCCATTGCGCCCCAGGGCTATGTGATGAACATCAGCACGGCGTTCTTTACCCACATGTTTCCGCGCGCCGACGACATCGCCAAGTTTCCCTTCTTTCATCCCACCAGCGGCAACCCGGTGCTGTATCTCAGCCCCGACCAGCATGACAGCATGCTGCCGCTGCTGCAGCACATGGAACAGGAGATCCAGGCGCGCCAGGTCGGCCGCTACGACATCGTGCGATCGTATCTGCTGATCTTGCTGACGCAATTGCGCCGGCTGTATCCGGTGGACGAACGCACCCTGACGGCCGGCCCCAGCTACCCGCTGGTCAAGCGGTTCACCTTGCTGATCGAAGAACGCTACCTGTCCTTCGGCAGCATCCGCGAATACGCCGACGCCTTGTTCGTCAGCGAGCGGCAACTCAATGAAGCCGTCAAGCGCACCATGGGGCGAACCGCCGGCCAGATGATCCAGGACCGCCTCGTGCTCGAGGCCAAGCGCCTGCTCAGCAATACCGAAGGCGGCATTGCGGAAATCGCTTTCCAGCTGAACTTCGAAGACCCCGCCTACTTCACCCGCTTCTTCAAGAAGCATACGTCGCTGACGCCTGGCGAGTTCCGCAGGAACTTCCTCAGCCTGCGGGACTAGGGCCCCGCGGAAAAGTGCAATTCAAGCACTGATCCGTCCTAACGCGCGCGCGGCTCCCCTGCGTACAGTGTGGTCCAGGATCGGTAACGCCTTGCGGTGCCGGCCCTGCAACCCACGACACGGCCAGCCTCGCATGGCCGGGCAAAGACGGAGACATCATGGACAACACGTACGGACGCTTGCTGCGCCCCTTGCTGGGCGCCGCCCTGGCGTTGTGCTGCGGCGCGGCCGCGGCCGCTTTTCCAGACCACCCTGTGCGCATCATCGTGCCATTCGCCGCGGGCGGAGCCACCGACGTGATTGCCCGCACCGTGGCCCAGGAAATGGCCGGCAAGCTGGGCCAGCCTGTCATCGTGGAAAATCGCGCGGGCGCCAACGGCAATATTGGAGCCAGCGCGGCCGCCCGCGCCGACGCGGACGGCTACACCTTGCTGATGGCCACCTCCAGCCACGCCATCAATGCCACGCTGTACCGCAACCTGGACTACAGCCTGACCAAGGACCTGACGGGCTTGTCCAACCTGGCGTCGGTGCCGCTGCTGTTGGTCGTGAACCCGGGCGTGCCCGCCGGCACCGCTGCCGAACTGTCGGCCTACGTACGCAGCCAGGGCAACAAACTGGCTTATGCCTCGGGCGGCACGGGCACCGCGGCGCACCTGGCCGGCGCGCAGTTCAACGCATTGTCGGGCGGCCAGGCCACCCACGTGCCGTACAAGGGCGGAGCCCCCGCCATCAATGACCTGATAGGCGGACAAGTGCAGTTCATGTTCGCCAACTTGCCCGAAGTGCTGTCGCAGGTCCAGGGCGGCCGCCTGAAACCGATCGCGGTCACCGGCCAGCAGCGGCACGCGGCCTTGCCGGACGTGCCCGCGTTCTCGGAAACGCCATTTCCCGAGATGGCCGCGCGTTCCTGGTTTGGATTGTTCGTGCGCGCGGGCACGCCGCCCGACCGCGTGGAACGGCTGTCCACGGCCATTACCGCAAGTGTCGCCGCCCCGGCCGTACAGGCCAAGCTCAAGAGCCTGGGCGCCGACCCCGTGGGCGATGGGTATCCGGCATTCCAGCAATACGTGGCCCAGGAGGTGGAACGCTGGCACACGCTGGTGCAGGCATCCGGCGCATCGGTCGACTGAACCCGGAACAGGCGAAAAATGGGCGACCATTCCCAGCTCCGCACCGGCGGGCAACTGATCGTCGACGCCCTGCTGGCCCAGGGCACCGACACTGTATTCTGCGTTCCTGGCGAAAGCTACCTTGACGTGCTGGACGCGCTGTATGCGCAGCAACCCGCCATACGCGTCGTTGCCTGCCGCCATGAAGGCGCCGCCGCCTTCATGGCCGAGGCCCAGGGCAAGCTGACCGGCAGGCCCGGCATATGCATGGTGACGCGCGGCCCGGGCGCCACCAACGCCAGCATAGGCGTGCACACCGCCTTCCAGGACTCGACCCCCATGATCCTGCTGGTGGGCCAGGTGGGCCGGGACATGATCGAACGCGAAGCCTTCCAGGAAATCGATTACCGGCGCATGTTCGGCCCCTTCGTCAAATGGGTTGCGCAGATCGATGTCACCGCCCGCGTGCCGGAATTCATGGCGCGGGCCTATGCGGTGGCGCAATCCGGACGGCCTGGACCGGTGGTGCTGGCATTGCCCGAAGACATGCTTACCGAATCGGCTTTTCCCGTCGAGGTGCCCGCAGCCAGTCCCGTTCCCATCATGGCCATCCAGTCCGACTCGCTTTCCTCTCTGCCCGACGCCCCTCGCCTGGT
>NZ_JAJMLX010000241.1 GCF_020991325.1 Bordetella petrii | reverse complement strand
GCCCCGGGCCCCGAACCCGACGCGCGCGAACGCAAGGCGGTGAACGATGCCGCCGCCTTCATCCGCAGCCTGGCCGACATGCGCGGCCGCAATCCCCAGTGGGCCGAAGACGCGGTGCGCGGCGCCGCCAGCCTGCCCGCGCACGAAGCGCTGGAACAGCACGTCATCGACCTGGTCGCCACTGACATGCAAGACTTGCTGCGGCAGGCCCATGGCCGCGAAGTACGGGCCAATGCATCCGTGATCGCACTGGCCACCAACGCGGCGCCAGTGGTCGATGTGGAACCCGATTGGCGCACGCGCGTGCTGGCCGTCATCACCGACCCCAGCATCGCCTACATACTGCTGCTGCTGGGCATCTACGGCATTCTCTTCGAGATGATGAACCCGGGCATGGTGCTGCCCGGCGCCATCGGGGCCGTTGCGCTGGTCACCGCCCTGTTCGCCCTGAACATGCTGCCGGTCAGCTACGCCGGCCTGGGGCTGGTGCTGCTGGGCATAGGCTTGATGGTCGCCGAGGCATTCACGCCCACGCTGGGAGTACTGGGGGCCGCGGGCCTGGCCCTGTTCGCGTTTGGCTCGCTGTTCCTGTATGACACCCCGGCAGCGGATTTCGCGCTGCCCGTGCCGCTGGTGATCGGCGCCGCGGCTGTCAGCGCGCTGCTGCTCTTCGCGATTTTCTTCGTGGCATGGCGCTCACAGCGGCGCCGCGTGCTTGCCGCGGACGGCACGCAGCCAGGTGAAACCGTGGAAGTGCTCAGCTGGAACGGCCATCGCGGCCTGGTGCGCGCTGGCGGCGAAACCTGGCAAGCGCGCGCCGACACCCCGCTGGCGCCCGGACAGCAGGCCGTCATCGAGTCGCGCCAGGGCCTGGTGCTGGTATTGCGCGCGTCCGCCCCCAACCCCAAGGAGCCCCTATGATCCTGATCGCCTATGCCGTCGTCGCCGCGCTGGTCGTGCTGTTGCTGCTGGCCATGATCCGCGTGCTGCGCGAATACGAGCGCGGGGTGGTATTCACCCTGGGCCGCTACACCGGCGTCAAGGGCCCCGGCCTGATCATCCTGATCCCGGTGGTGCAGCAGATGGTGCGGGTGGACCTGCGCACCGTGGTGCTGGACATTCCCACGCAAGACATCATTTCACGCGACAACGTATCGGTAAAAGTGAACGCGGTGCTGTACTTCCGCGTCATGGATCCGGACCGCGCGGTCATCCAGGTGGAACGCTACATGGATGCCACCAGCCAGTTGGCGCAAACCACCTTGCGTTCCGTGCTGGGCAAGCACGACCTGGACGAAATGCTGTCCGAACGCGACAAGCTGAATGCCGACTTGCAGGAAATACTGGACCGCCAGACGGAAGACTGGGGCATCAAGGTGGCTACCGTCGAAATCAAGCATGTGGACATCGACGAAAGCATGGTGCGCGCCATTGCGCGCCAGGCCGAGGCGGAACGCAACCGGCGCGCGCGCATCATCAATGCCGAAGGCGAACAGCAGGCCGCCGAGAAACTGGTGGACGCGGCCCGCACCCTGGCCACCACGCCCGAAGCGATGCAATTGCGTTATCTGTCCACTCTGTACGACATCGCCGGCGACAAAAGCTCGACCATCGTGTTTCCCGTTCCCATCGACCTGCTGCAAGGTGTGCTGGGCAAGAAAGAAGGTTGAGGCACCGCGCAGGCCCCATGCCGCTTAGACTCCCGCCGGAAGGTCCGGGCCGCTATCCGGCCCGGCAGCCCATTGCGCGGCCTGCAGGGCGCGCGCCTGTTCCAGGCGCAATTGCAGCACCGGCAGCATGCTGGCCGCGTAGGCGCGCAGTTCCGGATCCTTGCTTTCCTGCGCCGCTTCCTCGAACAGCCACACCACCGACTGCTGCGCATATACCGCCACTTTCTGCAGATACAGCCTGTCGAAATCGCCGGGCGCGGCTTTCTGCAGCTCACCCAGCATCGTATGCTGCTCGCCGTCCACCGCGCCGGGCACCGAACGCGATTTCGCGGCGGCAATGGCCAGCAGCCGGGTGCGGGCCTCGGCCTGGTCGCGCCGGGCCGCCTGCACGTAGGCCCGCAGTTCCGCGTCCGAGGCGCGCTGCAGGGCCAGATCGGCCGACCTCAGCTCGAACAGCCCGGCGCGCGTGGCGGCTTCCATGAACAGGCGGTCCCGGTGATCCAGCGCGGCCGACGAGGCATAGGCCTGCAGGCCCATGATGACGGCGATGGCCGTTGCCGCGAAAATGGCGGGTAGTTTCCACGGATTCATGACGTTCTCCGAACCCGCCGAGCGCGGGCGGCTTACCCTAGCAACCCGCGTGCCCGCATCCTGCGCGAATCATTTGCGCTGGCCGGAACGATTGTCGACAGGCGGGGCTTGCGGCGTCTGACGGCCCGGGTCGCGTACATCCTCGGCGTCCACGCCGGGCGGTATCCGTACCCCGGCGCCCGCCCGATTCGGATCGGCGGGCCGGTCATTCAAGGTACGGTCGGTATCGCGGCGGCGCATGGCATCGTCTTCGCGCGCGCGGCGGTCGTCGGAGTTTTCCTGGTGGGGCTGCTTGTCGGTCTGCTTCATTGAAGGCCTCCAGTATTCGGGTATTCGGCGAGGCTGCGCGTCGCAATCCACATACCCATACGCCGTGGCACGAGGTTTGCCTGCAGTGTGTGTGTTTCCCCAACAGCACTGGGACACTACGGAGCACGCCATGATCCAGACGCTATTTCCCGCCCTGTGGCTCTTGCGCGCCACGCCGCGCCAACCGGGGCTGGGCCCCAGCGATTCCTCCGACTCTGGCAGCGACCTGCCCGGCGCCGCCGACAACGATACCGACGCACAGGGCACCGGCGAACGTGAAAGCGTGGAACCTTCGCTGGAAGACGATTCCGGCACCGACGTCGAAACCGACCGCGTTGTCCGGGAAGACGAGGCCGGGTTGGCCCACACGCCTCCCGACCCTGCGCGCAACGGCGGCAACCCCGAATAGCGGGCGCCTGAAGGCGGCCGGCACTTCTTACACAGAACAGTAAGAAAGGCCGGCGGCCAGCAGCAAATTCCGCGCCATCCTCCTGCGGCGCATGAGTTGGCATGCTTATTGCATGAGTATCGGCAAGGCTACCCGCATGTTGCCACCAAGGAGATGACGTTGATCCATGCAGCCCATGAGTTGCGCCTGCACCAGCAGACCGCGCTGACCCCCCGCCTGCAACAGTCAGTGAAGCTGCTGCAGATGTCGGCCCTGGAATTCAATCAGGAAGTACGTCAGGCCCTGGTCGACAACCCTTTTCTCGAAGAAGACGAGGAAACCGCCACCGTCCTGCCGCAGGCCGCCGCGGATGCCGCCGACGGCAGCGACGTGGCGGTGGAATACGCCACGCCCGCCGCGCCGCTCGATATGCCCGCCGATGGAGCGCCCCTGCCCGAGTATTCCGGCGATTATCCGGTATCCCGCAATCCGCAAGATGGCGCCCCCATGGACATGGGGCAATGGGTAGGCGCCTCGGTGTCGCTGCAGGAACGCCTGGACCAGGAACTGCGCACCTATCGGCTGTCGCCGCGCGACCGCCTGCTGGCGCAGTATGTGATCCAGGCCCTGGATGAAGACGGCTACCTGCGCCTGCCCCTGGACGAACTGGCCGACGCGTCCGTGCTGGGCACGCCGGCGGAAGAAAGCGAATGGCGCGCCGCCTTGTGCCTGGTGCAGCAACTGGACGTTCCCGGCCTGGGCGCGCGCGATCTGCGCGAATGCCTGACCCTGCAGCTGCAGGCCATGGATACACAGCGCCCAGGCGCCAGCCTGGCGCGGCGCATCGTGCAAGACCACCTCGAGATCCTGGCGCGCCACGACTACGAAGGGCTGCAACGCGCCCTGGACTGCCCGGAGCATGATCTGCGGCAGGCCTGCGAGGTCGTGCGCTCGCTGGATCCGCGCCCCGGACGCCGCTACGACCAGGCGCCGCCGGCCTACATCGTGCCCGATGTCATCGTGCGCAAGGAAAGCGGCGAATGGCGCGTGCACTGCAACCGCGGCGCCGTGCCGCAGCCGCGCCTGCATCGCGTATACGCCGACCTGTTCCGCACCGCCCGCTACCGCGAGCGCGGCCCCATGGCGCAGGAACTGCAGGAAGCACGCTGGCTGGTGCGCAATGTGGAACAGCGCTACAGCACGATCCAGCGCGTGGCCGAGGCCATCGTGCGCATGCAGCACGGCTTCTTCGAGTACGGCCCGGTGGCGTTGCGCCCCCTCATGCTGCGCGAGATCTCGGCCGAACTGGACATCCACGAATCCACCGTATCACGCGCCACGGCCAACAAGTACATGGCCACGCCCATGGGCATCCTGGAATTCAAGTACTTTTTCTCGCGCGAGCTGGCCACCGACACGGGCGGTTCGTGCTCGGCCGGCGCGGTGCGCGCCCTGATCGCCGAACTGATAGACAACGAAGACCCGCGCATGCCGCTGTCGGACGTGGCGCTGGCCAGCAAGCTGGCTTCGGACGGTATCGTGGTGGCGCGCCGCACGGTGTCGAAGTACCGCGCGCAGATGAAGCGTCCGCCGGCCGAAATGCGCCGGCAGTATTGATCCCACCCCCGAAGCGCTACGGCCGGGTCACGCATCGTGCGGTGAAACGCTGACACCAGACCAGTACCCAAAAAAACGCCCGGCAAGCCGGGCGCTTTTCATGCAGGCTGAATCCTGATCAGCACTGCGGGGGAGTCGACATCGTGTCGGAACTCGTGTTGCGATTCGGCACGTAGTTCGTGGTCAGCGAAAGACCCGTCTTGCTTCCCGGGGCGTCGCAATTGCCCGAGTACGCCATATTTGGCTGCGAACCCATCGATCCCTGGCTGCGTTGGCCGGGGTTCGTCTCGCCGGCCGGGGGAATCTGGCCCGCGGGCACCTGCGTATTGGGGGGCACCGCTGAACCGTCATTCGGCGTGGTCGATGGCGAAGTGCTCGACGGCCGCCCGGTATCCGGCGTCGATTGCGCGTGCGCGCCGCCCGCCATGGCACCCATCACGGCCAAGGCAGCCGCCAGGGAAAGTAAATTACGCTTCATGTGCGTCTCCCGAACAATGTACGAGGCAATGGCGCAGCAAGCGGCGTGCCTGGCGCCCGCCTCTTAGCCGTTGACGATCTGCCCCCCATTCGGATGCAGCACTTGCCCCGACATATAGCTGGCATCGTCGCTGGCCAGGAACACGAAGCACGGGGCCACTTCGTCGGGCTGGCCCGGCCGGTTCATGGGAACATTTTTCCCGAACGAGTCCAGATTTTCCTCGGGGAAGGTGGACGGGATCAGGGGTGTCCAGATCGGGCCCGGCGCCACCGCGTTGACCCGTATGCCGCGCTCGAGCAGGGACGTGGACAGCGAACGCGTGAACGCCACCATGGCACCCTTGGTGGACGAATAGTCGATCAGCCTCGGGTTGCCATGATAGGCCGTCACCGATGTGGTGTTGATGATCGTTCCGCCGTCGGGCATCAGGCCCAGGATTTCCTGGCTGAGGCGGAAGGCGGCAAAGAAATTGGTGCGGAAGGTGCGCTCGAGCTGGCCGCGCGTGATGTTCTCGAACTTCTCGAACACATGTTGTTCGGCGGCGTTGTTCACCAGCACGTGCACCGTGCCGAATTCCTTGCGCGCCAGGGCCACGACGCGCTGCAGGTGCGCTTCGTCGCCCAGGTCGCCGGCTATCGCCAGGCAGCGTTGCCCTGCCTGCCTGACCAGCCTCTCGGTCTCGCGCGCATCCTCGTGCTCTTCCAGGTAGGTAATCAGCACGTCCGCGCCCTCTTTCGCATAGGCCACCGCCACGGCGCGACCTATACCGCTGTCACCCCCCGTTACCACCGCGCATCGCCCGCGCAACCGGCCCGCGGCCAGATATTCCCGGGCTTCACCCTGGGGCGGAGGATCCATCAGGCGCTGGCGCCCGGGCTGCGGCTGTTGACGCGGCTTGCCGTCGTCATTGGACTGCGGAGTGCGGGAAGTAGACATACGAGGCTCCTGGAGCAAGATGACGCGCGGGCTATTGCCGCCGGCTGCCGTTCCCCGAGCAAACTCCATGCCGGCTTAAGGTTTCCCCCAGTAGGACCCCGCGGCCGCGTCCGGTAGAGTCAGTGGCCTGACCACCAGGCCACCCGGCCCCAGGCACCATGAACTCGTTCCAGGCCGTCGCGGTTACCCGGCTGTATCGCATGATCGCCGACCAGATCGCCGGGCGCATACGCGCCGGCGATTTCCCCGCCGGCACCCGGCTGCCGGCCGAACGCGAACTGGCCGACCAGTTGCAGGTCAGCCGCGCATCCATCCGCGAGGCCCTCATCGCATTAGAGATCGAGGGCTATGTGGACGTGCGGGTGGGCACGGGGGTATTCGTGCTTACGCCGCCGCGGGCCGAAGACAGGCCCGCCGCGGTCGGCATCGCGCGGCAGGCCTTGCCCTCTGAATCCACCGGCATAGGCCCCTTCGACTTGCTGGATACCCGCCTGCTGCTGGAACCCGAATGCGCGGCCCTGGCGGCGCAAAAGGGCTCGCCGGCCCAGATCGCGGCGATCCAGGCGGCCCACGCCGGCATGTCGTCCACCGATGTCCCCGGCGCCCACGACCAGGCGTTCCACGGCGCCATTGCCAGCGCCTGCGGCAACGCCGCCCTGGCCGCCGCCATCGCGCGCCTCTGGCAGCTCAGCGCCGCCAGCCCGGTGTACAGCCGCCTGGAAAAGCACTTCGTCACCCCGCAGGTATGGCAGGCCGCCCGCCAGGAGCACGACCGCATCCTGGCCGCGATAGTCGACCGCGACCCCGTGCGCGCACGCCACGCCATGCACGACCATCTGGTCGGCATCCTGGCACGGCTGCGCGAAGACTTCGGCCACGCCGGCATGCGCTGAAAACCCGGAACCATGCCAGCCACCGCCCCCCTCGTCCGCCCACCGCGCCTGCGCCGCAGCTGGATGCTGGTATGCGGCCTGGATCCACGCGCCCAACAGGCCGCCCTGGCCAGCGGCGCCGATGTACTGGTGGCCGACCTGGCGCAGATTCCGCCTGGGCCGCAATGGCAGGATGCCTGCGGCCACGCGGCGGCCCTGATCCGGCTGTGCCGGCTGCGCGGCACCGTGGCCGCCATCCGCATCGGCG
>NZ_JAJMLX010000240.1 GCF_020991325.1 Bordetella petrii | reverse complement strand
GGAAATCTGGCGCATCGTGGCGGCCAGCGGGGCTTCGGCATCGCGGCTGCGGTTGTGCACCGCCACGTCATGGCCCGCCCGCAGCAGCGACGCGGCCATGCCCCGGCCCATGATGCCCAGGCCGATGAATCCTACGGGGGTGGCAGTCGCCATGACAGGGTTCCTTCTCAAACAGTTGGGGGAAAAATCACTTCGCGGCCTTGCGGATCTCGGCCAGCGAGTTGCCGATGAGGGTGTAGCTTTCATCGATTTCTTGCTGGAAAGCCGGGCCGTCGGCGTAATCGGTGGACAGGCCGCTGCGCTGCGTATAGGTTTTCCACGACGGGCTGTCCAGGGCCTGGTGGAATACGCGGTTCAAGTACTGGTACGCGGGCTGGGGCAAGCCGGCCGGCGCCAGCAGGCCCTTCATGTTGTCCAGGGCCACCGGGTAGCCCAGTTCGCTCATGGTGGGAATGTCGGGCATGGACTCGACCCGCGTTTTCGAGAACACCGCAATGGGCCGGATGCGGCCGGCATCGATCAGGCCGCGCACTTCCTCGGGCGCGCCAAATGCCATGTCGACCTCGCCGGCCGCCAGCGCGGTCAACGAAGCGGCCGCGCCCTTGTAGGGCACGTGCAGGAAGCGCAGCCCGCTATTGGCCTCGAAGGCCAGCATGGTCGAATGGAACAGGCTGCCGTCGCCGGTGGAGCCGTAGCTCAGCGCTTCCGGCTTGCCGCGCGCGGCCTCGATCAGGGCTTTCATGTCGGGATAAGGCGATTTCACATTCACGGCCAGCACCGACGGCAGGCGCGCCACCTTCAGCACCGGCGTGAAATCCTGGCGCGGGTCGTACGAAATTTTCTTGTGATTGCCCACCGACGTGGTTTCGCTGCCGCCGCCCACGAACAGCTTGTAGCCGTCGGGTTCGGCCCCGGCGACTTCCTGCGCCGCCAGCACCCCGGCCACGCCCGGCTTGTTGATCACCACCACCGGCACGGGCACTGTGTCTTTCACGGCTTCGGACAATTGGCGGGCAATCTGGTCGGCCGAGCCCCCGGGCGCGAAACCCACCAGAATCTCGATGGGACGTGTCGGGGTCCAGTCCTGCCCGATGGCGGGCCCGGCAAATGCGGCGGCCAGCGCGGTGCAGGCCAGCCATTTCAAGGCTGTGCTCATGAATAGTCTCCTCCGCGTGCGGCGCGCCGCGGTTGTCATGGTGTTGTTATAGGCCCAGGCACTCTAGCAACAACGATACACAGAAGAAAGTGATAAATTTCCCTCGACTTTCATCGATTTTTCGAATCAACCCAGAAGCCCGCGCGCGCATCGCCCACGGGCCACTCCAGGCCACCCGCATGACATTCAAGCAGCTCGAAGCCTTCTATGCCGCCGCCATGTCGTCCAGCTTCGCGGCCGCGGCGGCGCACATCCATGTGTCGCAGTCTTCGCTTTCCAAGCGCATTACCGAACTGGAAGCCGACCTGGGCAAAACGTTATTCGACCGCAGCGGCCACCGGTCGGTGCTGACGCGCGAAGGCGAAATACTGCTGCCGCTGGCGCGCGACATGCTCAGCGCCGCCAGCCGGGCCCGCGCCGCCGTGGGCACCGACGACGGCCTGCAGGGGGTGTGCCGCTTCGGCATGGGCGAACTGGCCGCCATGAGCTGGCTGCCCAAGTTCGTGGCGCGCTGCCGCCGCGACTACCCCGACCTGCGCCTGGAGCCGCACGTGGACGTGGGCCAGAACCTGGAACGCCGCGTCGAGGCCGGCGAGCTGGATTTCGCCGTGGTGGCGGGCTGGTCGTCGCGGCCGTCGATCGCGTCGCACACCATCGCCGAGGTGCGCTATTGCTGGGCCGGCGCGGCCGCGCAGCTGGACGGCCTGGCGGTGCTGACACCCGCCAGCCTGCAGGACATGACCGTCATCACCATGCCGCCCGGCGCCGGCTCGACCCGCATTTACGAAGCCTGGCTGCAGGAAAACAACCTGAGCGTGTCGCGCCAGCTCATCTGCAACAACATGGGCGCCATCGCCGGCATGGTGGCCGCGGGCGTGGGCGTGGGGTTCTTTCCCGAAGGCTGGATGCGCACGCTGTACGACAAGCACGCCATCCGCGCCATCGACAGCCAGCCGCCGCTGCGGCGGCTGCATTATTCCTTCCAGTGCCGGCGCGACGATATCCGGCCCCTGGTGGCCGCCATGCGCCAGCGCGTAATGAGCGAAGTGGATTTCGCCGCCCCCCACCCGCTTTGGTAGGCGCTACATCAGGCTGGGCAGCATGTCGAAATCCACTGCCTGCGCGGCCAGTTCGCGCAGTTGCTGCACCATGGGGCGCGAGTCGTCGCGCCGCCATTGGAACGTATAGGGCAGCGGCCGCAGCAGCGGAAACTGCGCCAGCGCCACCAGGTCGCCGCGCCGCACCAGCGCGGCCGCCCAGGCGCGCGGCAGGAACCCTATGCCCAGGCCTTCCTTCAGCATGCCGGTAACCGCGCCCATGTTCTCGCAGGTAAGGCGCCGCCCCGGCGTGGCGCGATGTTCGGCCAGCCATTCGTCCAGGATGCGCACCGTGCCCGCGCTATTGGGCAGGGTGATCAGCGTGTGTTCGCCCACGTCCTGCGCGCGCGAGGGCGTATCGCCGGGAAACAGCGCGGGCGCGGCCACCCAGACGAACTGCGCCTGCCCGATACTGTGCGAGGCAATGGCGGTGCGGGTGGACGGCCCGGCGATGATCGCGAAGTCCAGTTCGCCGTCTTCCAGCTGGGTTTCCAGCACCTGCCCCAGGTTGGCATGCGGTTCAACCGACAGGTTGGGATGGGCGCGCTGGATCAGCGCGATCAGGCGCGGCATCCAGGTCAGCGAAGTGAGTTCGCCCACCCCGAAGCGGCAGCGCCCCGACAGGGCCCGCGCATCATTGGCGCGGCGCATGAAATGTTCCGCGCTGCGCAGCACGTCGCGCGCATGCGTCAGCAGCCGGTCGCCCAGCGGGGTCAGCACGGCGCTGCGATTGGCGCGGTTGAACAGGTCGGCGCCGATGGCGGCCTCGAGCTCGCCGATGCGCTTGGATAGCGACGACACCGAGATATTCAGCCGGCTGGCGGCCACCGCGAAATTCTTGCAGGTGGCCGCCCAGTAGAAGGCTTCCAGCTGTTTTAATGTCATGTGAATAAAAGCGAACAAATATCGCCAAATAAAGTCGCTTTATTCTAACTATGAAGGCCGATATAGTCCGCCAATTCCGCCCGGCGCACCCGGGTATTGCCGTTGGAACCGCCCATATGTCCCTGTCCGCCGAACTGAACCCCCTGGACGACCCGCCCGCCACGCCCTATGTGGCGCCGCGGCGGCTGCGCCGCTTCCTGTCGCTGCACGACTTCGAGGCCGCGGCGCGGCGGCACCTGCCGCGCCCCATTTTCGAGTACGTGGCGGGCTCGGTCGAAGACCGCCAGGCCGAACACGACAACCGGCATGCGTTTTCCCGCTATGGCTTCCGCACCCGCGTGCTGGTGAACGTGTCCGAACGCCGGCAGGATATCGAACTGTTCGGCCGGCGCTACCGCTCGCCGGTAGGCATTGCCCCCATGGGCATCTCGGCCCTGACCGCCTACCGCGGCGATATCGTGCTGGCCCGGGCGGCGCGGCAAGCCAATGCCCCCTGCATCATGAGCGGGTCGTCGCTGATCCGCCTGGAAGAAGTGATGGACGCCGCCCCCGGCACCTGGTTCCAGGCCTACCTGCCCGGCGACGATTCGCAGATCGGCGCCCTGATCGACCGCGTGGCCGCCGCCGGCGTAGAAACCCTGGTGCTGACCGTGGACACGCCCGTGCCCGCCAACCGCGAGAACAATGTGCGTGCCGGCTTCAGCACCCCGCTCAAGCCCAGCCTGGGCCTGGCCTACCAGGGCATCACGCATCCGCGCTGGCTGCTGGGCACGTTCCTGCGCACCTTGGCCAGGCATGGCATGCCGCATTTCGAGAACAACTACGCCACGCGCGGCGCCCCCATCCTGTCGAAGAACGTGCTGCGCGACTTCTCCGACCGCGGCCACCTGAACTGGACCCACGTGGCCCAGATCCGCCGCCGCTGGCAAGGACCCATGATCGTCAAGGGCATCCTGGGGGCCGACGACGCCCGCCGCGCGCGCGAGCTGGGCATGGACGGCATCATCGTGTCCAACCACGGCGGCCGGCAGTTGGACGGCGCCGTCTCGCCGCTGCGCGTGCTGCCCGAAATACTGGACCAGTCCGGCGGCATGACGGTCATGCTGGACAGCGGCGTGCGCCGCGGCACCGATGCCATGAAGGCCCTGGCCCTGGGCGCGCAGGCCGTGTTCGTGGGCCGGCCCTTCAACTATGCGGCCTCGGTGGCCGGCGAGGCCGGCGCGCGCCACGCGCTGCAGCTGATGTATGACGAGATCGCCCGCAACATGGGCATGCTGGGCATTACCCGCCTGGCCGAACTGGACAAATCGTTCCTGGTCGCGCTGGACTGACAAGCAGGCGCGCATCCCCCATTCCCACTGAAAGGAGCAGACCCATGAACTACAAGCAGACCGCCGACTTCGAGCGCGTATCCCCCGAACTAGTTGAACGCGCGCGCCGCTATCCGGCGGCCATTCTGTGCGACGTGGCCGGCCGCCGCGGCACCGTGCATGCCCGCATCCGCGCCGTGAATCCGCAGGCGAAGCTGTGCGGCCCGGCCTACACCGTAGAAGTGCGCCCCGGCGACAACTTGATGTTCCACGTGGCGCTGGCCGTGGCGCAGCCCGGCGATGTGCTGGTGGTTGACGGCAAGGCCGACGCCACCTGCGCGCTGTTCGGCGAACTGATGGCGGCGCAAGGCAAGGCCGCCGGCCTGGGCGGCTTCGTGGTGGACGCCGCCTCGCGCGACACCGCCATCCTGGCGGCCGACGACTTCCCGGTGTTCTCGGCCGGCACCAACCCCTGCGGCCCCACCAAAGGCCTGCCGGGCCGCCTGGGCGCGCCGGCATCGGTGGGCGGCGTGGCCGTCAACCCGGGCGACCTGGTGGTGGGCGATATCGATGGCGTGGTGGTCATCCCGCGCCAGGACGTGGCCGCCGTGCTGGACGCCGCCGACGCGAAAATCGCCGCCGAGGCGCAGCGGCTGGAGGAAATCGAACGCGGCGAACTGGTATCGCCGTGGCTGAACGACGCCCTGGCGCAGGCGGGGTTGCCGCGTCTTTGATGCGAAGTGCCGGGAGCGCGTTACGGTGTCTGACACGCAAGGTGTCAGACACCCGTCGCACTACCTTGAAAAAGGACACGTTGCGCAGTATGGGCGGGTGTCTGGCTCCGAAGGTGCCTGACACCGATATGTGCCGCGGCAGTCTCTGCAAGACGGTGTCCGCGAAAACTCTCCATGGCTATCCGGAAAATACCGCTTACGCAGGCATGGCCGGCGGCTCGCTTGCCGCGGACGCGGTGACCCCGCGCAGGTCCGCCAGAAAGCGGTTCTTCCAGGCCGCCAGATCGTGCGTGCGCAAGCCCTGCAGCAACTGTTGATAGCGCTCGATGCGTTCGGCCAGCGGCATGTGCAGGGCGCGCGACAAGGTGCGCGCCATGCCTTCGCTGTCGTAGGGGTTGACGATCAGCGCGCCGTCTTCCATTTCGCAAGCCGCGCCCGCGAACTGCGACAGCACCAGCACCCCCGGGTCTTCCGGCGCCTGCGCCGCCATGTACTCCTTGGCCACCAGGTTCATGCCATCGCGCAGCGGCGTCACCAGGCCCACCTGCGCGGCGCGCAGCAAGGGCATCAGGGTGGCGCGCTCGTAGGCCCGGTTGATATAGCGCAGTGGCGTCCAGCCCAGTTCCCCCCATTTGCCATTGATGCGGCCGGCGGCGCGGTCGAGTTCGCGCCGTATTTCGCGGTAGCCATGCACATCGGAACGCGATGGCGGCGCAAGCTGCACGAACGACACCCGGCCCCGGTGCGCGGGCTCGATTTCCAGCAATTGCTCGAACGCGGCAAAGCGTTCCAGCAGCCCCTTGCTGTAGTCCAGGCGGTCCACGCTGATCACCAGTTTCAAATCCACCGCCCCCGCCTTCAAGGCCGCCACCTGGCGCGAACGCCTGGCCTGTGCCATGCGGGCCACGTCGTCCACGTCGATGCCGATGGGATAGGTGCCTACCCGAACGCGGCGCTCGCCCGTGCGCAGTCCGCCCGCCTCGCGGTCGGCGCCGGCAAACTGCACGCAGCAATCGCTGAACGCGCGCGCATCGGCGGCGGTCTGGAAACCCGCCACGTCATAAGCGCACATGGCCTGCGCCAGCGCCTGGTACGGCGGAATGGTCTTGAACACCTCGGCGTTGGGAAACGGAATGTGCAGGAAAAACCCGATATGGTTGCGCACGCCCATTTCCCGCAAATAGCCGCCCAGCGCCAGCAAGTGGTAGTCGTGCACCCAAATCACGTCATCCGGGCGCAACAGCGGCGCCAGCCGCTGCGCGAAGTGCCGGTTCACCTGCAAATACCCTTCATAATCGCCGCGCCGGTACCGGCCCAGGTCCGGCCGGTAATGAAACACCGGCCACAGTACCGCATTGGAAAACCCCCGGTAGAACCGGTCATATTCTTGCTGCGCCAGCGGGAAGGTGGCATACGTGATGTTGTCTTGCGTAGTAGTGGAAAGCGGTGTGTCCGCGTGGCCCGCCACCGTCTCGCCGTTCCACCCCAGCCAGATGCCGCCCGAATCCCGCAAGGCATCGTAGACACCCACCGCCAGGCCTCCGGGCGACTTGGCGCCCGTGGGCATGGCGACACGGTTTGAAATAACGATCAATCGGCTCATGACTACTCCCTCGATATTGTTGTCGTGGCGTGCCGCTCGGCATGGCTGGCCAGCCGATGCAGCCAGCGCGCCAGGGCCTGCGGGCTGTCCAGCCTCCACCCGGCAGCGCTTGGCCCCGGGCCGATCTTGATGCCCTGCCCGCCCAGCTCGCGCGCGGCGATGAAGGCAGCCTCGTCGGTCAGGTCGTCGCCTATCATCAGCGGCCAGCGGCCCGCGAACGGCGCCGTCTTCATCAGCGCCCGCAGCGCGGCGCCTTTGTCCACCCCACGCGGGCGCAGTTCGAACACCATCTTGCCCGGCTGCACGTCGAAATCGTCCGGGTGCCGGGCGGCCGCCTCGCGCACCGCCGCCTCGACGCTGC
>NZ_JAJMLX010000024.1 GCF_020991325.1 Bordetella petrii | reverse complement strand
GGTCGGGAATGATGCCTTCCTGTTCAACCGCGTACAGGCTGCCGGTGCGGCCCATGCCGCACATCACTTCGTCGGCGTTCAGCGCCGCCTCGGTCGTGGCCACCATGCAGAACTCCGGCACCGTAGAGCGGGCGAAGGCGATCAGGCCGGCTTGCTCGAAACGTTCGGTGAGCGTGGCATTGCGATCATAGGTTGTGTCGTTGAGCAGGCGCGAGCCCAGGCTGGACGGAAAACGGGTAGATGGCAGCCCCGAATCCTTCAGCAGGAATGGAATGCCGCCGAACGCGCCGGCTGGCCGCCAGCGCTTCGCCAGCTCGATCGCCGCGTCATATTGTTCATAGCGCAGCGCATTGAGCGCCGTACCGCGGCTGCGCGCCAGGCTCACGGCGCAGCGCATCAGTTCCTCTGGCGACGTGTCACCCGCCTGGATCCTGGCCGCCATCGCCAGGCCATCCAACGACTCATACTCTTCAGTTTGCATAAACCAAGGGTCCTTCTGAGGAATCGGCCCGCTCGAAGTCCGGTTTGGACCACTGCCTGCCAGGAATGGAATCGATCAATCGGCGCGTGTACTCATGCCCCGGCCGGTAGAAAATATCCGTCGCCCGCCCCAGCTCCACCAGTTCGCCCTGGCGCATCACGGCAATGCGGTCGCAAATTTCCGCCGCGACGCGCAGGTCGTGCGTAATGAACAGGACAGACAGGTCGAACTGGCCGCTGACGGTTCTCAGCAATTCCAGCACTTGCGCCTGGATCGACACATCCAGCGCCGATACGGCCTCGTCGGCCACCAGCAACCGGGGCCGCAGCGCCAGCGCGCGCGCAATTCCCACCCGCTGGCGCTGCCCTCCGGAAAACTGGTGCGGATAGCGGTCGCCCGAATCGCCGCCCAGGCCCACGAGTTCAAGCAAGGCGCGGGCGTCCGCCAGCGCTTTGGCGCGGGGTTCGCCAAACGCGATCGGCCCTTGCGCCACGGCATCGACAATGCGATGGCGTGGATTCAGCGAGGCATAGGGGTCCTGGAACACCATCTGGATCTGGCGGCGGAACTCCCGCCATTCTCGAGAGGACAGGCCCACCAATTCCCGGCCGTCGATTTTTACGCTGCCGCTGTCCGGGTGGATCAGCCCGGCCAGAGTGCGCCCCAGGGTGGACTTGCCGGACCCCGATTCGCCCACCAGGCCGAGCGTCTCGCCCTGCTGGATCGTGAGCGAGACATCGTTCAGCGCAAGCACCTGCCGCCCTTTGTCTGAACGGAATGTCTTGCGCAATTCCTCAACCACCATCAACGGCGGCGTCACGGCTGCGGGAGGCTTGCCCTGCGGCTTGTGCGGCACGGCGGCGATCAGTTGCCGCGTATAGGCGGCCTGCGGCCGATTCAGGATGTCGTCGGCATCCCCCTGCTCTACCACCTGGCCGTGGCGCATTACCACGATGCGATCGGCGATCTCGGCCACCACGCCGAAGTCATGGGTGATGAAGATCACACCTATGCCCATGCGTGCCTGAATGTCCTTGATCATTGCCAGGATCTGGGCCTGCGTCGTGACATCCAGGGCAGTCGTGGGTTCATCGGCGATGAGGATGTCAGGCTCCATGGCCAGGGCCATGGCGATCACGGCACGCTGCCGCTGTCCGCCCGACAACTGAAACGGATACGCGTCCATCAGTTTTTCCGGATCGGGCAGCATCACGTCGCGGAACAGTTGCAGCACTTTGGCCCGGCGCGCCTCGGGCGGCAGGTCGGTATGGCGTTCGAGCACCTCGTCCACCTGCCTGCCTATGCGCATGATGGGGTTCAGCGCGGTCATGGGTTCCTGGAACACCATGCCGAACGACTTGCCTCTTAGGCCGTACCAGTCGCGCGCCGCCAGGCCCGCCAGTTCGCGGCCACGGTAGCGGATGCTGCCGCCGCTGACGCGCAACTCGCCCGCCGGCAACAGGCCCATCAGGGCGTGCGCCGTCACCGACTTCCCGGAGCCCGATTCGCCCACCACGCACAGGATCTCGTTCTGGTTGACGGTATACGACACCCCTTTCACCACCGGCGTGTCCGGTCCGTCTTGCACAACCGAAACAACCAGGTCGCGGACTTCCAGCAATACGGTCATCAGCTTGTCCTCTTGCGGGCCAGTTTGGGGTTGAGCGCGTCGTTCAGCGCTTCGCCCACGAGGTTCAGCGCCAGCACCGTCACCAGAATGGCGACGCCCGGGAACACGCTCATCCACCAGGCATCGCGCAGCACGCTGCGCGATGCGCCGATGATGTAGCCCCACGTCATGGTGTTGGGATCGCCCAGCCCCAGAAAACTCAGGGCCGACTCGAGCAGGATGGCGCTGGCCACCATCAACGAGCCCGACACAATCACAGGCGAAAGACTGTTGGGCAGTATCTGGGTGAGAATAATGCGCGTGTTCGACTGGCCGCTGAGTATGGCCGCCTCGACGAATTCGCGATGCTTCATGCTCATGAACTCGGCGCGCACCAGGCGCGCCAGCGGCGGCCATGACACCAGCGCGATCGCGCAGATCACCGTGCCGATACTGGGCGTAAGAATGGCCACCAGCACGACCGCCAGGAAAAAACCTGGAATCGTCTGGAACAGCTCGATGAACCCCACGACCACCTGGTCGACCTTGCCGCCGTAGAAACCGGCGATGGACCCCACGGTGATGCCCACCAGGATGGACACCGCGGTGGAAATCAACGCCAGTACCAGTGTGACCCGGGCCCCATAGGCAATGCCGGTGGCGATATCGCGACCCAGGGTATCGGTACCCAGCAAGGCATCGTCCGACAGGGGCGGCATGTAAGGGCCGTTCACGATATCCCAGGGACTGCCGGGGAATATCCAGCCGGCGCACACCGCCATCAAAGTCACCAGCGCGAGCACCGCCAAGCCCAGCAGGCCGCCCTTGTTGCGGCAGAACGCGAAAAAGAAGTTTTTCATTTCAGTTCTATCCTGGGGTCGGCAATCGTATAAAGAATGTCGGTAAGCAGATTGACGGCCACGACGACAATGGATGCCACGAAGAACACCCCAAGCAGCACGCTGTAGTCGCGCTGCACCAGGGCGTCGAATGCCAGGCGGCCGATGCCGGGCCAGGCGAACACCGTCTCTACCAGCAAGGAACCGCCTATCAGGTGTCCGGCCTGGATACCTGCATATGTAATGACAGGCAGCAGCGCGTTGCGCAACACGTGCCGCACGATCACGGTGCGCTCGGCCAGCCCCTTGGCTCGCGCCGTCTTCACAAAATCGAGCTGGCGGATTTCCAGCATGGAAGCACGCGTCAGGCGCGCATAGACGGCCATGTAGAACATTCCCAGCGTAATGGCCGGCAGGGTCAGGTGGCGCGCGATGTCGGCAAAGCGGGCGAATCCCGTCAGGTGCGCGCCGACACTTTCGTAACCGAAGGCCGGCAGCCATTGCAGCTGCACCGAAAACACCAGCACCAGCATCAGCCCCACCCAGAAAATCGGCGTGGCATAGGCCAGCATGGCCAGCGTGGTGATGACCGTGTCGCCCCACTTGCCTACCCGCAAGGCCGCCTGGATGCCCAGCGCCACCCCGGCCAGCAGCGCAAACGCGAACGAAGTCAGCGCCAGCACCAGGGTGGCCGGCAACTGCTCCAGTATCAACGTCGACACCGGCGCCTGCTGGCGATAGGAATATCCCAGGTCGAACGTCGCCACGTCTTTCAGGTAAGTGCCCAGTTGTACCGCCAGGGGTTTGTCCAGCCCGAAATCCTGGCGCAGCTTTTCAATGTAGGCGGCGTCCGCCGCGCCGGACTGCCCGGCCAGGATCTCGGCGGGATCGCCCGGCGCCGCGCGCACCAAGAAGAAGTTGAACACCGCGATCATGAACAGCACCAGGATGCTCTTGACCACACGCCGCCCCAGGAAACCGGCTATCTTGCTCATTGCTTCGACAACCAGGCGTCGCTATAGGTATCGACCACGCCCAGGCCCGTGGTGATGGCATCGTGGACGCGCGTGTTCAGCACAGTGCCGTAATTGGTGTCAACCAGCCATACCAGCGGCACATCCTCGACCAGGATCTTCTGCACCTCCGAGTAGTATTTCTGCCGTTGCGCGTCGTCGCCGGCTTTCGCGGCCAGGGCGAACAGCTCATCCACCTTGGGGTTGTTGTACTGCGAGGTATTGCTGAACATCACGCCCTTGCGGATATTGCTTCCCACATAGGTGCGTGCCACGCCGATGGCCGGGTCGGCGTACTGGAACACGCCATTGCCGGCCATCTGGAAGTCCCAGTTGCCAACCCGCGACACCCAGCCGCCCACATCGGTACTCTCCAGGTTCAAGGCGATGCCCACCTTGGACAGGTTCTGCTTGATGTATTCGGCAATGCGGCGCGGCATCTCGCCATAGGGCAGCGGGATCATGCTGACCGTGGCCCGCACTCCATCGCCATCGGGCTTCAGGCCCATTTCGTCGAGCAGCGCCTTGGCCTTGTCGGGGTCGTAGGCATACTTCTTGACGTCCGGATCGTAGAACCGGGTGTTGTGGTGGATCGGGCCGGTGGCCACCACGCCCTGCCCGAACATGATTTTCTCGGCGATGAACTCGCGGTTGATGGCATACATCAGGGCCTGGCGGAAGCGCTTGTCGTTGAATGGCGCTTGGGCATTGTTCAACTCGATCCACTGCATGGTCGACCAATACTCGTAGCCCTTGTTGGTGTGCTTCATGTTGGGCAGTTTCGCAACACGCGGCACATCCACCGGCTCCAGGTCCTGCAGCCAGGCCTGCATGACCGTGCCCTGCTCGATGGCCAGCCGGCGCGACGCGGCATCGGGAATCACGCGGTAGGTAATGCCGTCCAGGTACGGACGCCCCTCTTTCCAATAGTTCTCGTTCTTCACCAGTTCAATGTAAGAACCGCGCACCCATTTCTTGAATTTGAACGGGCCGGTACCGATCGGGTGCGCGTTGTTCGGGTTCTGCGCAATGGGCGTATCCACGTCGTACAGATGCTTGGGCAGGATCGCGCCGCCGCCGATGTCCAGCCCATACAGGAAAGCCGCGTACGGCTCTTTCAGCTTGAACACGACAGTGTTCGCGTCCGGCGCGGTCAGCGACTCGACGTTCTGCATCACCCCCCGGGTGCGCGGGGTCTGGGACAGTACTTTCTGGTACGAGAACACCACATCCGCCGACGAGAACGGCTTGCCGTCATGCCAGGTCACGCCCTGCTGCAAGTGGAACGTGTAGGTGCGCTTGTCGTCCGACACTTCCCACGACTTGGCAAGGCTGGGAAGGGGTTTCAGGTCGAATGAATAGGTCAGCAGGCTTTCGAATATCTTGCCGCCAACCATCTGCGTGCCGGCCACCTGCTGCAAGGCCAGTATCAGGCTGGGCGGCTCGGGATGCAGGATGGCGGTAAGCACGCCGCCATATTGCGGCGTTTCGGCGGCATGCGCGGGCAGGTTGGCGATGGAGGCCACCGCAGCCGCGGCAACCATGCACTTGACGATGGCCCGGCGGGCCTCATTGACCAGTTTCATAGCAACACCCCAGGATAGAAGTGGATAGACGGAGGGAGTCAGCCGCGTTTGGGCTCGACACCGCACCAATCGTTCAGGAAGAGCGCATACGTCTTGGCTACCCGCAGCATGCTTTGCACACTGACGCTCTCGTTGAAGCCGTGATAGTTGCGCGCGATCGGCCCGTAGCAGGTAACCGGCGCATCCGTCATGAAATGGAAATGCCGCCCATCCGTGGTGCCGGTTAATGCCACCGGGCGTGGCGCTTCGCCCGCCACGCGCTGGTGGGCATCGGCCAGCAGGCGTAGTGGCGGCACGTCCAGGTCGTATTCGCAGCCGGGGGCATGGAAGCCCTCGTAGCGGATCCTGAACTGGGTATCGGGCTGGGCGACATCCTGCTCGACCTGGTGTATGCAGGCTTCGATGCGCGCCTTGGCCGTTTCAACAGGCATGTCCGGATAGCATGACAAGCGCAGGCCCAGTGTGCACACGCTGGGAACCGACGAGTTCCAGTCACCCGCGTGGATCTGCCCCAGGTTGAAGTTGATGGGATGTGCGTGGTCGCGATACGCGGGATGGCGATTCTCGGGCAGGTTCCATTCGCGCTCGACCTGCTTCACGGCTTCGACCACGCGCCAGCCCAGGTCCACCGGGTTGATGCCGGTGGTCATCAAGGAGGCATGGGCCGGTTTTCCGATGATGTCCACGTACATCCAGAACACCCCTACCTGGGCCGACATCAGGCCCTCCTGCGTGGGCTCCGGTATCAGCACCGTGTCGAAAGCCGTAAGCCTGGCCACGCCGATAGCGCTTTTCAGGGCCGATATCGTGGCCAGCGTGCCGTTGCCGGTGTTCTCTTCCTCGAGCACACCATTGAAACCCACCATGCCGGCCGGCTGCATGCCCAGGTCTTGCAAGGCCTTGAAGGCCGCCAGCGTGCACACGATGCCGGCCTTCATGTCGCCCGCGCCCCGCCCATACAACCAGCCGTCATGCAGGCCGCCCTTGAATGGCGATTCGGCCCAGAATGCTTCGGGCCCGGTCGGGACGACATCCAGATGGCCATTGAACAGCACGGACCGGCCCGCGGCCTGCGCGGGCTCGTGGCAAGCCAGCACGTTGAAGCGCCCGCCGTCGGGGCAGCAGGCGGGCGAGTATAGCGGCAGATTCTTGATGTCTTCGGTACGCAGCGCAATGCGCTCGCTTTGCAGGCCCAGCCTGGCAAGCTCCGCTTCCAGGAATTCCGCCGCCGGCGTTTCCTGCCCCGGCAGGCTGCGGCACTGCACGAAGCGCGACAGGGTGTCGGTCATGTAGTGCTCCAGCTGGTCGACGGCCGCCTCGATGGCTTCTGCGGACAATTTCTGCGCCTGTACCTCGCTCATAAGACCTCCGTGGTTCCGCTGGCGGCGGATGCCTCGGCATGGCATCCGCACACCGGCCGCCGGGCGCTGAGCGCCTTTTGGCATAAAATAAGAGTATCAAATATTGATACTTACGAATCTATTTTTGATATCGTAGGTTCTTATATAAAACCTGGCAAGATACGCACGGGGAGAGATTTCCCTAACATCTCTCTAACATCGAGCAGGAAAGGCATACGCCCGCAAGGCGTCAACAGAGGCAGACAATGAGCAGTGTCGATACCCGATTCAATCAATCCGTGGCCAAGGCGTTCGATATCCTCGAAGCCTTCAGCGTGCGGCCTGGCGTACTGAGCTTGAACGAGCTCATGGAAATCTCGAGCCTGGACCGCAATTCCACGTTGAGGATGCTGCATACGCTGGTGGCGCTGGGCTATGTAGAGCGCGGCCCCAACCAGCGCGGCTATATGCTGGGCAAGAAAATCCTGCATCGCACATTCGACTACTTGCGCGGCAATCCGCTGATCGAGCGCGCCAACCAGGTGCTGATCGAGCTGCAGCAGGAATCCAATGAAGGCGTGGACCTGAGCCTGCACGACGACCTGGAGATCGTCTACGCGTTGCGCCGGCAGACACGCCGCCGCTACTATTTCGCCACCCTGGTGGGCCGCACCATGCCCGTCTACCGGTCATGCGCAGGACGCGCCATCATGGCGCGCCTGCCCGACGAGCGCGTCGATGACATTCTTGCCCGGTCCGACCTGGTGGCGGTCACGCCGCATACGCTGGTAGACCCCAGCGCGATCTGGGAAAAAATAGAACAAGCCCGCCTGGACGGCTACGCCATGACATTGCAGGAATCGCTGCTGGGCGAATTGGCCGTGTCCGCGGCCGTGGTGGACCATAGCGGATTGCCCGTGGCCGCCATCCATATTTATGGACTGCTGTCCCAATGGACGCCCAAGGATTTTGCCCAGCGCTTCGGGCCTCTGGTCATCAACGCGGCCCAGGCGCTCAGCACGAAATAAACGCCGGCCGGCGTCCGGCCAGGCGCATGCCGCAGCCGGCTTCGTCAGAGTTTTTCCGAGATTCCCGCGCCGGTCTTGGCCTCGGCGAAATCCGAACTGAACAGGTCCCAGCAGGCAATGAACAAGGCCGCGATCAGCGGGCCGATCACAAAGCCGTTCAGGCCGAACAGGGCCATGCCGCCCAGCGTGGATATCAGCACCACATAATCGGGCAGCTTGGTGTCCTTGCCCACCAGCACCGGGCGCAGCACATTGTCGACCATGCCGATGACCAGCACGCCATACAGGATCAAGGTAACCCCTTGCCAGATGGCGCCGGAAACCAGGAAGTACACGGCCACGGGCACCCAGATCAATCCGGCGCCGATGGCCGGCAGCAGGGACAGAAATGCCATGACCACCCCCCACAGCACCGGCCCCTGGATGCCCAGGATGTAGAAGATGACACCACCCAAGGCGCCCTGCATGGCGGCCACCGCCACATTGCCCTTCACCGTGGCGCGTATCACGGTGGTGAACTTGCGCAGCAGGTGCGTCTTGTGAGTGTCGCTCAGGGGGATGGCCCCGCGCAGCCGCGCGGACAGCACCGAGCCGTCGCGCAGCAGGAAGAACAGCAGGTACAGCATGATGCCGAAGCTGATCAGGAACTGGAAGGTGTCCTGGCCGATATTGAATGCCTGCGTGGCCAGGTACTGGCTGCCCTGCATCGCGCCCGTGGTCAGCTTTTCCTGCACGCTGGTGAGATCAGCCATGCCGAAGCGCGACAACAGGTTCGAAACCCCGCTGGGCAGCGCGTCCAGGATCTGCTGGAAATAGGCGCCGAAATTCAGGTTGCCCGATTTCACCCGCTGGTACAGGTTGGCGCCTTCCTGCACCAGCGACCCGGTGATGAAGATCACCGGGATAATCACCACCAGCAGCACCAGCAGCAGCGATACCAGCGCGGCCAGGTTGCGGCGCTTGCCCAGTTTGGCGGCTATGCGGCGATGCACCGGCGCGAAGATGATGGCCAGGATCGCCCCCCAGAACACGGCGCCATAAAAAGGCCACAGCAACCAGATGAAGGCCACCGATACCAGCAGCAGCAACAGCAGGAATGCGCGGTAATGCAGAATAGAACCGTTCATTGTTGATCCCATGCGCGGCGCACGCCGCCCGAGGCGCAATTGTACAAAGCCGGCATGACGAATGATCAGGCTGGCTGCATGGCCCGCAAATTGCGCTGGGCCTGTTCTATCGCCGCGGAATGACTGTTCAACTGGTCCAGCAGATGATTCAAGGCCTGCTGCACGGAAGGGTCCCGCACCGCCGCCGATTCCGCATCCAACGATATCTGGTCCTGGTGTTCGGCCACGAAATCGGCCACGCGCAGCGCATCGTTCAGCGCCGCCACCACCACGTCTATCATGGGTGCAAGCCGGGCCGCCGGACGGGCGACGGCCAGGTCATAGGCTTGCGCATAAACCGGCAGCAGGTCGGCGGGTTGCTCCAGTTCGGCCCGCTCGGACCGGGCCCGGGCCAGGGCGTCGCGCAGTTCGCCCTGCACTTCCGCCAGCGCCTGCCTGTCTGTCTGCAGGGCCTCGCGGCGAGCCTGCAGTTGCGCCAGCGAATGCAGTTCTTCATGCTCCAGGGCACGGGCCAGGCGCCGCACCGCCGATGCCGCCACCGCATCAAAGTCGGCAAGCACCGCATAATGATCGACGTAGTCGCCCAGGGCGTCGCGCTGCGCTTCGTCCAGCCCGGGCACGGCGGCTCCCGGCGCATCCACCACGCTGGCCTGCAGCCAGGCAATGAAGGCCGCGCGCTGTTCCGGTTCTTTGTTGGCACAAGCCGCCATGGCCAGCGCTACCATCAGCAGCCACATGAAACGAAACGCCACGCGCATGATTTCTCCGTCCTACCCCGGCGCCGGGGCCGTTCCTGTCGGTTCGGAACATTACCCCAACTGCAGGCCGCCATACAGCGCTTAGAGGAATTGTTGCCTGGGAAGCGATATGTGACACGATCACCCGCGGCCGCCAGCCGGGCCTGCCCTACAATGGGCCGCATCATTCTTTCAAGCCCACCCGCAGTTCCATGACGACACCCCCTGCTAATCCCGAGGGCCAGCAAGCGCCCTGGGGCTATACCCACCCCGACTGCCGCGGCGCCACGGCGTTTTTGTTCTTTACCTCGGACCTGGCCCGCACCGTCAACGAAGAATTGGCCCAGGGCCCCCTGGACGACGCGGCGCTGGCGCGGGCGCAACAGGCGGTGGATGCCCTGGTGCAGCGATACGTAGACATCCAGGCCGCGCCTGCCGCATTCGCTGGCCAGCATATCGCCCTGAAGTTGGAAACCAGCCGCGAAGGCAGCCCCCAGGTGGCCCTGGAAATGTCCCCCGAACTGGAAGACCAGATCATCGAGGCCCAGCGGCTGGCCCATACGCAGGCCGCCGCGGCCACCCGCCACTGAAGCGCTGCCGCCCACCTCGGTGCCGCACAAAATTCTTGCAAAAACAATACTTTACGAATACAATAGAAAGTTGTCAGTATGTGCGGGCATAGAACCTATGCCAAATCAGCCCGCCGTATGTAGACATATATGTAGACACATTCGCAGGCTAGCTGGCAGGCAAACCCACCGCCGAAGCCATGCCCAGCCCCGGTTCAATCATCCGGGGCTGACACCTGCGCAGGCCTGGCGCCGATACCGCCGTTGCTCCACAGTACGTCACGGTTTCCGCAGACGGGCCGCGCCGCATCAATGCGGCGCAACCGTAGGCCACCGCACCGCCGCCTTCCCAGCGACGATACCCGCACGCGCGGCTTCGCCGGTTTGCGTGCGCCACGCGGGGCCGCATTTCCATAACGAAAACTCTAACGAGGACACCATGAACCATTCGATCCACCCTTTTCCAGCAACCCAGCTGCTGACCCGCCGTAAGCACAGCAAACTGGACCACGTACCCATTCATGTGGGCGACGTCGTGCACCTGCGGCCCGCACATGGCCCGGAGATCCGCGCCACGGTGATCTACAACGCGCCCATCAACGGCACGACCACCTACACCACCGACGTGGTGCGGCCGCAAGGCCGGGC
The DNA here is from genome assembly GCF_020991325.1 of Bordetella petrii. Taxonomy (GTDB): domain Bacteria; phylum Pseudomonadota; class Gammaproteobacteria; order Burkholderiales; family Burkholderiaceae_B; genus Bordetella_A; species Bordetella_A petrii_E. The sequence goes on along the minus strand of NZ_JAJMLX010000024.1, from coordinate 15,693 downwards.
CGGCGAGCCCGGCATGCGCATCCGGTTCCGGCACGAACATGTGCACCGCATCGAACCGCTGCGCCGCCAGGCTGCCTGAGGACCGCGCGGCCGCCATGACCCCGTGATAAAGTCGGCCTGATCCCCCGCCCTGGCCGACGAGTCCATGCAACACACGCGCGCTTCCATCCGCATCTGGGACTTCCCCACCCGCCTGTTCCACTGGGCCCTGGCCGCCTGTGTCATCGGCGCCTATGTCAGCGTCAAGCTGGGCGGGCTGTATATGGATTGGCACGTGCGCTTCGGCCTGGCAACGCTGGGCCTGGTGGCGTTTCGCCTGGCCTGGGGCCTGATCGGGCCGCGCTATGCCCGGTTTGCCACTTTCGTACGCGGCCCGGCCGCCATCAAGCGGTATCTGCAGGGCGCCGCCCCCACCGCCGGCCATAATCCGCTGGGCGCCCTGTCGGTGCTGGCCCTGCTGGCAGTACTGGGCTTCCAGGCGGTCAGCGGCCTGTTCACCAGCGATGACATCATGACCCAGGGCCCGCTGTATGCCCGCGCCGATTCGGCGCTGGCCTCGTGGTTCACGTCGTGGCACCACACCAATGAATGGATCATCGTGGGGTTGGTCGCGCTGCATCTGCTGGCCGTCGCCTGGTATGCCGCGGTGCGCCGCAAGCGCCTGGTCGGGCCCATGATTACCGGCAATGCCCGTCCGCAAGACATTCCCGACGGCACACCTCCCGCGGAAGACGGGCCTGGCGTCTGGCTGCGCGCCGCGCTGTTGGCGGCCGCCGCTGCGGCACTCGTATTCTGGATACGCTCGCTGGAAATCGTGGCAGATTTTTCCTTTTCGTAGGCTGCGCTTCAGGCCATTGCGCGGGCTGGCGACGATGCCGCGGCCCTCACCGGCGCAGCCAGCGACAGCAGATTCTTCAGGTACCGGGCTTCTTCGGCGGGACTACGGCCGAACATGCGCCGGAATTCGCGGCTGAACTGCGATGCACTTTCGTAACCCACCTGTTCCGAGGCCTGCGCCGCGCCGACCCCCTGGCGTATCATCATCAGCCGCGCCTGGTGCAGGCGGATGGCCTTGATGTACTGAATCGGCGAAGTAGCCGTCACCGCCTTGAAATGCACATGGAACGCGGGCACGCTCAAGTTGGCTTCGCTGGCCAGCGTGGCCACGTCCAGGCGCTCGCTGTAATGGGTATGGATACGGCGCAGCACCTTGGCGATACGGCCGAAATTGCCGCCTTGCTGCAGCGCCGCCCGTAAGCCCGCGCTTTGTTCGCCCGTCAGCACGCGATAGGTAATCTCCCTCAAAATGGCTGGCCCCAGCAAGCGTGCCTCGGTGGGCGAACTCAGGGCCTCCAGCATACGCAGCGCCGCGTCTTCCAGCTTGTCGTCCATGCGCGTGGCGGCCATGGTGACAGGCTTGGATTCGGGCTGCAAGGCACCGGCATCCACTCCCATGACCAGTTCCGCGGTCACGGCGGGCTCGATCCGCAAAGCCAGCCCGAGCAAGGGGGCTGCGGGGCTGGCCTCGGTCTCGATGTTGAAGGGCAAGGGCACCGACAACACCAGGTAATGCTGCGCGTCGTACACGTACATGGCACCGCCATGGAAACCCCGCTTGCGGCCCTGCACGACGATCACGATACTGGGCTCGTAAAGAGCCCGGGTGCATGACAATGGCTGGTTCGAGCGCATGAAAGTCACCCCGTCCAGCAGCGATTCGGTGTAGCCCTCCGCGGGGGCCAGCCGCTCCAGCAATTCGATCATGCGCGCTTGCCGCAGCGAGCGCGCGGCGGGAACCTGAGCCATCGGGAATCTCCAGCCATGACGAGCAATAGGCTACAAATTACCACCCACGCGGGATGTTTTCGAGGCGCGCAAGACTTTTAGGCAAGCATCGCATAAGAATTCGCCTTCGCGCCCAGGACAACGATATCTACCATGCGTTCATGACGGAAACCAGGGCGACATGGGTTGCCGGCCCCGTCGCTAACTGGAGATGCCGACATGTCTCGTTCCCCCGCAGCAAAAGTCATTCTCGTCACCGGTGCCAGCAGCGGCATCGGCGAAGCCACAGTCAGGCTGCTGGCGCAGCGCGGACACCGGCTGGTTATCGGCGCGCGGCGCATCGACAGATTGCAGGCCCTGGCCGATACACTGCGCGCCGAGGGCGCCCAGGTCGATTACCGCAAGCTCGACGTCACGCAGCGCGCGGACGTACAGGCCTACGCCGACTTCGCCCTGCGCACGCATGGGCGCATCGATGTCATCGTCAACAATGCCGGCGTCATGCCGCTGTCGCCCATGGCATCGCTCAAAGTGGATGAATGGGACACGATGATAGACGTGAACATCCGCGGCGTACTGCACGGCGTGGCGGCAGTCCTGCCGGCGATGCAGCGCCAAGGCGCCGGCCAGATCATCAACGTGTCCTCGATCGGCGGCCTTTACGTCGTGCCCACCGCGGCCGTGTACTGCGCCACCAAGTATGCGGTGCGCGCCATCTCGGACGGGCTGCGCCAGGAAAATGACAAGCTGCGTGTCACGTGCGTGTACCCCGGTGTCGTGGAATCGGAACTGGCCGACACTATCACCGATGCCGCCGCGGCCAAGGCCATGCAGGCGTACCGGCAGATTGCGCTGCAGCCGCAAGCCATTGCCTGCGCAATCGCTCACGCTATCGACCAGCCCGACGACGTCGATACCAGTGAAATCGTGGTGCGCCCGACGGCCAGCCTGTAAAGCATGTCCATCCCCTGCTCTGTCTGCAAGGAAGAACTCATGAACCGACTGTATATCGCCCTGGCCGCTGCCGTACTGGCGGCCACCCCTGTGCTGGCACAGGCCGACACCACGGCGGCGCGCAGTGCGCGCGGCGCGGAAGTGATCCGCGAACTGAACCAGGGCAGGAACCAGCCCAATCTCGAAGCCATGCGCAACGAGTTTCCGTTCCTGGCGCAGGCCACCGAGGCTTATGCGCTGGGCGATGTATGGAGCCGCCCCGGGCTGGATAATCGCACCCGCCAGCTCGCCGCCGTGGCTGCCATGGCGGCCCTGGGCGAAACCGGCATGATGCGGGTGCACGCCGGTTATGCGCTGAATATCGGTGTGTCGGAAAATGAACTGAAAGAGATCATCTACATGGTGACCGTGCCGGCGGGGTTCCCGCGCGCCATCGCCGCGTCGCAAGTGCTGGCGCAGCTATTCCAGGAAAGGCGCGCGGCCGGCCAGTAGCGTCATGCCGTCAGGCGCGTGCGCCTATTTTTTCTTGCGGTACGAATCGTGGCACGACTTACAGCTGGCGCCCACGTCGCCGAACGCCGCGCGCAGCTGGTTCAGGTCGCCAGAGTCGGCGGCGGCCGAGAGCTTACCCATGGCTTCTTTCATGCGGTCGCGCTTTTGCTGGAAGCCGGCCGCATCGCTCCAGACCTCCGGCAATGCGTCGCCGCCTTCCGTGCCCGGACCGAATCCCGCCCAGGGCAGTTCCGACAGCGTGTTCAGCAGTTGGACGTTGGCCTTGATCTGGGCGGCATCGTAAGGCGCCTGGCCCTTGACCACCGGCTGCATGCGGCCGAAATGCGAGGCCATGAGCGTCAGGGCCGATTGCCGGTACTTGATGGCGTCGGCGGGCTTGGCGAATTGCGCCAGCGAGGGCGTAGACCACAGCGACATGACGCCGCAACAGGCCGCGGCGGCCAGCATGGTGAACTGCTTCATGGAGATCTCCCGGGGTAAGTACGACGATGCCGGCAAGGCCGGCAGTGCCGACTATAACTCCCGGGCAAGACCGGCGGCCAGTCCGATATAGCTGCGCGGCGTCATGGCCAGCAGGCGCGCCTTGGCGTCGTCGGGGAGTTCCAGGCCGCCCACGAACTCACGCAACGCCGCCTCGGTAATGCCCTTGCCGCGGGTCAGGGCCTTGAGTTGCTCATAGGGCTGCGGCAGGCCATAGCGGCGCATGACGGTTTGCACCGGCTCGGCCAGCACTTCCCAGCACGCGTCGATGTCCGCATCGATGGCGGCGGCGTTCACTTCCAGCTTGCCCAGGCCGCGCAGGCAGGAATCCCAGGCCACCAGGCTGTAGCCCAAGCCCACGCCCAGGTTGCGCAGCACGGTGGAATCGGTAAGGTCGCGCTGCCAGCGCGAGACCGGCAGTTTTTCAGACAGGTGGCGCAGCACCGCGTTGGCCAGGCCCAGGTTGCCTTCGGAATTTTCGAAGTCGATGGGGTTGACCTTGTGCGGCATGGTGGACGAACCCACCTCGCCTTCCCTCAGGCGCTGCTTGAAGTACCCCAGCGCCACGTAGCCCCAGATGTCGCGGTCGAGGTCCAGGATAATGACGTTGGCGCGCGCCACCGCGTCGAACAACGCCGCCATCCAGTCGTGCGGTTCGATCTGGATGGTGTGGCGGTTCTGGGTAAGGCCCAGCCCGCCGAGCACGCGCGCGCTGAACGCCGGCCAGTCGATCTCTGGGTAGGCGGACAGGTGCGCGTTGTAGTTGCCGGTGGCGCCGTTGAGCTTGGCCAGGGGCTCCACTGCCTCGATGGCGGCAATGGCGCGCTGCAGGCGGGCCGCCACGTTGGCGAACTCCTTGCCCAGCGTGGTGGGGCTGGCCGGCTGCCCGTGGGTGCGCGACAGCATGGGCTGGCTGGCATGCGCGCGCGCCAGGCCGGCCAGCGTATCGGCGACCTGACGCAGGCGCGGCACCACCACCTGGGTGCGGGCGCGCGTCAGCATCAGCGCATGCGAGGTGTTGTTGATGTCTTCGGACGTGCAGGCAAAGTGGATGAACTCGGCGGCGCGCGCCAGCTCGGCGTCGTCGGCAACCTTTTCCTTCAGCCAGTATTCGACGGCCTTGACGTCGTGATTGGTGACACGCTCGATGTCCTTGATGCGGGCGGCGTCGGCTTCGGAGAAGTCGTTTACCAGTTGCGCCAGGCGGACCCGGGCCGCAGCGGAAAAAGGAGCCAGCTCGGGCAGGCCGGCATCCGACAGGGCGGCCAGCCATGCCACCTCGACCTCGACCCGGTGCGCCATGAAACCGGCCTCGGATAACAGGCCCCGCAGCGCATCGCCGCGCGCCGCGTAGCGGCCATCCAGCGGAGAAAGGGCATTGAGGTGGCTGATTTGGTCGGCAATCTGCATGTCGGGGAAGGAAATGAAGGGTATTCGGAAGGCGGGTGCCGATTTTATCACCCGCACCGTTGTAACAATGCGGAAAAACCGTTGCGCATTGGGAACTTCGCATTTTTGACGCGATCCGGCCTGCTATACTGCGGCCGCTTTCCGACTTCGCTTGTGGCTTCCATGAAACTGATCGGCTCGCTTACCAGTCCCTATGTTCGCAAAGTGCGGGTCGTCATGGCTGAAAAAAAGCTGGACTACCAGCTCGAGCTCGAGAACGTATGGGCCCCCGACACCCAGATCCAGACCTATAACCCGCTGGGCAAAGTCCCCTGCCTGGTCATGGAAGACGGCGGCGCCCTGTTCGATTCGCGCGTCATCGTCGAATACCTGGACACCCTGTCGCCCGTTGCGCGGCTGATTCCGCAGCAAGGCCGCGAACGCGCCGCCGTCAAATGCTGGGAAGCCATCGCCGACGGCATCCTGGATGCCTGCGTCGCCATCGTCAAGGAAAACCAACGCCCTGAAGCGCAGCGCAGCGCCGATTGGGTCGACCGCCAGTACCGCAAAATCCACGCCGGCCTGGAAGCGATGGACAGCAGCCTGGGCGAGCAATCGCACTGCATGGGCGTGAACTACAGCCTGGCGGACATCGCCGTGGGCTGCGCGCTGGGCTACCTGGACCTGCGCTTTGCCCACCTGGACTGGCGCGCCAGCCACGCCAACCTGGCCCGCCACGACGAAAAACTGTCGGCACGCCAGTCGTTCATAGACAGCGCGCCGCCGGCCGCCTGAGCGGCCGGGTTCAGCCTCAGACGCTGAACGCCTGCCAGGCTTTCACCAACATATACGCGGCCAGCGCGAACAGCAGGCCTGCGAACACGCGCTTGAGCGTGGCGACCGGCAACCGGTGGGCCATGCGCGCGCCAGCGGGAGCCGTCAGCACGCTGGTGGCCACCAGCGCCAGCAAGGCCGGCCAATAGATATAACCCAGCATGCCGGGACGGGCCACGCTTTCATTCAGGCCGGACACCACATAGCCTATGCTGTTGGCCAGGGCGATGGGAAAGCCCAGCGCCGCCGAAGTGGATACCGCCGCATGCAGCGCCACGTTGCACCACACCATGAACGGCACCGACAGGAATCCGCCGCCGGCGCCCACCAGCCCCGACAGAAAGCCGATGCCGGCCCCCACCGTCGAGGTGCCGACCACGCCGGGCATCTGGCGGGACGGACGGGGTTTCTTGTTGCGCAGCATGCTCCAGGCGGAATAGCCGACGAAAATCGCGAAAAACAATGACAGCCAGGCCGTGCTAAGCGCCGCGAACACCGCGCCGCCCGAGATCAGGCCGCCGATGATGATGCCCGGCGCCATGGCGAACACGATCTTCCATTGAATGGTGCCCTTGCGCTGGTGGGCCCGCACACTGGAAACGGACGTGAACAGGATGGACGTCATCGAGGTGGCGATGGCGGCATGCACGATCAGGTCTTGCGGCATGCCCTGCCAGGTGAAGATCATGGTCAGGAATGGCACCAGCAGCATGCCTCCGCCTATGCCCAGCAGCCCCGCCGCAAACCCCACCACGGCCCCCAGCGCCAGCAAGCACACTAACATCGCTACATCCACTACGACCTCCTCATGTGATTGATGAAAAATCCGCCGCCGCCCCCTCCCCGGGGCGGCCGGTCAGGAAATAATGCCGCCGCCCAGGCAGATATCGCCGTCGTACAGGACGGCGGATTGCCCGGGCGTCACGGCCCATTGCGGTTCGCTGAACGACAGGGTGAATTCATCCTGGCTGGCCGAAGCGAGCACGCAGGCGGCGTCGGCCTGCCGATAGCGCGTCTTGGCGCCGTAGGCACCCGCCTGGGGCGCCCGCCCGGCCACCCAGCTGGCGTCCAGCGCCTTCAGTTCGCTGGAAAGCAGCCAGGGATGGTCGTGCCCCTGCACGACATAGAGCTCGTTGCGCGCCAGGTCCTTGCGCGCCACGTACCAGGCGTCCGAGGTGCCGTCGTCGCGCTGGCTGCCCTTGACGCCGCCCACCCCCAGGCCTTTGCGCTGGCCTAGCGTATAGAACGACAGGCCGTGGTGCCGCCCCACCCGCGTGCCGTCCGGCGTCAGGATATGGCCGGGTTCGGTGGGCAGGTAGCGGTTCAGGAACTCGCGGAACGGCCGTTCGCCGATGAAGCAGATGCCGGTGGAATCTTTCTTGGCGGCGTTGTGCAGGCCGATTTCATGGGCGATGCGCCGCACTTCAGTCTTGGGAATCTCGCCCAACGGGAACAAGGTGCGCGACAGTTGCGCCTGGTTCAGGCGGTGCAGGAAATAACTCTGGTCTTTGGTGCCGTCCAGCGCCTTCAGCAACTGGTACTCGCGCCCATGCGGGCCGGCCACCGCACGCACGCGGGCGTAGTGGCCGGTGGCGATGTGCTCGGCGCCCAGCGTCATGGCGTGGTCGAGGAATGCCTTGAACTTGATCTCGGCGTTGCACAGTACGTCGGGATTCGGCGTGCGGCCGGCGGAATATTCGCGCAGGAACTCGGCGAACACCCGGTCTTTGTATTCGGCGGCGAAATTGACGTATTCGAAATCCACCCCCACCAGGTCGGCCACGCTGGCGGCGTCGAGCAGGTCTTGCCGAGTAGAACAGTACTCGGAATCGTCGTCGTCTTCCCAGTTCTTCATGAACAGGCCGATGACTTCATAGCCCTGCTGCTTCAACAGCCAGGCCGTCACGGAGGAGTCGACGCCACCCGACATGCCGACAACGACACGGCCTTTTCCGGAAGCGGAGCGCATGGAGGCTAGAGACATGATGGGCGCTATTCTAAAGGGCCAGGGCTTCATCCGCCGGCCGGGGCTCGGCGGCCACCGAGACTTCCATCAGCCAGGCCCGGAACGCCTGCAGAATGGGCAGGTTGGCTTTTTGCTCGGGATAGCACAGGTAATAGCCCTGGCGCGCGCGCACTGGCAGGTCCAGCGCCACCGCCAGCTTGCCGTCGCGCAGTTCGTCCTCGATCAGGCAGCGCGGGATCAGGGCAATGCCGAAACCCGCCGCCGCAGCCTGGGACAGCAGCGAATACTGATCGAAGCGCGCCCCTTCCAGGGCGCGGCGCGCATCGCAGCCGGCCTGCTCGAACCATTCGCGCCAGCCCTCCTGCGCAGAGGTGTGATGCAGCAGCGGATAGCGCAGTAGCTCGGCGGGACCCACACAGCCATTGCCGACCAGGCGCGGGCTGCAAACCGGCACCACGTCGCGGCCCACGATGTAATCGGCCCCGCTGCCGGGCCAGATGCCATCGCCGAACCGCACCGCGGCGTCCAGTTCGGGGGTGGAAAAATCGTAACCCTGGCGGTGCGGCAGGAACTCGACCCGGATGTCGGGCCGCACGCGCATGAACGCGGCCAGCCGCGGGATCAACCAGCGGGCGCCGAACGTGGGCATGCAGGTCAGGTGCAACGTGCCGCCCTGTCCCTGGTGGGCCATGAGCTCGACTGTGGCAGCCTCGATCTGGCCCAGGCCGGCCTGGATTTTTTTCAGATAGCTTTGTCCGGCCTCGGTCAGCACCAGGCCCTGCCTGATTCTTAGGAATAGTTCGACGCCCAGGAAGGCCTCAAGATGTTTCACTTGTTTACTTACCGCGCCCTGGGTCACGCAGAGTTCCTGGGCGGCGCGGGTAAAACTGCTATGCCTTGCAGCGACTTCAAAGGCCTGCAAGTCGGTCAAGGATGGACAGAATCTGCGCATGGATGGCGCCGGACGTTGCAATTATTTACAACGCTAGGCATGAACAAAAGGAATAGCTTACGGAGAATCTTTCGTTTGCGCAAACTGGCTGGCGCAGCACAGAATCGTAGGGTTTGCGAATCGCAACGAACGATCCAACTTCCTAACAGGGGAATCCATGCAACGTCGCCATGTCATCCTGGGCCTGTCCCTTACCGCCGCCGCGCTGACCGCGCCGCTGACCGCCGGTATCGCCCACGCGCAAGACGCCTATCCGAACAAACCCATCCGCCTGGTCGTGCCCTTCCCGCCCGGCGGCACCACCGACATCGTCGGCCGCATGTTCGCCGACCAGCTCACCAAGGCGCTGGGCCAGACCGTGGTGGTCGAGAACAAGGCCGGCGCCGGCGGCTCGATCGGCAGCGCCCAGGTGGCCAGTGCCGAGCCCGACGGCTACACGCTGGGCATTGCCACCGTCAGCACCCACGGCATCAACCCCGCCATTTATCACAACCTGCCGTTCGACGCCGAGAAAGACTTCACCCCGATCTCGAACCTGGCTGCCGTACCGAACGTCATGGTCATCAACCCCAAGGTGCCGGCCAAGAATATCAGCGATTTCATCGCCCTGGCCAAGAAAGAACCCGGCAAGTTCGCCTACGCCTCGGCCGGCAATGGCTCGGTATCGCACATGATGGGCGAGCTGTTCAAGATGGCCTCGGGCACCGACCTGATGCACGTTCCGTACCGTGGCGTGGGCCCGGCCCTGAACGACACGCTGGCCGGCCAGGTCGACGTGCTGTACGACAACCTGCCTTCTTCGCTGCCGCACGTGCAGGCCGGCAAGCTGGTTGCGCTGGCCGTCGCCTCGCCCAAGCGCGTGGCCGCGCTGCCCGACGTGCCCACCTTCGCCGAAGCCGGCCTGGCGCCGGTGAATGATTCGTCGTGGTTCGGCCTGATCGGCCCGGCCAACCTGCCCAAGCCCGTGGTCGATAAGCTGTACGACGCCGTGGTGAAGGTCAGCGCCCAGCCCGACGTGGTCGAGCGCCTGGCCAACCTGGGCGCCTCGCCGGTGGCCAACACCCCGGCAGACTACGCCAAGCAGATCTCGGCCGAAATCGCCAAGAACAAGCGTATCGCCAAAGAAGCCAATGTGAAGATCGACTGATCGATCTTCGGCCCTCGCCGCCGGCGGGGGCCATTTTCTGTTTTGCAGCCGTAACGATTCTCCATGCTGATTACCAATCCCCTGTCTTATCGCCTTGCCTTGCCCGCCGGCTACCCGGAAGCGTCGGCCCCGCTGGTGCTCGATTCGCCGCACAGCGGCACGACCTATCCGCCGGATTTCGATTCTTCCGCGCCGTTCGGCGCGCTGCGCACAGCCGAAGACACGTGGGTTGACGACCTCTGGAGCGACGCCGTCGACATGGGCGTGCCGCTCATAGGCGCCGCCTTTCCGCGCGCCTATATCGATGCCAATCGTTCGCTTGAAGAAATCGACCAAGGCATGCTGGACCAGCCATGGCCCGAACCCCTGCCCGACTCGCCCAAGGTCAAGCTGGGCAAGGGCCTGATCTGGCGCATGCTGGACGACGGCACGCCCCTGTACAACCGCAAGCTGACACTAAACGAAGTTCGCCACCGCATCGACGCCTGCTGGAAGCCCTACCATGAGCAAGTGGCGCAATTGATCGATAATGCGCATGCCCGCCACGGCAAGGCATGGCATATCAACTGCCATTCCATGCCCAGCGTGGCCGGCGCCTTTGCCACCGACAAGCCCGGCCTGGTGCACCCCGATTTCGTGCTGGGCGACCGCGATGGTTCCACCAGCGATCCGGCCTTCCGCGAATTCGTCGCCGCCTGGCTGCGTGAGCGCGGCTACGACGTCACCATGAACGACCCCTACAAGGGCGTGGAACTGGTGCGCGCCAACGGCCGCCCCACCGAAGGCCGCCACAGCCTGCAAATCGAGATCAACCGCAAGCTGTACATGGATGAAGTCACGCTGCGCCCCTCGGCCGGCTACGGCAAACTCAAGGCAGATCTGCGCGGCCTGACCGCCGCCCTGCTGGACTGGACGCGCGCGCAAACGGCCTGACGCCGGACGTTTGTACGCACGTGGCCGGCGCCCAGCGCCGGCCTTCTTCGACGCCTTGGCCTGTGCCAAGGCGTTTTTTTGCTGCGGCACCGCCAAGGCCAGAGCCGCCGTTCCTGCGTGTCAACCCGCGCCGCCGAACCCCGATTCGTGTATAACTACGCGAACCCTGGAGGAGAAGCGACGATGCAGATCGGGATACCGCGAGAAACCCGCGAGGGCGAGACTCGCGTCGCAGCAACGCCGGAAACCGTCAAGAAGTATATCGGCGCCAAACATACAGTCGTAGTCGAACACTCAGCGGGCCTGGCGGCCCGTTATCCCGATGAAGCCTATGCCGCCGCGGGCGCAACGCTGGGCAGCGCCGAACAGGCGCTGGGCAGCGAACTGGTGCTGAAGGTATGCAGCCCCTCGGCCGGCGAACTGGCCCGGATGCAATCGGGCGCGGTACTGGTAGGCATGCTGGATCCCTTCGATGCCGAGGGCCTGGCCACGTTGGCCGGCGCCGGCATCACCGCCTTCGCGCTGGAGTCCGCGCCCCGTATCACGCGTGCGCAAAGCCTGGACGTGCTGTCTTCACAGGCCAACCTGGCCGGCTACAAAGCCGTGCTGCTGGCGGCACACTACTACGGCCGCCTGTTCCCCATGATGATGACCGCGGCCGGCACCCTGAAGGCCGCGCGCGCCGTCATACTGGGCGCCGGAGTAGCCGGCCTGCAGGCCATCGCCACGGCCAAGCGCCTTGGCGCGGTGGTCGAGGCCTCGGACGTGCGGCCGGCTGCCAAGGAACAAGTAGAGTCGCTGGGCGCCAAGTTCATCGACGTACCCTTCGAAAGCGACGAAGAGCGCGAAATCGCCGAAGGCACCGGCGGCTATGCGCGCCCCATGCCGCCGGCCTGGATGGCGCGGCAGTCGGCCCTGGTATCGGAACGCTGCAAGCAGGCCGACATCGTCATCACCACCGCGCTGATTCCGGGCCGGCCGGCCCCCACCCTGTTGCCGGCCGAGACCGTGCAGGCCATGAAGCCGGGCTCGGTGGTGGTGGACCTGGCCGTCGAACGCGGCGGCAATTGTCCCCTGTCGGAAAAAGGCCAGGTCGTCGAAAAACATGGCGTCACCCTGGTCGGGCTGGCCAACCTTCCCGCCCTGGTGCCCACCGATGCCTCGGCGCTGTACGCCCGCAACCTGCTCGATTTCCTGAAGCTCATCACCGATGCGGAAGGCGCACTGGCCATCCGCCGCGACGACGAAATCGTCGCGGCCTGCCTGGTCTGCGAGGCCGGCCAGGTCGTACCGAAACAAAAAGGATAGGCCATGGAAGCGATAGACCCGACTCTCGTCAACCTGATCATCTTCGTGCTGGCCATCTATGTGGGCTACCACGTCGTGTGGAATGTCACCCCCGCGCTGCATACTCCGCTAATGGCCGTCACCAACGCGATCTCGGCCATCATCATCGTGGGGGCCATGCTGGCCGCGGCCCTCACCGAAGGCAGCCTGGCGCGCGGCATGGGAGTGGTGGCGGTGGCGCTGGCCGCCGTGAACGTCTTCGGCGGCTTCCTGGTCACGCGCCGCATGCTCGAAATGTTCAGGAAGAAAGACAAGAAACCCGCCAAGGAGAGCGGCCAATGATCTCGCTGAACCTGGTGACACTGCTGTACCTGGTGGCCTCGGTGTGCTTCATCCAGGCCTTGAAGGGGCTGTCGCACCCCACCACCTCGCGCCTGGGCAATGTATTCGGCATGGCCGGCATGGCCATCGCCGTACTGACAACCGCCGCGCTGATCATTCAACTGGCGCGCGCCGGCAGCGCCGGTATCGGGCTGGGCTGGGTTGTATTGGGGCTGCTGGTGGGCGGCAGCATCGGCACGCTGATGGCCAGGCGCGTCGAAATGACCAAGATGCCCGAACTGGTGGCGTTCATGCACAGCATGATAGGCCTGGCCGCCGTGGCCATCGCGGTGGCGGTGGTGGCCGAACCGCACGCCTTCGGCATCGCTGCCCCCGGGGCCCCGGTTCCTGTGGGCAACCGGCTGGAACTGTTCATCGGCACCTTCGTGGGCGCCATCACGTTCTCGGGCTCGGTCATCGCCTTCGGCAAGTTGTCGGGCAAGTACAAGTTCCGCCTGTTCCAGGGCGCGCCGGTGGTGTTCGGCGGCCAGCACATGCTGAACCTGCTGCTGGCCCTGGCCATGCTGGGCTGCGGCTTCTGGTTCATGGCCACGCAGGCCTGGACGCCCTTCATCGCCATGACCCTGATCGCTTTCGTGCTGGGCGTGCTCATCATCATTCCCATCGGCGGCGCCGACATGCCGGTGGTGGTGTCCATGCTGAACAGCTATTCGGGCTGGGCGGCGGCCGGCATCGGATTCTCGCTGAACAACCCCATGCTGATCATCGCCGGCTCGCTGGTGGGTTCGTCGGGCGCCATCCTGTCGTACATCATGTGCAAGGCAATGAACCGCTCGTTTTTCAACGTGATCCTGGGCGGCTTCGGCGGCCAGGGCGCCGCTGCGGCCGCGGCCGGCGACGGCCAGCAGCGCAGCGTGAAATCGGGCAGCCCCGACGACGCGGCGTTTCTCATGACCAATGCCGAAAGCGTCACCATCGTGCCGGGCTACGGCCTGGCCGTGGCGCGCGCCCAGCATGCCCTGAAAGAATTGGCGGAAAAACTGGGCGAAAGAGGCGTGACGGTGAAATATGCCATCCACCCGGTGGCGGGCCGCATGCCGGGCCACATGAACGTCCTGCTGGCCGAGGCCGAAGTGCCCTACGACCAGGTCTTCGAAATGGAAGATATCAACGGCGAATTCGGCCAGACCGACGTGGTGCTGGTGCTGGGCGCCAACGACGTCGTGAACCCCGCCGCCAAGAATGACCCCGCGTCGCCGATCGCGGGCATGCCCATTCTGGAAGCCTACAAGGCGCGCACGGTGATCGTGAACAAGCGTTCCATGGCAGCCGGCTATGCCGGCCTGGACAACGAGCTGTTCTACATGGACCGCACCATGATGGTGTTCGGAGACGCCAAGAAAGTGCTGGAAGACATGGTCAAGGCCGTGGAATAGCGCTGCGGCACTCGCCTGCGTTCAAGGACGCAGGCGCTCATCCACCACTTCGATCCAGTGCCGTACCGGCGTGTCGGTGCCGCTTTGCAAATGCGAGACACAGCCGATATTCGACGACACGATGACGGCGGGCGCGCGCGTCGCCATGGCGGCCAGCTTGCGGTCGCGCAGTTCCAGCGCCATGTCGGGATTCAGCACCGAGTACGCCCCCGCCGACCCGCAGCACAGATGCGAATCGGGAAAAGCCCGTAGCTCGAACCCCAGGTCGGCCAACAGGCGCTCGCTGAGCGGACGCAGCCCCTGCCAGTGCTGCAGGGTGCACGGCGGATGGAAGGCGGCGGGGCCGCCCGGCGCCATGCGCTCACGCAGGGCCTGCGCATGCGGCGCCACAACCTCGGCCACATCTTTTACCAGCGCCACGATACGCGCGGCGCGTTCGGCATAACGCGCATCGCCGCGCAGGTGATGCGCGTATTCTTTCACCATGGCGCCGCAGCCCGACGCATTCATCACTATGGCCTCGACCGCTTCATTTTCAATAAGCGGCCACCAGGCGTCGATATTGGCGCGCATCTGGTCCAGCGCATCCGCCTGCGCGTCCAGGTGAAAGTTCACCGCGCCGCAACAGCCTGCGCCGGGCGCCAGTCGCGCGCCAATGCCCACCGCGTCCAGCACGCGGATGGTGGCGGCGTCGATGGTAGGCATCATTGCCGGCTGCACGCAGCCGGTCAGCATCAAGACTTGCCGCGTGTGGCGGGCGGCGTCCGGCAGCAGGCCGGGATTGCGCCATTCAGGCACTTTGCGCTTGACCGCGTCCGGCAACAGGCCGCGCAGCATCTGCCCGGCGCGCATCGCCGGGCCGAACAACGGCGAGTTCAGGCCCTTGCGCAGCAACAGGCGGCGCATGCGGTCACGCCATGGACGCTGCACCTTCTGGTCCACCACGCGACGCCCAATATCGACCAGATGGCCGTATTGCACGCCGGAGGGGCAGGTAGTTTCACAATTCCGGCACGTCAGGCAGCGATCCAGGTGCTGCTGGGTCGCCTGGGTGGGTTCGGTTCCTTCCAGCACCTGCTTGATCAGATAGATGCGCCCCCGCGGGCTGTCGAGCTCATCGCCCAGCACCTGATACGTAGGACAGGTTGCCGTACAGAACCCGCAGTGCACGCAGCGGCGCAGAATGGCGTCGGCTTCGCGGCCGTACTCCGTGTCCCGTGCCCAGGAAGCGAGATTGGTCTGCATACTGCGCTATAGCTCCAATACCAGGCGGCCGGGGTTGAACAACCCGGCCGGATCCAGCTCCTGCTTCAGGCGCCGGGTAATGGCCGCCACGCCGGGCGACAAGGGATGGAACACGCCGTCGGCGGGCACTGGGGCGGTGCCAGGCCTGAACAGCGTGGCATGCCCTCCCAGGCGCTGCGCCAGGTCGCGCATGGTCGTGGCATCCGCCGCGCCACTGAACCAGCGCTGCCCTCCTCCCCATTCCAGCAAAACGGGCAAGCCCAGGTCTTGTACCGGCGTGGCGGGCGGCACCGCCAGGCGCCACAAGGGCCGGCCCTGCCCGAAGAACGGATGGGACTGCTCGCGCAGCGAAGTCCACCATTGCACGGCCTGGGCCGTGTCGAGCTCATGGCCGCCGACGGCCGACACCGCGCCGCGCACCGCTGGCGGC
>NZ_JAJMLX010000239.1 GCF_020991325.1 Bordetella petrii | reverse complement strand
GGTGGAGCCGGAAATCTACGCCCACTGCACCCCGGAGAGCTTCACGGACACCACCTTGCATGTCCGCTGCGACTCCACGGCCTGGGCCACGCAGCTGCGGCTGTTGAATTCCAGCCTCTTGGAATTGTTCCGGAAAGAGCTCGGGGACGGCGTTGTGACGGCGATCCACGTGCTCGCCCCGACGGCGCCGAACTGGCGGCGACGCCGGCCGATGCGGCGCAAGGCTGCGATGGAGTGTTCCTGTGCCTGACCGACGAGCGCGCCGTGCATGACACGGTATTCGGCGCCGCAGGCGTGCACCGCGCAGGCGGCGCCTGGCTGGTGGACCATTCCAGCATCTCACCCGATGCCGCCCGCCGTTATGCGGCGCAGTTGCAGCAGGCCAGCGGCCGCGTGTGGATCGATGCGCCAGTGTCCGGCGGCGTGGCCGGCGCCCAGGCCGGCACCCTGTCCATCATGATGGGCGGGCCGGCCGACACCATCGATGCCGCCGCGCCCTACCTGCGTGCCTATGCCGGCCGCGTCACGCGCATGGGCGCGGTGGGCGCGGGCCAGGTCGCCAAGCTGTGCAACCAGACCATCGTGGCCAGCACCGTGAATGCCATTGCCGAGGCGGTGGCCCTGGCCCAGCACAGCGGCATCGACGCGGCCGCGCTGAATACCGCGCTGGCCGGCGGCTGGGCCGATTCCACCCTGTTGCAGATTTTCGTGCCGCGCATGACCGGCCCCATCGAGCAGCCGCTGGGCTCGGTGGCCACCATGCTGAAAGACGTCGAGAATGTCGCGGCCCTGGCACGCGCCACCGACACCGAACTGGCCGGCCTGAACGGCGTGCTGGCCAGCTACCGGGCCGCCGCCGCGCAGGGCCTGGGCACGGCCGACCTGTCCGAGATCGTGCGGGTTGCCTGGCCCGACCGCCCCGCCCCATTCAAGGAACCACGATGAAACTGGCCGCCAACCTTTCCCTGCTGTACCCCGGCCTGCCGCTGGCCCAACGCATGGCCGCGGCGGCACGCGACGGTTTCGCGGGCGCGGAGATTCTGTTTCCGTATGACCTCGCGCCCGCTGAACTGGCGGCGATGCTGCGCGATCATGGCCTGGAACTGGTGTTGGTCAATACGCCACCCGGCGCGGCGGGCGAGAAGGGCCTGGCCTGCCTGCCGGGCCGCGAAGCGGATTTCGGCGCCGCCCTGCAGCGCGCACTGCAGGTATGCGACGCCACGGGATGCCGCATGATCCACACCATGGCGGGCGTGCCGCCCGCCGGCACCGTGCCCAGCGCCAGCCGCGCCACCTTGATCGGCAACCTGCGAAGCGCGGCGCGGCCGGCGCAGCAGGCCGGCGTGACATTGACACTGGAAGCCCTGAACCGCGCCGACGTGCCGGGCTATTTCTACCACCGGCCCGACCAGGCAGCCGACATCATCAACACCGTGGGGCACGACACCATTGGCCTGCAGTTCGACCTTTACCACACCCAGCGCGAAAACCTGGACCTGCACGCCGCGCTGCAAAGCGTGCTGCCCCTGGTGCGCCACGTGCAGTTCGCCTGCGCGGACGGGCGCCACGAACCCGACCCCGCCGACCCCGCCGTGGCGGGCGCGCTGCGCACGCTGGCCAACCACGGCTACGCCGGCTGGGTAGGCTGCGAATACATCCCCCGGGGCGACACCTCGACCGGCCTGGCCTGGCGCCAGGCCTACCAGGCCGTGCTGGATAACCGGGGCACGCCATGAATATCCTGGTCACCGGCGCCGGCGGCTACATCGGGCGCGCCCTGGTCGAACGGCTGTGCGCCATGGCCGAGCTGCCCGGCCATGGCGCTCCAACGCGCATCACCCTGTGCGACCTGGCGCTGGGCGAGCCGCCGTCCGACCCGCGCGTGCGCGGCATCGAAGGCAGCTTTGCCGACCCGAAGGTGCTGGCCGCCATGACCGAGCCCGCTCCCGACCTGGTGTTCCATCTGGCCTGCGTGGCCAGCGGCCGCGCCGAAGAGCAATTCGAACTGGGCTTGCAAGTGAACCTGGCGGGTTCCCTGCAATTGCTGGAAAGGCTGCGCCAGCAGGGCAGATCCCCCGGCTTGGTGTACACCAGCAGCATTGCCGTGTTCGGCGCGCCACTGCCCGGCCATGTCGACGACCAGACCCCCGCCGCGCCGGCCCTGAGCTATGGCGCGCACAAACTGGCCATGGAGATCTTGCTGGCGGACTACACCCGGCGCGGCTTCCTGCAGGCCCGCACGGTGCGCCTGCCCGGCATCGTGCCGCGCCCGCCCGCGCCCAATGGCGCCTGGTCGGCGTTTTCCAGCACGCTGATCCGCTCTCTGGCCGCCGGCCAGCCATGCACCATGCCGGTGGGCCCCGATGCCACTCTGTGGCTGATGTCGCGCGCGTGCTGCGTCGACAACCTATTGAATGCGGCGTGGCTGGCCACCCAGGCGCCCGGCGCACGAACCGCCTGGACCTTGCCGGCCCTGCGGGTATCGGTGCGCGACATTGTCGCGGCCTTCGATGCGCGCGGCGACGGCACGGCCAGCACGCTGGTGCGCTATGCGCCCGAGCCGGCCATCGAGGCGCAGTTCGGCAGCCAGCCGCCGCTGTACACGCCCGCGGCCGAAGCCGCGGGATTCCGCCACGACGGCGATCTGCACCGCTTGCTGGACCACGCGGCGCAGGCTCCCTAGCCGCCGCATCCCGTTGCCCCCAAGAACATCAAGACCACACCGAGGAGACACCATGATCAAATCCCTGGCGAACATTGCGATTGCCGCCGCGGCACTTGCCGCCGCCCTGCCTGCGCACGCCCAGAAAGTCCAGTTGACGGTATCGAGCTGGCTGCCGCCCACGCATGCCGTGGTGGCCGACTTCATCATGCCCTGGGCCAAGGAAATCGAGCAGGCCACCGAGGGCCGGGTGACGCTGCGCCTGCTGCCCAAGCCGGTGTCCAACCCGGCTGGCCACTTCGACGCGGTACGCGACGGGCTGGTGGACATCTCGTTCGTGTCGCATGCCTACTACCCGGGGCGCTTCCAGCTGACCAAGTTCGCCGTGATGCCGTTCTCGGGCAATACCGCGGTGTCGCGCTCAGTGGCCGCCTGGGATACCTACGAGAAGTACCTGCTCAAGGCGGACGAGCACAAAGGCGTGCAGTTGCTGGGCATGTATGCGCACGGGCCCGGCATTGTGTTCACCACCAGCAAATCCGTGGCCGACATCGGCGCCTTCCAGGGGCTGAAGGTGCGCGTGGGCGGCGGCATGGCCGCCGATGTGGCCAAGGCCGTGGGCGCCACCCCCATTGCCAAGCCGGCCCCCGAATCGTATGAGCTGCTGAGCACGGGCGTGGTCGACGGTGTGTTCTTTCCGGCCGAATCGCTGGTGTCGTTCAAGCTGGACGGCCTGATCAAGCACGCCACCGTGTTCCCCGGCGGGCTGTATTCCGATACCCATGCCGTGATCATGAACCGCGATGCCTTCGCCCGCCTGTCCAAGCAGGACCAGCAAATCCTGCTGAAGCTGTCGGGCCGGCACCTGGCCGAACTGGCCGGCAAGGCCTGGGACAAGCACGATGCCGAGGCCCACAAAGTGCTGGACAGCGGGCGCATCCAGGTCGTGAAGGCCGACGACGCGCTGGTTGCGGCGGTACGCGAGCGCACGCAAGGCTTTGAACAGACCTGGCTGGACGCGGCCGCGGCGAAAGGCATCGACGGCCCGGCCGCCCTGGCGTCGTTCCGCGCCGAGATCAAGCAGCTCGACGGCCAGTAACCGCCCCTGACGCGGCGCACCGCGCCCGGGGCCGCCCCGGGCGGTGCGCCACTGCGAGAACAGCATGAAATACTTGAACTGCGCGATCGAAGCCGCGCTCAGGGCCGTGGCGGTGGCCAGCCTGTGCGGCATGAGCCTGCTCACCGTCATCGACGCCACCGGCCGCTACCTGTTCAACCACCCCATCATCGGTTCGGTAGAACTGGTCGAGCTGATGATGATCGCGGTGATTTTCTCCGGCATTCCCTTGATGACCCGCGCGCGCGGCCACATCACGGTGGACGGCTTCAGCCACCTGTTCTCGGCGCGCGCCGTGCGCCTGCAAGACCGCTGCGGCGCCCTGGCGGCTGGCGCGGTCAGCGGCTTCCTCGCCTGGGTTACCTGGGACAAGGCCGACAGCACCGCCGACTACGGCGACATCACCGCCATGCTGGGCATCCCGCTGGCACCCTTCGTCTATGCCATGTCGGTGCTGCTGGCGCTGGACGCCGTGTACCACCTGGCCAATGCACGCCAGTCCGCCGCAACCGAGGAAACCACGCCATGACCGAAGCCTTGATCGCCCTGGGCACGATGCTGGCGCTGGTATTCGTGCGCGTGCCAGTGGCTTTCGCCATGGCGCTGGTGGGATTCATCGGCCTGGGGCTGCTGCGCAACTGGAATGCCGCCTACGCCATGGCGGGATCGGTCATCTACGAAAGCGGATTCCAGTACCTGCTGTCGGTGCTGCCGCTGTTCATCCTGATGGGCAATTTCGTGACCGAATCGCGCATGTCGCGCGAACTGTACGCGGCCGCCCATGCGGTACTGGGGCACCGGCGCGGCGGCCTGGCCATGTCCACCATCGTGGCGTGCGGCGGCTTCGGCGCCATCTGCGGTTCCAGCCTGGCCACCGCGGCCACCATGGCCAAGGTGGCCTACCCCGAGATGCGGCGCATCGGCTACAGCGAAAAACTGGCGGCCGGCTCGATCGCGGCGGGCGGCACGCTGGGTATCCTGATTCCGCCGTCCATCATCATGGTGGTGTACTGCCTGCTGACAGAACAAAGCATCGGCAAGATGTTCGCCGCCGGCGTGCTGCCCGGCATCCTGGCCATAGGCTGCTACATGCTGGCGGTAAGCTGGGTGGTGCGCCGCGACCCCGCCGCCGGCCCCCAGGGCGCGCGCAGCACCTGGCCGCAGATCCGCCAGGCGCTGGCCAAAGTGTGGGCCGTGCTGGCCATGATCGCCCTGCTGATGGGCGGCATCTACGCTGGCGTGTTCACCCCCGCCGAAGCGGCCGGCGTCGGCGCCTTCCTGGGCTTCTTGTTCGCCTGCTGCCGCAAGACGCTGACCTGGCCCAAGTTCGTGGACGTGGTGGTGGAATCGGCCAAGACCACCGGCATGATCTTCGTGGTGATGATAGGCGCGCTGATGCTGGCCAACTTCATCAACTTCACTTCGCTGCCCGGCGACCTGCTCGATCTGGTCGAACGCTATCAACTGAGCCCCCTGGCCGTGATCTTCGCCATCTGCGGCATCTATCTGATCCTGGGCTGCGTGCTGGAAAGCATGTCGATGATCCTGCTGACCGTGCCCGTGTTCTACCCCTTGGTGCAAAGCCTGGGTTTCGACCTGATCTGGTTCGGCATCATCGTGGTGGTGGTTACCGAGATCAGTTTCATCACCCCGCCCTTCGGCATGAATGTGTTCGTGCTGCGCGGCCTGCTGCCAGGCGTGTCGTCGCAGACGATCTTCCGCGGGGTGATGCCGTTCGTCGTCAGCGACATCGTGCGCCTGACGATTCTGATCCTGTTTCCGGCGATTTCGCTGTACCTGCCGCGCTTCGTCAGCTAGGGCGCACGCAATTCATCCGCCGCGCGCCGGCCCTAGCGCTTGAGGGTGCCGGCCCGCGGCTCCGCTAGCCGCTGGCTGGCCCGCTGCACCACGGGCGCCAGCGCCAGCACGATGGCGAACGCCGCCGGCCAGGCGGCGATGAAGGCATGCGCCCAGTGGCCGGCAAAGCCCGGGTCCAGGCCCAGGTTCAGCCACGTTACCCAGCCCGTCATCAGCAACGACATCAGGCCGGACATCAACAGGGCAAAGGTGCAACGCAGCCGGGTGGCGTAAGACATGAATAGCTCCTGGAAGGAAAACGATGGCGCTATCCTAGACTCACACTGTTTTTGCAACTATAAGCATGATTTGAATCTTAAATTCCATTATTGGAAGCCATGCTGGATGATCTTGCGCTGTTCATCGCCATCGTGGACGACGGCAGCCTGCAGGCGGCCGCGCGCCGGCTGAACCTGCCCGCCGCCACCCTTACCCGCCGCCTGCAGAAGCTGGAAGCCCGGCTGGGCTGCCAGCTTCTGTTGCGCAGCGCCCGCAGCCTGAAGCCTACCGCCGAGGGCCGGCAGTACTACGAGCAATGCCGGCCCCTGCTTACCGCCTTGCAGCAAACCACCGCCGGCCTGGACGACGGCCTGAACCAGATCAAGGGCACGCTGCGGGTACTGGCCCCCGTCAGCCTGGCGCGCGGGGTGCTGGCGCCGGCCTGGACCTCATTCCTGGCGGCCTGGCCCGACATCCGGCTGGACCTGATCCTGGACAATCGCACCGAAGACGTATGGCGGCATGGCGCCGACCTGGCGGTGCGCGTCGGCCCGCAGCACGACCCCAAACTACGGCAGCGCCGGCTGGGTGCCTTCGGCCTGGATGTCGTGGCGGCGCCGTCTTATTTGGCGGCCCATGGCGAACCGCGGCATCCGCACGATCTGGAGCACCATGCGCTGCTGGTCAGCGAACCGCTGGCCACCTGGTATTTCCTGTCGCCCGGCGGCGGCGAACGCATCGAGCTGCGGCCCGACGGGCGCTGCCGGGTCAACGAACTGGAACTGATGGTACAGATGGCCGAGGCCGGGCTGGGCATCATGTATTGCCCCCACACGCTCAGCAGCGCGCCTCTGCGGCAGGGCCGCCTGCGGCGCGTGCTGGCCGACTGGCGCACCCCGCAGCGCGTGCTGTACGCCGTCTGGCCGCAACAGCAGCTGCCGCGAAAAGTACGAACGCTGCTGGAGCACCTGTCCGACTTTGCCGCGGCCACGCCCTTGCTGCAGAATGGCGACCCGCCGCCGTCCGCTGCCAGCTAATAACCCTTGGCCGGGTCGTACAGGTTGGGCAGGGATTCGCCGGCCTCGCAGCGGCGGATCAGGTCGGCCACGTAGCGCGCGCGTTCCTGGCGCGTGGGGGTGGCCGCGCAGTGCGGCGTGATCGTCACGCCGGGATGCCGCCACAGCGGCGACTCGGCTGGCAGAGGCTCGGTATCGAATACATCCAGCACCGCCTGCGACATCTGCCCGCTGTCCAGCGCCGCCAGCAGGTCCGGCACCGCCAGGTGCGACCCGCGCCCCACGCTGACCAGCGCGGCGCCGCG
>NZ_JAJMLX010000238.1 GCF_020991325.1 Bordetella petrii | reverse complement strand
AACAGCGCCGCGCCCCCCGCTAGGCCGGTCAGGCGGCGCCCGCCTATCGGCCAGCGGCGGCGCCGCGGTCGCGGATCTCGATCGGGCTCCATTTCTCGCCTACGCCTCGCAATTCAGGCCGATACATGTCTTCGGCCACGCTGGACGGCACCGCATAGCGCCCCGGCGTGACCACCCGCGCCATATAGAACACGTCCACGGGGTTGCGGTTCAGGGCCACTGCCGCCACATACCGGTCGTCGCGGAATTCACGGTGCTTGATGGCCGGATTGGCCATGGCATCGGCCACGCGGGTGCCGCCGATTTCCCAATCGCGCATGTCGGGGCTTTGCGAGAGGTTCAGATTCTCGACTTCGAAGCCTGCGGGAACGCGGTCAACCAGCAGTGCGTCCGGCAGGGTCTGGTTGGCCGACACGCGCAGTTTCACCACCAGCATATCGCCCGTATGCAAGGCGCCGCCGTCCCACGGCTTGCCATCGGGTGTGTACCAGCTGCGCTGCAGGCGTATGGTGTCGCTACGCGGCGCGGGCGGCTGGGTGCGCGTGCCCTGCATATCCAGTTCGACGAACAGCGGCTGGGTTCCGGTATTGGTAATTTGCAAGGCTGCCAAGTCGGCGCCCTGCAGTGCCAGGCTGCGGTCTTGTGTGCCGCTGAGCTCCTGCCGCCCACCGGCGGTTGCCAGCGCGGCGGACCACGGTGTATCGGCATCGCCGCCAGTGGCGCGGGCGGCCAGCAACAACGCCATTTGCTCCTGGGTGGACAGATACGAACGCCCCTGCATCCGGGCATCCAGCTGCGCCAGCAGGGGCTGCAGGTTCTGCCCGGCCAATTGATGCTGCGCGGCCAGCGCATACGCCAGCGCGTAATCCCGCACCCCGCTGCCGTAGTCTCCCAGCCATTCATCCGACGCCCCGGCGCGGCCATGGTGCCGGTATCCGTAGGGCCGCGCCAGCGCCAGGTCCAGCGCCTGCTGCATGCGCGCGGCGTCGCCCATGAGCTGGAAAGCGGCCGCCAATTGCATCAGCGGCAGCGGCGACAAGGCGCGTTCCTGGTAGCGGTCGAACAACTGGCGCACCGTGGACAGCGGCGCCTTGCGGTCGCGCGCCAGCACCAGCGCGGCCGCCGCATAGCCGGCGAACCGGCGATGATCGTTGCGCAACAGAGAGGCATCGTCGGCATTTACTCGGCCGGCCTCCAGGCCGCGCCGCAACCTGTCGGGCCAGGTGCCGAAACTGCCCGCGCTTTGCTGTACTTGTTCCAGCAGCCATTGCTGCGAGCGCGACAGCGCGGACTCGGGAACCGCGAACCCTTGGTCGCGCGCGTCTTGCATGAAGCCCACCGCATAGGCCGTCAACCAGATGTCGCGCGACGAAGCCTCGCCCCACAAGGAAAACGCGCCCGACGCATTGCGCATCCCGGCTAGGCGGCCCAGCGCGCCGGCGACTTTCTCCGCGCGTTCCTGGCCGGTATGCGCGGGCAGGCCAAAGCGTTTTGCATCCTGGTCGCCCAACAGCACCCAGGGCATGGCGGCGCTGATGGTCTGTTCCGTGCAGCCATAGGGATAACTCAATAATCTCTGCACCAGGCGCTTCACATTGATGGGCGGCCGGTTCGACAGGCTGATGCCCGCCGAGATCGAGTCGGGGTAGAAGCCGGCCACCGCCGACGCCCCCGGCGCATAGCTTTCCCCCGGTGCCAGGCGCAGGCGCCGCACCTGCGTATCGGCGGCATAGGCCGGCTGCACCTGCAGTACGGACTCGCGGACAATATGCACCGGCTTGGGTCCGCCGCGTCCGTCCACTTGCAGGCGCAACTGCCCCAGCCCATACGAGCCGGTGGCCGTCGCCGTAAAGCGCAAGGTGCTGCGCTGGCGGTCTTTCAAGGTAACCGTGCGCGTGCCATCGGCAATGGCCAGGGGATCCAGCGCACGCAGGTCCACCGTCACCTGCTGGGTGGCGCCGCTGAGATTGGTAAGGTCCAGCGCAATGGCCGCCTGGTCGCCCGGCGTGATGAAGCGCGGCGTGTTCAGCTCGGCCACGATGGGCGCGGCCACCACCATTTCGCTGTCGGTGCTGCCGTATTGCGCGTCGCTGAAAGCCACGGCCATCAGGCGCAGGGTGCCGTTGAAGTCCGGTACGTCAAGCGGGATGTCGGCCTCGCCCTGCTGATTCAGGGCCACGGGCCCCGAAAACAGATCGACCAGGCGAACCTTGCGCGGCAGGCTGCGGCTGTCGCCACGCAGCGCCGCATCGCCGCCCCACTTCAACCGGCCCTGCGTGCCGTCCATTTTCTCGATCAGCTTGCCATACATATCGCGCAATTCGGCGGCGTAGCGATGCTTGCCGAAGAAGTAATCCAGTGGATCGGGCGTGGCGTATTGGTTGATGTTCAGAATGCCCACGTCGACCGCGGACAGCGTCACATGGGCGCGCTGCCCCTGCAAGCCGTCCACCTTGACGCGCACCGTCGCAGTCCGTTCGGGCTCGACCTTGGCGGGAGCGTCAAGCCTGATGTCCAGGCGGCGTTCCGCGCTGGCCACGGGCAGGTAGGCCAGGCCCACTGCCCGCGCTGGCGTCACGCGGTCGCCTTCGCTGCCCGGCCGGAATACCACTGCTGAAACATACAGGTCATGGCGCTTCCAGTCCGGGGCCAGGGGTATATCTACCGACGTACCCGAGGCCTGCACCGGCACCCAGCGCGACCACAGCATGCGATCGCCCTCGACGGTAACCAGCGCCTGTCCGTCATGAGGCGGCGTGATGTCCAGCTTGACCGTGTCGCCCGGCCTGGCCGGCGTGCCGTGCAGCTTCAGTTGCACGCGGTCGGGCCGGTTGCCCACGGCCTCGGCGTCCTGCGCACCCCAGCCGGCATAGAAACGGTAGCGCAGCACCTGGCCGGTTTCCGGGTCGGCTATTTCCAGGCGGTAGCGCCCCCAGCCCACCGGCAGGGTCAACGACGTACGGTCGGGCAGCGCGATCAGCCGCGATTCAACGAGTTCTTCGGTCTCGGTGTAACCGCTGTTCCAGCCGCGCTGGTCGTCGTAGCGCCAGTAATACTGGCGATGTTCCCGGTACAGGCGCAACTGCGCTTCGGCCAGCGGTACGACCTTCCCCGCCGTATCCAGGCGCGCCACTTCGAAACCGGCGGGCGCGCCTTCGCGCGTCACGTCGTCTTCGAACAATGGGCGCACGGCGATGAGCTTGTCGGCCGGCCAGATACTGCGCTCCAGCGACCGGACCACCGGCCGGCCGCCTGACTCGAGCAGGCTGGCCGACACACGCACGCGCAGCGGCGAATGGGCCGCGCCGGCCCCTTCCGGATTCACCGTCAGTTGCGCGCCGCCGCCCTCGTCCAGTTCGGTTTCGGGCAGTTCTTCATAATGCCGCAGCGTGTCGTCGGCCGCGTCGCCGAAAATAAAGCCCGGCCATTGCTGCGCCAGCGCAAAACGATCGCGCCGTACCTGGAAGCTGGCCAGCAGGCGATTGCCGGCGGCCGGTGCCCCGTAGAGATAATCGCCCTGCACGTCGATACGCCACGCGTCGTCGGGGCCGAGCACCGCCTGCTGTGTGTCCAGCCGCAGTTTCATGCGCTCGGGCAGGAACTCTTCCACCTGGAACCACCAACTGGCATCCGGCACGCGAGCCGCCGGGTCGACCCGCAATTCGAGCAGCCATTTGCCCGTCTGGGCGTCTGCCGGCAGGCTGATGCCGTGTTCGACATAATTGGGCGTCTTGCTGGCGGATTCCCACAGTTCACTGCGCACTACGCGCCCATCGGGGCGCTTCAGGGTAGCCGTGAGCGGCGCGTGCGGCAGGGGCCGGCCGTCCGGATCCCGGGGCAACACCGACACCAGGAAGGTTTCGCCCGGCCGATAGAGGTTGCGGCCCGCGTAGGCAAACAGATTGTTGTTGCGCGCGGGGTGGCCGCCTATGTCGTATTCGGACAGATCGAGCGCCGGTTCCCCCAGCGAGAGCACCGTCAGTTCCTGGCCGCGCATGGCGCGCAGCAGGCGCGCGCGGGTGTGGTCGCCATCGAAGCGCACATGGCCGGCCTGGTCGGCGCGCGCCTGTGCCAGCACCTTGCCCTGCCCGTCCACCAGTTCTACGTGCGTGTCCGCAACCGGCTGGCCCGTCTTGAGCGATACGGTGTACGCCTCGATGCGGTCGGCGTAGCGCCGCGCATGCAGCCCGACATCGCTGACATAAAAGTAGGTAACCTGGTATTCGTACCGGAAGCGGCCGGGTTCGCTCATGACGGCCAGGTAAATGCCGGGCTGCTGCAGTTCGGCGATCTGCTCCACCGGCAGGAACGTGACATGGCGCCGGTTCGGCCGCTTGTCGGTCAGGAACCGCCCCTGGAATACGCTGGTGGTGAGTTCGTGCAGCCGGTCCAGGTCCCAGTTGCTGACGGAGCCTTTCAGGCTGCGGTTATCGGCGTAGCGCCAGGGGTCGTCGGGCCCCTCGCCGGCAGTGTCGTCGTCATCCTCCCGGGCTTGCCCCAGCCCGAGCACCTCATCGAAAAACTCGGGCATCTGCTCCGGCGCCACGCGCAGAAACTGCACGTCGATTTCGGGCACATTGACGGTGGCTACAGGCAGGCCGCCGTTCTGGCCGGCCGGCAAGACCACCCCGCGGCTGGCGAAATAGAACGACGGCGGCATGGCGGGAGTCTGCACAACGCACTGGCTGTCGCCGCCCAAGGTGGCGCCACCCTGGGCGCCCGGCAGCGCGCCACGCACGCGCACTGCGTAGCTGCGCTGCGGCTGCACATAAGGAAAATAGACCATGCGCGGGTTGTCGCCCACCACCCACGCGCCCTGTGCAGGCTTGCCCTGCGGCATGGGCGAGTTTCCAGGCACGCGGATGGCTGCGGCGGCAGCGGCCGGCGTGTCGTCGCCGGCCTTGGACGCGCCGGTGTCGACCACATTGAAGTAAGCGCCCAGGTCGGCCTTGCGATCCACGGGCTGCGTGAACGTCACGGCCAACGCCAGGGTGTCATCGTATTGGCGCGACTGGCAGTCGAGCACCGAAAAAGGATCCGCCTGCCCCACCGTGGCCGCGGCGGGCTGCGCCACGGATTCAGGCGGACGCTGCGCGGCGCTGCCAGATGCCGGGGGCGCGGTTCGCGCCGCCGTGCCGGATTGCGGAGCCGAACCACTGGATACTCCCCCGCGTCCGGCCCACCATCCCAACCCTACCGCGATGGCGAGCACCACCGCCAGAATGCCAAGCGCGCCCCCTCTTTGACCCATGACATGCCCCTGTACAGCGTGCAGGGCGCGACGCGCCCGGATGGCCCGGCCCGTGCCGGCTTGGCCCAATACTATAGGTAGATGTCTACACCGGTTCCATGATGCACTGCAGCGGATGCTGCCGCGCGCGCGCATATTGCGCCACCTGCGCGATGCGCGTCGCCGCCAGGTCACGCGGATAAATACCACAGGCGCCACGCCCTTCATGGTGCACCTGCAGCATGATGCGCGTGGCGTCTTCCTGGTTCTTGCCGAAGAACTTCTGCAGGACCTTCACCACGAATTCCATGGGCGTGTAGTCGTCATTGAGCAGCACCACCTGGTACATCGGTGGCGGAGCGGTACGGGCTGGCGCCTTTTCCACCACCACGTCGTGCTGATTATCCAAAGTCGAACTCATAGGGCGGGATTCTATTTAAACGGGAAGCGGGAAAGCCGCGACTTACCCAAAATTACACGCAGAAATGCGGAGTTTCCATACTTGACGCCGGAAAGAAAAGCAGAGCATTATCCACGCATTCGGGGCCTACGGGCAGTAATAAAGGCCACCGGAAGCCGGAAGGCCTAACGGCCCAGCCATGACGCCTTCTGTAAAACATACGATTCAATGAGGCAGTCCGCATGTCTGATACGACCGCAACCGCCGTCCAAGGGGACAATCCCAAATCGACGGGCACCGTCAAATGGTTCAACGATGCGAAGGGTTTCGGCTTCATCACGCCCGATGACGGCGGTGAAGATCTGTTCGCGCACTTTTCGTCCATCCAGATGAACGGTTTCAAGACCCTGAAAGAAGGCCAGAAAGTGGCTTTCGAAATCATCCAGGGGCCTAAAGGCAAACAGGCTTTGAACATTACGTCGGCCTGACGCCCAGTATCCGTATCGCAACGCCCTTGCCCCGGCCTGGCCGGTGTCGGGCGGTGCCAGTTCCCGGGCGGGGCAATGTGCCCCGCCCTGTTATTTTCCGCCGTTTCACTGTCTCATGTCGACCCGTTGCCCGCCGCCACCGTCCGTGCTCTCTTTCTTCAAGGCGGCAGTGGCCGCCGCCGCGCTGCTGGGGGCCTTGCTGGCCTCGCCCATGGCCCGGGCCCAGCAGGCGCCCGCCGCCCCGCAGTCTGGACTGCCCGTGGCGGAACTGTCTGCCGGTATCCACATTATTCGCGCCGAAGTGGCCAGTACCGAACCGACCCGCCGTATTGGCCTGATGCACCGGCAGAATCTGCCGGACAATAACGGCATGTTGTTCATTTTCGAGCAGCCGGACCTGCAGTGCTTCTGGATGCGCAATACTCCCCTGCCCCTGTCGATCGCGTTCATCGCGGACGATGGCGCCATCGTCAACATCGCCGACATGGCGCCACAGACCGACGACGCGCATTGCTCGGCCCGGCCGGTACGCTATGCCCTGGAAATGGCGCAGGGCTGGTTTGCCGCCCACGGCATCCAGGCCGGCGCCCGGATTGGCGGACTGCCCTGACTCCGCTGCAGGTGCGAAAACGAAAAAAGCCGGACAGCCGGCTTTTTTTTGAGGGCGACTGCGGTCAGACGCGTTCGAGCACCACCGCAATGCCCTGGCCTACCCCGATGCACATTGTGCACAAGGCATAGCGGCCGCCCGTGCGGTGCAACTGATTGATGGCCGTGGTGGCCAGGCGCGCGCCGCTGGCGCCCAGCGGGTGGCCCAGGGCAATGGCGCCGCCGTTGGGGTTGACACGGGAATCGTCGTCGGCAATGCCCAGGTCGCGCAGCACGGCCAGGCCTTGCGCGGCGAAAGCCTCGTTCAGTTCAATGACGTCGATCTGGTCGAGTTTCAGGCCGGTAAGTTCCAGCACCTTGCGCGTGGCCGGCGCCGGGCCGATACCCATGATGCGCGGCGCCACTCCCGCGGTGGCCATGCCCACCACGCGGGCACGCGGCGTCAGGCCGTG
>NZ_JAJMLX010000237.1 GCF_020991325.1 Bordetella petrii | reverse complement strand
CGCGTCGGCGCGGCCGGCGGGCGCGCAGCAGGCGGCCTGCCCAGGGCCGGTAACGGCCTGGGTTTGCGTGGCGCTGTGGTCGTGTCCGCAGCAGCTGGGGGTCTTGGAAGCGGAGCAGGGCATACGGCGGGTTTCCTGGCGGTTATCCAAACAATGGCCAGATTGCACACCCTGGAGTTACTATAGGGTCAAGCGCCTGTGCAGGCGCGTATCGACTGGAGGCAGCCATGAAAATCGGCGAACTCGCCAAGGCGGCCGGCACGACCGTGGAAACCGTGCGCTACTACGAGAAAGAAGGCCTGCTGCCCGCGCCCGAGCGGGGCCTGAACAACTATCGCAGCTATGGCGCGGCGCACCAGGAACGCCTGCGGCTGATCCGCAACTGCCGGGCGCTGGACATGACCCAGGATGAAATCCGCGCCATTCTGCAGCTGGCCGACGACCATCGCGCCGGCTGCGGGCCCATCAATGAGCTGTTCGACGAGCACATCGCGCACGTGGATGCGCGCATTGCCGAACTGGTGCAGTTGAAGTCCCAACTGGCTGAATTGCGGCAGCGCTGCCTGCTGGCGCGGCCCGACACCGACGACTGCGGCATTCTGCATGGCCTGTCGGAAATGCAGGTGCAGGAACGGCCCGAACGCCATACCCATCTGGGCTGAGCACGCTGCGATGACCTTGATCGCCTTGGGGAAATCCCGGATATCCCGGGCAGCCCTGGCGTATGATGAGAATGTTTCTCAATAGAACGTTGACCCGAACCGTTTCCCCATGACAGCTTCCCCCTTGCACGCCCTGACTTCCCGCCGGTCCATGAAATTCCTGCGCGCGCCCGCGCCCAAGCAGGACGAACTGGACCAGATTCTGCAGGCTGGCATGAGCGCGCCCGACCACGGCAGGCTGCGGCCCTGGCGTTTTGTGCTGATCCGCGGTCAGGCCATCGGCCGGCTGGCCGACATTGCCCTGGACGCGGTCAAGCGCAGCGGCGATCCGCGCATGACGCCGGAAAAAGAAAAATCGGTGCGGCAGTGGATGAGCGAGGTGCCGCTGTTCATCGGCCTGGCGCACAAGATCGACCACGACAACCCCAAGGTGCCCGAGCAGGAACAACTGCTGGCCACCGGGGCGTCGGTGATGAATATCCTGAACGCCGTGCACATGCTGGGCTACGGAGCCTTCTGGAGCACGGGCATGGGCACTTACCTGGAGGATGTCCAGGAAGCGCTGGGGCTGGACGCGCTGGATTACCGTTTCCTGGGCTTCCTGGCGGTGGGCACGCCGGCCTGCGCAGTGCCGGCCGCCGACCGGCCGGACTACCGCGAATTCGTGACGGAGTGGACGGGGGAGTAAGGCGCTGGCAATGCCCCCAGCCCCGGGTGTCAGGCACCTTGTGTGTCTGACACCTGGTACAGCTGCCTCAGGCGGTTGTTTCCTGCAGTACCCGCTGGGCTTCTTCGCGCACGCGCTCGGGGGCGGTGCCGCCGATGTGCTTGCGGGCGGCCACCGAGCCTTCCAGCGTCAGCACGGAATGGACATCGTCGCCGATGCTGGGGTGGTAGGCCTTCAGGTCGGCCAGGGACAGGTCGGCCAGGTCGCAGCCGCGCTGTTCGCAGTCGCGCACGGCATGGGCCACCACTTCGTGGGCGTCGCGGAACGGCAAGCCCTGCTTTACCAGGTAGTCGGCCAGGTCGGTGGCGGTGGCGAAGCCCTGCAGGGCGGCGGCCCGCATATTGTCGGCCTTCACCTTGATGCCGCCGGCCATGTCGGCGAAGATGGTCAGCGTGTCGCGCAGCGTGTCCACCGTGTCGAACAGGCCTTCCTTGTCTTCCTGGTTGTCTTTGTTGTAGGCCAGGGGCTGGCCTTTCATCAGCGTCAGAAGGGCCATCAGGTGGCCGTTGACGCGGCCCGTCTTGCCGCGCGCCAGTTCGGGCACGTCGGGGTTCTTTTTCTGGGGCATGATCGAGCTGCCGGTGCAGAAGCGGTCGGCCAGGTCGATGAAGCCCACGCGCGGGCTGATCCACAGCACCAGTTCTTCCGACAGGCGCGACACGTGGGTCATGACCAGCGCGGCGGCGGCGCAGAATTCGATGGCGAAATCGCGGTCGGACACGGCATCCAGCGAATTGCGGCACACGCCATCGAAGCCCAGCGTTTGCGCCACGCGTTCGCGGTCGATGGGGAAACTGGTGCCGGCCAGGGCGGCCGCGCCCAGCGGCAGGCGGTTGACGCGCTTGCGGCAGTCGGCCAGGCGCTCGGCATCGCGGCCGAACATTTCGGCGTAGGCCAGCAGGTGGTGGCCGAAGGTAACCGGCTGGGCCACTTGCAGGTGCGTGAAGCCCGGCATGATGGTGGCCGCGTTTTCCAGGGCGACGGTGGCCAGGGCATGGCGCAGTTGGCGCAGCAGGCCGACCAGCGTGTCGATTTCGGCGCGCAGCCACAGGCGGATATCGGTGGCCACCTGGTCGTTGCGCGAACGGCCGGTGTGCAGGCGCTTGCCCGCGTCGCCCACCAGCTCGACCAGGCGCTTTTCGATATTCAGGTGCACGTCTTCCAGGTCCAGCAGCCACTGGAAGGTGCCGGCGTCGATTTCCGACAGGATCTGGGCCATGCCGCGCTGGATGTCGGCCAGGTCTTGCGCGGGGATGATGCCCTGCGCGGCCAGCATTTCGGCGTGGGCCAGCGAGCCCTGGATATCGTGGCGCGCCAGGCGCTGGTCGAAATCCACGGACGCGGTGTAGCGTTTGACGAGTTCGGAAACCGGCTCGGAGAACCGGGCGGACCAGGCTTGCGCCTTGTTGGCGAACTGGTTTTGGTCGGGTGAGGGTGTTTTTGCCATGATGGGCGGAATTATAGGGCCAGCCCCGGGCGGCCGGACTTGTTGGATAATTCGGCAATTATGTAAAGGAGCCTGACTTTGGCCATGGAATGGGAACGCCTGGTGGTGCGCCTGGGCGAATACGTGCCGACGCAGGTGTGGGCCCAGACGCTGGTCGGCATAGGCGCGCTGATATTGGCGGCGCTGGTGGCGCAGTGGGTGGGGGCGCTCATCGTGCTGAAGTGCGCGCACCGCCTGTTGGTGCTCACCGGCCGGGAAGACTGGGACAAGGCCCTGCGCCGCCGCCGCGCGTACCAGAATTTCTGGTACGCGGTGCCGTTCGCCGTGGTGTCGCTGGGCATAGGCCTGGTGCCGCACGTGGAACAGGCCGTGACGGTGGTGGGGCGCCTGGCGCACGCCGCCGCCTGGATCTGCATATTCATGGCGGTCAGCGGCGTGCTGAGCGCCTGGCAAGACACCTATTCGGCCACCACGCGGGCGCAAACGCGTTCTATCAAGGGTTATATCCAGATCGGCAAGCTGATGCTGATCGCTATTTGCACGGTGCTGGTGCTGTCCATTCTGCTGGACCGTTCCCCGCTGTGGATGATTTCCGGCCTGGGCGCCTTGTCGGCGGTGTTGCTGCTGGTGTTCAAGGACACACTGCTTTCGCTGGTGGCCAGCACGCAGCTCACGTCCAACGACATGCTGCGCATCGGCGACTGGATCGAGATGCCGCAGTCCAACGCCGATGGCTTTGTGCGCGATATCGCGCTGCATACCGTCAAGGTGCAGAACTGGGACAACACCGTCACCACGGTGCCTACCTACAAGCTGTTTTCCGAAAGCTACCGCAATTATCGCCACATGTTCGAATCGGGCGGCCGCCGCATCAAGCGCACCTTGCGCGTCGATGCCACCACCGTGCGCTTCCTGAATGAAGACGAGGCCGAACGCCTGATGCGCTTCCGCCTGCTGCACGACTACCTGGCCGCCAAGCAGACCGACCTGCGCCAGGCCAACAGCGAGCTGGGAGCCGACGTCGCCGAATTGCCGGTCAACCGGCGCCGGCTGACCAATATCGGCACCTTCCGGGCGTACGCGCTGGCCTACTTGAAGCGCCACCCTGAACTGCGCCAGGACATGGCCATGATGGTGCGCATGATGGAACCGCAGTCCGACGGCATCCCGGTCGAGGTGTATTGCTTCACGGCCCTGACGGCCTGGGTCGAGTTCGAACGCATCCAGGGAGACGTGTTCGATCATCTGCTGGCCATCCTGCCCGAACTGGGGCTTCGCCTGTATCAGCAGCCGTCCGGAGCCGACCTGGGCGCCATCGGCGATGGGCTGGCGCAGGGCCTGCGGCACGAACTGGCGCGCGAACGTGCGCTGGACGGCGGCGGAGGCCGGCCGGCCCTGGCCGGCGGCTCCGCCGAGGCCATGCGATAATTTTTCTTTGTATTCAACCGATTTGGAACCGTAGTCCATGAGCGCTGCCCGGGTTGGAATCGCGCAAATCAACGCCCATGTGGGCGATATCGCGGGCAATGCGGCCCGCGTATTGAAGGCGGCCCGTTCGGCCCACGAACAGGGGGCCGACGTGCTGGTAACGCCCGAACTGGTGCTTACCGGCTATCCGCCTGAAGACCTGTTGCTGCGCCCGCATTTCGTCGAACGCCAGGAAGCCGCGCTGGACCAGTTGCGGCAAGACACGGCAGGCCTGGCCGGGCTGCACTTGCTGGTGGGCCATGTGCTGGCGCGTGGCGGCCGGTTGTACAACGCCGCCACGGTGCTGTGCGAAGGGCGGGTGGTGGGCGTGTATTGCAAGCGCGAACTGCCCAATTATTCGGTCTTCGACGAGCAGCGCTACTTCGCCGCCGCGGAAGAGCCCCTGGTTTTCGAGGCCAAGGGCGTGCGCTTCGGCATCAACATTTGTGAAGACATCTGGTTCGGCCGCGCCCCGCAAGCCGCCGCCCGTGCCGGCGCGCAGGTGCTGCTGGTGCCCAATGCCTCTCCCTACAACACGGGCAAGCACGAAGAGCGCCTGAACGTGGCGCGCCGCTGTGCGCAGGAAACCGGCTGTTCGGTGATATACGCCAACATGGTGGGCGGGCAGGACGAACTGGTGTTCGACGGGGCCTCGTTCGCGCTGGACGCGCAAG
Organism: Bordetella petrii; assembly: GCF_020991325.1. Classification (GTDB taxonomy): domain Bacteria; phylum Pseudomonadota; class Gammaproteobacteria; order Burkholderiales; family Burkholderiaceae_B; genus Bordetella_A; species Bordetella_A petrii_E. The sequence goes on along the minus strand of NZ_JAJMLX010000237.1, from coordinate 2,207 downwards.
GCCAGTCCGCCGCGCGGCTGCCCGACTACGCCGAAGGCGTGAACGTGGTGGAGGCCGATGCTGGCGGCGCCGTGCGGCCGGTGTCGCGCCACGCGGACGTGGCGCCGTACTGCCTGGAAGAGCAAGTCTGGAAGGCGCTGGTGCTGGGGGTGCGCGATTACCTGGGCAAGAACGGCTTTCCGGGCGCCATCATCGGGCTGTCGGGCGGTATCGATTCGGCCGTGGTGCTGGCCGTGGCCGTGGATGCATTGGGCGCTGGCAACGTCCGTACCGTGATGATGCCCTCGCGCTATACGGCCGATATTTCACAAACCGACGCCACCGACATGGCGCAACGACTGGGCGTGCGCCACGACGACATCGCCATCGGCCCGGCCGTGGACGCCTTCGAAGCCATGCTGGCGCCGCAGTTCGCCGGCCTGCCGGTGGATGCCACCGAAGAAAACATCCAGGCGCGGGTGCGCGGCACCCTGCTGATGGCGCTGTCGAACAAAACCGGGCACCTGGTGCTTACCACGGGCAACAAGTCCGAACTGACCACTGGCTACTGCACGCTGTATGGCGACATGGCCGGCGGCTTCGCGGTGATCAAAGACGTACCCAAGACGCTGGTTTACCGCCTGGCTGAATGGCGCAACCGCGAAGCTGAAGTGATTCCGCGCCGCATCATTACCCGGCCGCCATCGGCCGAACTGCGTCCCGACCAGACCGACCAGGACAGCCTGCCGCCGTACGACATTCTGGACGGCATCATGGAACGCTACATGGAACGCAACCAGTCGGCTACCGAGATCGTGGCCGCGGGCTTTCCCCAGGCGGCGGTTGAACAGGTGGTGCGCCTGATCCGCATCAACGAGTACAAGCGCCGCCAGGCGCCGCCGGGGCCGCGCATCACGCCGCGCGCGTTCGGCCGCGATTGGCGCTATCCTGTCACGAACGGGTTCCGGGAAACCGTCTGAATCCCCGCGCCGCTATTCGATCTATCTTCAGGACTAGAACAACGTGAAACAAGTCACCGCCATCATCAAACCCTTCAAGCTCGATGAAGTCCGCGAGGCGCTCGCCGAAGTGGGCGTCAGCGGGCTGACGGTTACCGAAGTCAAGGGCTTCGGCCGCCAGAAAGGGCACACCGAACTGTATCGCGGCGCCGAGTACGTAGTGGACTTCCTGCCCAAGATCCGCGTCGAGGTGGTGCTGGCCGACGACATGGTCGAACCCGCCATCGAGGCCGTGATCAAGGCCGCCCGCACGGGCAAGATCGGCGACGGCAAGATCTTCGTTACCCCCATCGAGCAAGCCGTGCGCATCCGTACCGGCGAAAACGGCGACCAGGCGCTGTAACACCGGCCCACTAGCGCACCAGCTGGTTCATCTCCAGAATCGGCATCATCACCGCCAGCACGATCAGCAGCACGAAGCCGCCCATCAGCAGGATCAGCAAGGGTTCCAGCAGCGCGGTCATTGCCATGGCGCGGCGCTCCAGGTCGCGCGACAGGTTTTGCGCGCCACGGTCCAGCAGTTCCGGCAGGCGGCCGGTTTTTTCGCCACTGGCGATCAAGTGCACCAGCAATGATGGAAACACCTTTTGCGCCGCCAGCGCCGAAGCCAGCGGCGCGCCTTCGCGCACGCGCTCGGTGGCCTCGTCCACCGCGCTGCGCAGGCGGTCATTGCCCAGGGTGCGGCGCGCCGCGTTCAGGGCGCCCAGCAGGCTGACGCCGCTGCCGCTGAGAATGGCCAGGGTCGAGGCGAAGCGGGCCGCGTCCACGCCCATGACGAAACGCCCGATCAATGGTAGGCGCAGCAAGCGCGCATGCCAGGCCAGCCGGCGCGCCGGTGAGCGCAAGGCCATGCGCCACAACAGAAAGGCGGCGACCACGCCGATGGCCGTGGCCCAGCCCCAGTGCCGCACGAAATCGCTCAGCGCCAGCATGATGCGCGTCAGCAGCGGCAACTGCTGGTTGGCGTGGTCGAACGCGGTAATGACCTGCGGCACGACATAGCCCAGCAGGAAGGCCACGATGATCACCGACACACAGGCCACCACGGCGGGGTAGATGAAGGCCGTCATCACTTTGCCGCGCAGGGCGTTGCGTTCCTCGATATAGCCCGCCAGTTTTTCCATGACCTGTGCCAGGTAGTCGGCGTGCTGGCCGGCCAGCACTGGGTAGGAAGGATCCACCGAGGTCTTGGCATCGGCGCCGTGGCAC
>NZ_JAJMLX010000236.1 GCF_020991325.1 Bordetella petrii | reverse complement strand
GATGCGATGAGCCTGGAAGCGGTGACGGTGAATGCCTACCGCCCGGCGGAGACGATCGGAGGGTCGACCAAGACCGATACGCCGTTGCGTGAAGTGCCGCAGTCGGTGTCGGTGATCGAGCGGCGCGAGATGGATCTGCGCGGCGTCAGGAATCTCAACGAAGCCACGCGCTACACCGCAGGCGTGCTGCCCGAGAGCCAGGGCATCGACAACCGCGTGGATGATCTCTACATCCGCGGTTTCGATGCCGGCAGATTCGGCACAAACGTGGTGCTGGGCGGCCTGCGCGCGCGCCTGCGCCGAAGCCTGGTGCAGGCGTTTCAGGTCGGCCAGCCCACCTTTCTTACTACTGTGCATTCTCCAGCCACCGCTGCGCGTCCAGGGCGGCCATGCAGCCGGTGCCGGCGCTGGTGATGGCCTGGCGGTAGACGTGGTCCTGCACGTCGCCGGCGGCGAATACCCCAGGCACCGAGGTCATGGTGGCCAGCCCGGACAGGCCGCTCTTGGTGATGATGTAACCGTCCTTCATTTCGAGTTGGCCTTCGAAGATGCCGGTGTTGGGCTGGTGGCCGATGGCGATGAAGGCGCCCGTGACGGCCAGGTCTTCGGTGGCGCCGGTGTCGGTATGGCGGATGCGCACGCCCGTGACGCCGCTGTCATCGCCCAGCACTTCGTCCAGGGTATGGAACAGTTTGAGTTCCATATTGCCGTTATTGACCTTGTCCATCAGCTTGTCGACCAGGATGGGTTCGGCGCGGAATTTGTCGCGGCGATGGATCAGGGTAACCTTGCGGCAGATGTTGGACAGGTACAGGGCTTCTTCCACGGCGGTGTTGCCGCCGCCCACCACGACCACGTCCTGGTTCTTGTAGAAGAACCCGTCGCAGGTGGCGCAGCCCGACACGCCGCGGCCCATGAAGGATTCTTCAGACGGCAGGCCCAGGTACTTGGCCGAGGCGCCGGTGGCGATGATGAGGGAGTCGCAAGTGTAGATATTGCCCGTGTCGCCCGTCAGGGTGAACGGCCGGCGCGAAAAATCCACTTTGGCGACATGGTCAAAAATGATCTCGGTGTTGAAGCGCTCGGCATGCTGCTGGAAGCGCTGCATCAGCTCGGGCCCCTGCACGCCGGTGGCGTCGGCCGGCCAATTGTCGACATCAGTGGTTGTCATCAGTTGGCCGCCCTGGGCCAGGCCTGTTACAAGCACGGGCGACAAGTTGGCACGGGCTGCATAGACGGCAGCCGTGTAACCGGCGGGGCCGGATCCAAGTATCAAAACTTTAGCGTGTTTGGGCGTGGACATAGGTAAGTATCTTTAGAGGGATGCCCAATTATAATGAGCCGCATGCCGCGTATTTCAACTGCTTCCCCGCGCGCCTCGCGCAACACCCGAAACGGCCCTTCGCCGCTGCAGACGCGAATTTCCGCCCTGCTGCGTGAAGCGCGCTGGATTCTGTTCGCCGCGCTGGCGGCTTGGCTGACACTGGTGCTGGCCACCTGGTCGCCCGCCGACCCCGGATGGTCCCATTCCGTGCCGGCCGGAGTCATCCATAACCGCGGCGGCACGCTGGGCGCCTATCTTTCCGATATCCTGCTTTATCTGTTCGGTTATTCCGCCTGGTGGTGGGTGGTATTGCTGCTGCACCGCGTGCGTGCCGGCTACCGCCGGCTGGCCAGCCACCTGCGCGCCTCCGACGGCAAGCAGCCCGAGGTACTGCCCCGGGTGCACTGGGAAGAGGGCGTCGGGTTCTTCCTGGTGCTGGTGGGTTCGCTGGGCATCGAGGCCCTGCGCCTGTACAGCTGGGGCATGCACCTGCCTGGCGGCACCGACGGTGAAAGCGGGGCGGGCGGCGTCATCGGCCAGATGCTGGCCGGCTGGCTGTCCGAAGGCGTGGGTTTCACGGGCGGCACGCTGGCCTTGCTGGTACTGCTGGCGGTGGGCCTGAGCCTGTTCTTCTCGTTTTCCTGGCTGCACGTGGCCGAACGTGTCGGCGCCTGGCTCGAAGGCCTGCTGCGGCGCGCCCGCAATTCCTACACCGCCCGCCAGGACCGCAAGGTGGGCCAGGTGGCCAAGGCCGTGCGCACCGAGCAGGTCGAGGCCAAGCACGAAAAACTGACCCACGAACAACCCGTGCGCATCGAGCCCGCCATTACCGTGGTGCCGCGCTCCGACCGCGCCGAAAAAGAAAAGCAGCAAACGCTGTTCGCGCCGCCCGCGGGCGAAGGCGATCTGCCCACCATCAGCCTGTTGGACGCTCCTGCCGCCAACCAGGAAACGGTATCGGCGGAAACCATCGAGTTCACCTCGCGGCTCATCGAGAAAAAACTGGCCGATTTCGGCGTGGCCGTCACCGTGGTGGCCGCCCAGGCCGGCCCGGTCATCACCCGCTATGAAATCGAGCCCGCCACGGGCGTGAAGGGCAGCCAGATCGTCAACCTGGCCAAAGACCTGGCGCGCGCGCTCAGCCTGGTCAGCATCCGGGTGGTGGAAACCATACCCGGCAAGAACCTCATGGGCCTGGAACTGCCCAACCCGCGCCGCCAGATGGTCAAGCTGTCCGAGATCCTGGGGTCGCAAACCTACCATGCCAGCCATTCCACGGTAACAATGGCGCTGGGCAAGGACATCGCCGGCAATCCGGTGGTGGCCGACCTGGCCAAGATGCCCCACTTGCTGGTAGCCGGCACCACCGGTTCGGGCAAGTCGGTGGGTATCAACGCGATGATCCTGTCGCTGCTGTACAAAGCCAGCGCGGCCGACACCCGCCTTATCCTCATCGACCCGAAGATGCTCGAAATGAGCGTCTACGAAGGCATTCCGCACCTGCTGGCGCCGGTGGTCACCGACATGCGCCATGCCGGCAACGCGCTGAACTGGTGCGTGGGCGAAATGGAAAAGCGCTACCGCCTGATGAGCAAGATGGGGGTGCGCAACCTGGCGGGCTACAACAACAAGATCCGCGACGCCATCAAGCGCGAAGAACCCATCCCGAACCCATTCTCGCTGACCCCCGACCAGCCCGAGCCGCTGGCCCCGCTGCCCACCATCGTGGTGGTCATCGACGAACTGGCCGACCTGATGATGGTGGTGGGCAAGAAAATCGAAGAGCTCATCGCGCGCCTGGCGCAAAAGGCGCGGGCTGCCGGCATTCACTTGATCCTGGCCACGCAGCGGCCCAGCGTGGATGTCATTACCGGCCTGATCAAGGCCAACATTCCCACGCGCATTGCCTTCCAGGTGTCGTCCAAGATCGACTCGCGCACTATTCTCGACCAGATGGGCGCGGAAACACTGCTGGGGCAGGGCGACATGCTGTACATGCCGCCGGGCACCGGGCTGCCGGTGCGGGTGCACGGCGCGTTCGTGCACGACGATGAAGTCCACCGCGTGGTGCAACACCTGAAGGAGCAGGGCGAGCCCAACTACGTGGAAGGACTGCTCGAAGGCGCGCTGGAAGGCGAAACCGGCGACGGCGTGGGCAGCGTCACGGGCATGACCGATACCGAAAGCGATCCCATGTACGACCAGGCTTGCGAAGTGGTGCTGAAGCATCGCCGCGCGTCCATTTCGCTGGTGCAGCGCCACCTGCGAATTGGTTACAACCGTGCGGCCCGGTTACTCGAGCAAATGGAGCAATCGGGTATGGTGTCGGCAATGCAATCCAACGGCAACCGAGAGATCCTGGTGCCGTCCAAAGAGGAAGCCTGATGCCTGGTCTACGCCGGCTGGCCGCCACGGCCGCGCTGCTGGTGCTGTGCCCCATGGCCGCCCTGGCGGCCGATGCGCGCACGCAATTGAAAACCTTCGTGGCCGAAGTCAAAAGCGCCACGGGCAACTTCAAGCAATCCACCACCGGCCCGCGCGGCGAAACGCAACGGGCCCAGAGCGGGGCGTTCGCGTTCCAGCGGCCCGGAAAATTCAAGTGGGCCGTCAGCCAGCCCTATGAGCAGCTGGTCGTGTCCGATGGCCAGCAACTGCACCAGTACGATCCCGACCTGGCGCAGGTCACCGTGCGCAAAGTCGACCAGGCCATCGGCACGTCGCCGGCCGCCATTCTGTTCGGCTCGGGCGACCTGGAACAGGCTTTCCAAGTGTCGCCCCTGCCGGCCCGCGACGGGCTGGAATGGCTGCGCGCCAAGCCGCGCAATGCCGACGCGGGCTTCGCCCAGGTCGACATCGGCATGAAAGACAATCTGCCCGCGCGCGTTGAACTGCTGGATGCGTTCGGGCAAACCACCCGGGTTGAACTATCGGGCATCCAGTCCAACCCGTCGCTGCCCGCCAGCGAATTCCGCTTCACCCCGCCCGCGGGCGTGGACGTGGTCAAGATGTAACGCCGTCCGCGGCCTGTAGATGCAGCAGGCCGTCCACCGCGACCACGCCGTCCCGTTGCACGAACAGCGGGTTGATTTCCGCTTCGGCCACCCGGGCGCCGCTTAGCAGGGCCAGCCGCGAAAAGGCCACGATGGCATCGGCCAGGGCCTGGCAGTCGCCTTCGGGAAGCCCGCGAAAACCGCGGATCAGCCGCGTGGCGCGCACTTCTTCGATCATCTGCATGGCCTGGGTGCGGTCCACGGGTGCCAGCCTGACCGATACGTCGGGCGTCAGTTCGGCGGCGATGCCGCCCGCGCCCAGCAGCACGATGGGCCCCACCAGCGGGTCCAGCCGGTAACCCAGGATAAGTTCCAGCAGCTTGTCTTCCATCTGTTGGATCAGGATGCCATCCAGGGCGGCTTTGGGCGCCTTCCGGCTCACCTCGGCCAGCATGTCTGCCGCCTGGCGCCGCAGGTCGGCCTGGTCGCGGATGCCGATGCGCACGCCGCCCGCGTCGGTTTTATGCGCGATGTCGCGCGACGATATCTTCAGGGCCACCGGATAGCGCAAATCGTGTTCCAGTCCGGTGGCTGGCACCAGCCGCGTGGCCGCCGTGGGGATGCCCAGCAGGCCGAACACCTGTCCGGCCTCGTACTCGGTCAGCGCCCCTGTGGCGGGCAAGCCGGCCGGCCATTCCTGGGCCGGGCCCTGGCCTGGCGGCGGCGGGGCGGCGGCGGGGCGATTCATGAATAAGGCCAATGCCTCGGCGCAGGACTCGGGGGTGCGGAAGCCCGCTATGCCTTCGCGCTGCAGCACGCGCAACGACGCCATGGCTTCGGGGGCCAGGAAGGCCACCACCGGCTTGTCGTCGGATTTGCGGGCTTGCACCAGCGGCTGTACCGCGAATTCGGGATGGAACTGCGCGGATGAGCCCGCCACGCTCAAGACCGCGTCGCACCAGTCGGCCGTTAACAGGTTTTCCAGCAGGTCCTGGTATTGCGCGCTGCTGGCCGCCAGCGTCAAGTCGATGATGGGGGCCTGGCGCAGCTTCAGGCCGCGTCCCGCCATGTGCGCCACGAAATCATCGGGCGGCGTGGCGGCCACCAGGCCGCGCAGCCCCAGATTGTCGACGACCGTGGCGGCGCCGCCGCCCGTGGTGGTGATGACCGCCACTTGCGGCGCGCGTTGCGGGCGGGGGGCATGGCGTCCGTAGCGCTGCGCCAGCGGCACGATTTCGTACAGGGTCTCGAGTGATTCCACGCGCAGCACGCCATGCGCGCGCAGGAAGGCATCCACCGCCACATCATTGCCCGCCATGGCGCCCGTGTGCGATTGCGCCAGCGCCTCGCCCTGCGTCGAACGCCCCAGCTTGTAGGCAATGACGGGTTTGCCGGCGGCCTGCGCCGCGTCCAGGGCGCGCGCCAGCACGGGCGCGTCGCGCAAGGTTTCCAGGAACAGCAGGATGGCGCTGGTCTGGTCGTCGCAAGCCAGGGCGTGGACGATTTCCCCGACGCTGATATCGCTTTCGTTGCCCACCGATACCGACTTGGCGAAACCGAAACCGCGCGCACCGGCCCGCGACAGCAGCGAACCCATCATGGAACCGCTTTGCGACACCAGGCTGAGGCCGCCGGACGGCAGGTCGTCGGATTCGAACACGGCGTTCACCGACAGGATGGCGCCGCTGTGCACATTGGCCAGCCCGATGCTGTTGGGGCCCAGCAGGCGCAAGCCCAGTGCGCGGGCCTGCGCCACCAGCGCTTCCTGCGCGGCGCGGCCTTGCGCGCCCGTTTCACCGAAGCCGTCGCTGTATATCGTGACCACCTTGGCGCCGGCCCGCGCGCAGCCTTCCAGCTGTTCGGCCACTTTGGGGCCCGGCACCATGACGAAGACGTGATCCACCGGCCCCGGCAGCGCGGCCAGGTCGGGATAGGCGCGTTCCCCCAGGATTTCCGGGCGCGCGGCATTGATGGGATATATGTGCCCGGTATAGCCATGCTTGCGCATGAAGCGCAGCGGCCGGGCGGTGTTCTTGGCGGGATCGCCTGAAGCCCCTACCAGCGCGACGGCCTGGGGGGCGAGCAATGCTTGGGCAAACGTACCGTTCTGCATGGGCAACTTGAAAGTGGGAAGGGGGGTTACACCGGCAGGTGCAGTTGCAGGTCGCGCACGGCCAGCGATTCCAGGCGCCAGGCCTGGTCGCGCAATTGGTTCGCGCGTTCCTGCCCCAATACCGGGGCGACCAGTTCGTTGAACTTGTCGTTCAGGTCCGCATCGCTGAGCGGGGCTTCGGGGTCGCCCTTGCGGTAGGGGGCGAAATGTCGGTGGACGGCGCCATCGCGCGTGCGGATGGCAACGCGCGCGGCCCGCTGGCCCGGAAAGGCCGCCGTCAGTTCGGGGTCGGCGCGCAACTGGATGCGGGCCATCAGTTTGCGCAGTTCCGGTTCGGCCAGGCGCGCCGGCGCGAAGGCGTCCAGCCGCACCGATCCGTAGGCCAGGGCGTGGGCCACGACATAGAAAAGGCTGAACTTGCCTTCGAAAGGCGTGCGCGGTTCGGCGTTGCCAGTAACGTCCAGCGTGGTCTGGTAGGCATCGACTTCGATGCTGTCGACGTCGTCGGGCCTGAGTCCGTGTTCGGCGCGCAGGGCCAGCACGGCATCGATGGCGGCGAACGTATGGCCGCAGCACCCGTGGTTTTTCTGGGTGATCTGCAGGATGTTGTAGTGTTCTCCCAGCGCCCGGGTGGCTTTGTCCCAGTCGGGGTTGTCGGCCAGGGCGGCACCGAAACCCACCGGGCCGTCCAGCATTCCGGCCGCGCCGGTCAGCCCATGGGCGGCGCCCAGGCCGGCCCGCACGCCGACGTTGGCGGCATTGCCCGCATGCAGGGCCTTGGTCATGGCGTCGGA
>NZ_JAJMLX010000235.1 GCF_020991325.1 Bordetella petrii | reverse complement strand
TCTTCGCCGCGACCGTCTCGTTGCGTTCGCCGTGATACGCGCGGCGCTCCGAGTGACCGACGATCGCATAGCGTGCGCCGAACTCCGCAACCATTGCGGCCGCGACTTCACCGGTGAACGCGCCCTGCTCGTGCGCCGACACGTCCTGCGCGCCCCAGGCGACACGGCCGCCGTCGAGCTGCGCCTGAACCTGCGCGAGATACGGGAACGGCACGCACACGCCGACCGACGTTTCGGCCGCCACCGCGCCCACGCCCTGCACCACTTCGTTCAGCAATGCCTGGTTGCCGGCCAGCCGGTTGGGCGGGCGGTGGGCGCGCGCGTCCATGGCGCCGCATACCGGCACCCCAAGGTGCTGGCTGCCTATACGGCCGCTGTCCTGGAAGGTGGACAGCAGGCCCGGCTTGAGTACGGTCAGGCTCATGGCGCGGCCCCGCGCCGGCGCTGGAATTCGTGCGGGTCGATGGGCACGAAGCGGACCCGGTCGCCGGGCTGCAGCAGCGCGGCGGGATCGCGCGCTGGATCGAACAGCACCAGGGGGGTGGCGCCGATGATGTGCCAGCCGCCGGGCGACTGGCTGGGGTACAGCATGGTCTGGCGATTGGCCACCGCCACCGATCCGGCCGGCAGCGTGGTGCGGGGCGAATCGCGCCGTGGAATGTTCAGGCGTTCATCGTGCACGCCCAGGTAGGCGGCGCCGGGTGCGAAGCCCAGCATGAACACCAGATTGTCCGAGCCGGCATGCAGGGCGATGACCTCATCGGGCGACAGGCCCGCATGGCGGGCCACCCGGTCCAGGTCGGGGCCATGTTCGCCGCCATAGCAAACGGGGATGTCCACCTCGCGCCCGGCATCCGCATCGGCTTCTATGCCCTGCGACAGCACCTGTTCGACCTGTTCGGCCAACTGGGCGTAGCGGGGGGCGTCGCGGCCCGTGGGCTGGTAATGCACGGCCACGGCCACGAAGGATGGCACGACGTCGCTGACGCCAGGCAGCCGGGCCTGGCGCAACATGCGCGCCGCGGCCAGGCACAGGCGGCCTATGGCCGTGTCGATGCCGGTGCCGAAGTACACCAGCAGGCAGCGGTCGCCCTGGGGCTGAATGCGCCAGGTGACAGAGGCGGGTGCAGGTGAATCGAGGTTCAAGGGTGCAACCGCCTCCTGGTTGTTACTTGGCGAACAGGGAATCCATGTTCTTGAACGACTTGAATTCCAGGGCGTTGCCCGACGGATCCAGGAAGAACATGGTGGCTTGCTCGCCGACTTCGCCCTTGAAGCGGATATACGGTTCGATGACGAACTGGGTACCCGCGTCGGTGAGCTTGCCGGCCAGCGTTTCCCAGGCGTCCATGGGCAGCACGGCGCCGAAGTGGCGCACCGGCACATTGTGGGAATCTACCGCGCTGGTGGCCCGGTGGCCGCATTCATCGGGCGACAGGTGGGCAACGATCTGGTGGCCGTAGAAGTTGAAGTCTACCCATTCGGCCGAGCTGCGGCCTTCCGGACAGCCTAGCAGTTCGCCATAGAAGGCGCGCGCTTCGGCCAGGTCGCGGACGGGAAAGGCCAGGTGAAAGGGAGGCAGATTCGAGGTTGCGGTCATGCGGGGGCTCCGGATGGCAAGAGTAAAACAAAATGGTCAGGCCCGGGCCGTGCCATTGCTGCGGAATGGAACGGCGGCCACGAAAAGGCATGGATGTCAGTGTAGTGATTGTTTTTTTGATTGAAAAACGATATTTTTTTGCCCTGAGCATCGAAAAAAACGATAGTGATCCGAGAATTCAAGACCTTTATCGCGGTGGCCCGCGACGGTACGTTTACCGGGGCCGGCCGCCAACTGGGGCTGACACAGTCGGCGGTCAGCGCCCAGATGCGCCGCCTGGAGGATTATCTGGGCGTGGCGTTGTTCGAGCGCACCGCCAAGTCGGCCGCGCTGAGCGCGGCCGGTCGCGAGATGCTGCCGCAGGCGGAAGAGCTGGTGGCCATGGCCGAGCGCATGGCCAGCGCGGCGGGCGGCGGCCATGTCAGCGGGCTGCTGCGGGTGGGCGCCATTGCCTCGGTGCAGCAAGACTTGCTGGGCGATGCCCTGCTGCGCTTTCGCGACACGTATCCGGACGTGCGGTTACGGGTGATACCGGGGGTGTCGCTGTCGCTGCTGGGACAGGTGGATTCGGGCGAAATCGACTTGGCCGTGCTGATCCGGCCCCCCTTCGCGCTGCCGCCCGAACTGGCGTGGCGCCCGCTGTTGCGCGAACCGGTGGTGCTGGTGGCGCCCGCCGGCCTGCCCGAACAGCCCTGGCGGGCACTGCTGGCCAGCCAGCCGTTCATCCGCTACGACCGATCGTCGTTTGGCGGGCGGCTGGTGGACATGTTCCTGAAAAAGCAGCGCATTGCCGTGCGCGAAGCGGTAGAGCTGGACGAGATGGAAGCCATCGCCAACCTGGTGCGGCGCGGCCTGGGGGTGGCGCTGTTGCCGCGCACGCGGCTGTTCCATGCCGACGGCCTGCGGGTGCTCGAACTGGACGAGGCCGGCTTCGAGCGAGAGATCGGACTGGTGGCGCGCCTGCCGCACGACCCCGCCACCCTGGCCGGGCATCTGGCGGAATGCCTGCTGCAGGCCGCCGCGCGTCCCCTTACACCAGTTCGCAGCGCACCGTGATGGGGTGGCCGCGCAGCGCCGCCATGACGGCATCGCTGACTTCGCCATCCACGTCGGTGACCACGTAGCCGATCTGGCCGCGGGTTTGCAGGCTCTGGCTGACGATGTTCAAACCGTGTTCGGCCAGCATGTTGTCCAGTGCGCCCAGCGCCCCGGGTGCATTGCGGTGCACATGCAGGATGCGCGCCGCGCCGGCGGGTTCCAGGTAGGGCAGTTCCGGGAAATTCACGGCGCTTTTGGTGGTGCCGGCCTGCAGGTAGCGCACCAGCTTCTCGGCCACTTCGCGGCCGATGTTTTCCTGGGATTCCTGCGTGCTGCCGCCCACGTGCGGCGTCAGGATCACATTGGGCAGGCCGATCAGCGGGCTGTCCAGCGGTTCATCGACGCTTTTGGGTTCAGTGGGAAACACATCCAGCGCCGCCCCGGCCAAGTGGCCTGACGTCAGCGCCTGGTGCAGCGCCTGGATGTCGACCACGGTGCCGCGCGAGGCGTTGATCAGGATGGCGCCGCGTTTCATGCGGGCCAGCGCGTCGGCATTGATGATGTTTTCCGTGCTTTTCCCGCCGGGCACGTGCAGCGTGACCACGTCGGCCTGTTCCAGCAGTTCGTTCAGCGAGCCGGCCGGGCGGGCGTTGCCCAGCGGCAGCTTGGCTTCCACATCGAAATACGCGACACGCATGCCGATGCTTTCGGCCAGGGTGCTGATCTGCGAGCCGATATTGCCGTAGCCCACGATGCCCAGGGTCTTGCCGCGGGTTTCGAACGCGCCCGCGGCGGACTTGTCCCAGTGGCCCAGGTGCACGCGCGCATTTTTCTCGGGAATGCGGCGCAGCAGCAGGATGGCCTCGCCCAGCACCAGTTCGGCCACCGATCGCGTGTTGGAAAACGGTGCGTTGAACACCGGAATGCCGCGTTGCATGGCGCTGTTCAGGTCGACCTGATTGGTGCCGATGCAGAAGCAGCCCACCACGCGCAAGTCGGGCGCGGCGGCCAGCGCCTCGGCGTCCATGTGCGTGCGGGAGCGGATCCCGGCCACTTGCGCGCCGCGCAGCGCCGCATGCAATTCAGCCGGCGGCAGGGCCGCCGCGTGCGTGATGATATCGGTGTAGCCGGCCGCCGCGAAAACGTCGCGGGCGCTGGGATGGATGTTCTCGAACAGTACGATCTGGGCCATGGGTACGACTTAGCGGGAAAAGTGAATGGGAATCTTTCCCCCTATTGTGGCGCACTTTGGCGGCCGGGCGGCCAGAGGCCATTCGGACGGTGGGGCGATCAGGCGGTAACGATGCGCTCGGCCGGGAAATGCAGGGAGAAAGTGCTGCCTTTGCCGACCTCGCTTGCAATGTGCAGTTCAGCGTCGTGGCGGATGGCGATGTGCTTGGCGATGGCCAGCCCCAGCCCGGTGCCGCCGGCCGCCCGCGAGCGGCCGCGGTCGACCCGGTAGAAGCGTTCGGTCAGGCGCGGGATGTGCAGGGCGGCGATGCCGATGCCGGTATCCTGCACGCTGAAGCGCGCGCCGCCATCGGCGTCGCCCTGCCAGCGCACCGTGATCGTGCCGCCGTCGGGGGTGTAGCGCACGGCGTTGGTCAGCAGGTTCGACATGGCCGACGACAACTCGGTCTCGGCGCCCAGCACGTCCAGCGATTCGTCGATATTCCAGTCGAACTTGTGGCGGCCGCCCGACAGCGCCTCGATCTGCTGGCGCGCGGTCTTCAGCAGCGCGGGCAGGTCCACGGCGCGCGGATCCGAGCCCGGCGACGATTCCAGGGTGGACAGGGTCAGCAGGTCTTCCACAATGGCCTGCATGCGTTGGGCCTGCTCGTGCATCATGCCCATGTACTGGTCGCGCTGGTCGTTGCCCAGCGCGTCGGCCGGCATGTCGCGCAAGGTTTCCAGAAAGCCCGCCAGCACTGTCAGGGGCGTGCGCAGCTCGTGCGAGACGTTGGCCACGAAGTCGCGCCGGGTGGTTTCCAGCTTTTCGATCTGGGTGACATCGCGCGAGATCAGCAGGCGGCGGTTGCTGGCGTAGGTGGCCAGGTGCATCATCATGACGCGTTCCTGGCCGCCATGCGCCAGGCGCACCAGGATGGGTTCGGGCCAGACGTCACGATGCGCATAGGCCACGAACTCGGGCGCGCGCAGCAAATTGAGCAGGTTGTGGCCGCGGTCCGCCGGCAGGCTCAGGCCCAGGTGGTGGCGCGCCACGCGGTTGCACCATTCGATCTGGAAGTCTTCGTTCAGGGTGACCACGCCGTCGGGCAGCGCCTGCGCGGCGGCCAGCATGCCCTGCATGGTGCCGCGGGTTTCGGCCAGTTCGCGAGCCCGCGCCCGCGTATAGCGGTACAGCGGCGCCAGGATGTCGTCCCAGGGGCCCACCGAGGCGGGCGGCGCGGTTTCCGGGTGATGCGCCCAGTGCGATACCGCGCGCAGCCGCCAACTGCGCCAGAACAGCATGCCCAGCAAGGCCGCGCAGAAAACGAGCCAACCGGCGGGGTCGCCTATCAGCCACTGGACCAATAGCGACAGGATCGCCCAGAGGGCGACCAGAAACAAAGTTCGCAGCCAGATCATCGTGGCAGTGTTTTACCGTGCCGGGACCTGTGCCGTAAACCGATAACCGCTGCCGCGCACGGTTTCCACGTGCATGTCGTGGCCCGAGGGTTCCAGCGCCTTGCGCAGCCGCCGGATGTGCACGTCGACAGTGCGTTCCTCGACGAAGACGTGATCGCCCCACACCTGGTCCAGCAGTTGCGAACGCGAAAACACGCGCTCGGGATGGGTCATGAAAAAGTGCAGCAGGCGGAATTCCGTGGGGCCGATCGCCAGCGCCTGTTCGTTGCCCGACAGGCGGTGCGTGACGGGGTCGAGCTTCAGGCCGCCGACGTCGATGATGTCATCGGTGAGCTGGGGCGCGCGGCGGCGCAGTACCGCCTTGATGCGCGCCATCAGCTCTTTGGGCGAGAAGGGCTTGGTGATGTAGTCGTCGGCGCCGGCTTCCAGGCCGTCTACCTTGTCCTGCTCGGCACCCTTGGCGGTGAGCATGATGACGGGCACGGCGCGGGTGCGCTCATCGTCGCGCAGCTTGCGCGCCAGGGTCAGGCCCGAGGTGCCGGGCAGCATCCAGTCGAGCAGGATCAGGTCGGGCAATTCGGCGCGGATCAGGGTTTGCGCTTGCTCGGCATCGAAGGCGCGCAAGACTTTATGGCCGGCGAACGACAGGTTGACGGCAATGAGTTCCTGGATGGCGGGTTCGTCTTCGACGACAAGAATGGTGCTGGACATGGGCGGTGGAGAAGGCGAATGTTGGGGCGCAGCTGCGGCGCGAACATTGCGATAGTATGGCCGGAATATTTCAGGTATGTGACCGGCGGCGCCTTATTCCCGGACCCCGCCCTTCAATCGGCTACCATTGCCCCATATACCGGGATACTCATTATGCAAAACCCTGCTTCTTCGCCCAGTCCGGACTCTTCCACGCATTTCGGCTTTCAATCTGTCCCCGAAAATGAGAAAGCCCGCAAGGTGGCCGAGGTGTTCCATTCGGTGGCTTCGCGCTACGACGTCATGAACGACCTGATGTCGGGCGGGCTGCACCGCGCCTGGAAGGCCTTCACCATCGGCCGCGCCGCGATCCGGCCGGGCATGAAGGTACTGGATATTGCCGGCGGCACGGGCGACCTGGCGCGGGCATTTGCACGCCGGGCCGGCGACACAGGTGAAGTCTGGCTTACCGACATCAATGATTCGATGCTGCGCGTCGGGCGCGACCGCCTGACCGACGCCGGGCTGCTGTTGCCCACCGCTGTCTGCGACGCGGAAAAACTGCCGTTTCCCGACGGCTATTTCGACCGGGTCAGCGTGGCCTTCGGCCTGCGCAACATGACCCACAAAGACCGCGCGCTGGCCGAGATGGCGCGGGTGCTCAAGCCCGGCGGCAAGCTGCTGGTGCTGGAATTCTCGCGCGTGGCCCGCCCCCTGGCGCCGGCATACGACTGGTATTCCTTCAATATATTGCCCTGGCTGGGCAAGAAGGTGGCGGGCGACGAAGCCAGCTACCGCTATCTGGCGGAATCCATCCGCATGCATCCCGACCAGGACACCCTGGCCGACATGATGCGCACCGCCGGTCTCGAGCGCGTGCAGTACTTCAACCTGACAGCCGGTGTGGTTGCCCTGCACGAGGGCGTCCGCCTGGCCTGAACGGCCGCCACGGGGAACTTGTCGCCCGCAGGCTTGTCCGTTATTCTTCAGGTGTTCAGTTTTTTGTAAGAAAACCCTGGTCAGAAAAAACGCCGGCTGTCGTGGGGGCAGCCGGCCGCGCCCTTTCCGGGCGCCATGCGCTCAAGGAGTCACGCAATATGTCCCGTTCCGGAATTTCCCGGTTGTTTGCCGCCGCGCTGATCGCCGTCGCCGGTTCCGCCATGCTGGCGGTGTCGTTCGACGCCGAAGCCCGCCGCATGGGCGGCGGCAGCAGCATCGGCCGCCAATCCACCAACATCACGCAGCAGCGCCAGGCCGTCACGCCGCCCGCTGCCACCACCACCAACCGTTCCGCCGCCCCGGCCGCCGG
>NZ_JAJMLX010000234.1 GCF_020991325.1 Bordetella petrii | reverse complement strand
GACGCAGGCCATGGCCGGCGCGCTGGAGCAGGACCTGGGCAGCGCCGACGTGAGCGGCGCCAAGCCGGTGACGGCCTACCCCGCGCTGGCCGCGCTGCTGGAGACGCAGGCCGGCATTCCGCTGGCCGTGTTCGCCGCGCAGATCAAGCCGGCCCTGGACGCGCAATTGCCGCCTTCCATGTTGCTGGCCGAGTATCTGCTCAACGCCGACCAGTGGGACGGCTACAACGCCGAGCGCAAGGACATGATGGCTTTTCTGCGCGACCACGGCGTGCGCAATGTGGTGGCCCTGACGGGCGATATCCATGCCTTCTTCGCCGGACCGGTCATGGACGACTACGATGCGGCGACCCCGGTGCCCGTGATGGTGGACCTGGTAACCGCGGGCGTGTCCAGCAACTCGTTCTTCAGCTATTTCAAGAACGTCGTCGACACCAACGCCACCTTCGCGCCCGCCAAGCCGCTGATCTACAGCGAACAGGACGGCGCCATCGTGAATAACTTCAATGGGACGCTGAAACAGTCCAATCCGGCCTGGCTGCGCCACGTGGATACGGACGCCCAGGGGTTCGCGGTGGTGACCCTGACGGCGGCCGAATTGCGTTGCGAGTTCAACAAGCTCAAGCCGCTGGACGGCGATCGCGCGCCGGCGCAGCCCGCGGTGGCATCGCAAACCGTGCTGACGGTGGCGGCGGGCACGCCGGCTGTGGACCTGGCGGGCTAGTGTGCTGTCCCATAGATGCGCCGCCTACTTGTCCGCATCGCGCAAAACCTGGGGCTGCGCGGCGCCCGCCTGGTAGCGCGAGAACCAGCCCACGGCAAGTTCGGTGTCCACGCCGAGCTTGCCGAAAGGGCGGGCCAGCGCCGCGGCATTGCGGGCCAGGGTGCCGTCGTCGGGCAGGGTGCCGCGCCCCGCGACGATGACGCGATTGCCCTGCCGCAGGTTGAAGAAGTCGCCGAACACGGCCGCGTAAGTGGCGGATTCCTGTTCGTACAGCTTGCTGTTGGTGAACGTGTTGGCCACCACGATGCCGGCCGGCGCCAGAATGCCGCGCACGTGCTCCAGGAATTCGATGGTCATCAGGTGCCTGGGGATGTAATCGACGTCGAAGGCGTCGAGCATCACCATGTCGTATTGCCGGCCGTCGCGGTGGGCCTGCTCGATATAGGCGCGGCCGTCGTCCACGAACAGCCGCTGCCGGGGGCCCGGTTGGTAGCCGAAATAGTCCCGGGCCACTTTGGCGACGGCGGGGTCGATTTCCACGGTGTCGATGGTGGCGTCGGGTAGCAGCTTCGCCAAGGTCTTCTGCAGCGTGGCGCCGCCCAGCCCGACGATGAGGATGGCCCGCGGGTCGGGCTTGGCGAACAGCGCGCTGGCCATCATGCGCGTGTAGCTGAACACCAACTGGTCAGGCTGGTCGAGGTCCAGGCAGGTTTGCCGGCCGAAGTCGACCATGGAATTGAAGTTCAGGCAGCGCTCGCCGTTTTCCTCGAAGACCAGGATCTTGCCGAACTGGGAAGGCTCGGTGTGCAGCAGGCGCGGCTGGGCGTGGGCGACGCCCATGTACAGGAGGACACATCCCAGCAGCAGGGGCAGGGACAGGCGAAGGCGGATGCGGCGCATGGGGAATGATGTCGGATGCGGGATGGGACATCATATCTTGGCGCCGCGCGACGGCGGACAGTCTGGCGCACGCAGGACGGCCCCGTCCGCCCCGTCAGACAACCCGCTTGTCTTTCAGGGCCTGTATGGCTTGCGGGCTGTAGCCCAGCAATTGCCCCAATACGTACTCGTTGCCGTCGCCGACGGTGGGGGGAGGCAGTTCGTATTTCACGGGCGTGCCGCACAGCCGTAGCGGGCTGGCAATTGTGGACACGATGCCGCCGCCGGGCCGGGGCATGTCCACGCGCAGGCCGCGATGCCGCACCTGAGGATCCTGGAATACTTGTTCGTAGTCGTTGATGCGGCCGCAGGGCACGTCGGCCGCTTCCAGGCGGGCGATCCACTCGCCGGCACTGCGCGTGAGCATGGCGCGCGCCAGTTCGGGCACCAGTTCGCCGCGGCCCACGATGCGGCCCTGGACCCGGGCCCACCGCGGGTCGGCCGCGAGGTCGGGCCGCTCGATGGCGGTGCAATAGCGCTGCCACTGCACGTCATTGCCCACCGCCACCACGATCTCGCCGTCGGCCACAGTGAAAACCTGGTAGGGCACCAGGCTGGCGTGCGCGTTGCCGTAGCGATGCGGAACCTTGCCGCTGGCAAAGTAGCCGGTGACCTGGTTGCCGCCCAGCGCCACGATGCAGTCCAGCAGGGCCATGTCGATGTACTGGCCCTGGCCGGATTCCGCGCGGTGGTTCAGGGCCGCCAGGATGGCGATGGTGGCGTACATGCCGGTAATGACGTCGGCGATGGCGATACCGGTTTTCTGCGGGCCCCCGCCAGGCAGCGCATCGTGCTCGCCGGTAATGCTCATCAGCCCGCCGATGGCCTGGAACACGAAGTCGTAGCCGGGCTTGCGGGCACTGGGGCCGCTTTGTCCGTAGCCGGTAATGGAGCAATACACCAGCCCGGGGTTCACGTCGCGCAGGCTGTCGTAGTCCAGGTTGTAGCGCTTCAAGTCGCCGATCTTGTAGTTTTCCACCACCACGTCGCTATGGGCGGCCAGTTCGCGCACCAGGCGCTGGCCGTCGGCGCTGGCGATGTCGATGGTCACCGACTTCTTGCCGCGGTTGGCGGCGGCGTAGTAGGTGGAATCGGCCGCCTCGCCGCCATCGGCGGCGCGCATCCAGGGCGGCCCCCACGCGCGTGTGTCGTCGCCGCCGCCGGGGCGCTCGACCTTGATGACCTCGGCGCCCAGGTCGGCCAGGTTCTGGGTGCACCAGGGGCCCGCCAGGATGCGGGACAGGTCCAGTACCCGTATGTGCGACAAGGCGCCCGGTGTGGCGGCGGCGTCCGGCATGGATGAGCTTCCTTTATTGAATGCTGATGTGGGCGTCGGCGATGACCTTGGCCCATTTGTCGATTTCGGCGTTGACGTACCTGGCGAACTCGGGCTGCGTCATGGTGCCGGGTTCGGCGCCCTGCTTGGCGAATTGCTGCTTGATCTGCGGGCTTTGCAGCGCGGCGAGCACGTCCCTGGAAATCTTGCCGGCCAGTTCCGGCGGCATGTCGCCCGGCGCGTAAAGGCCGAACCAGGCCATGGCCTCGAAGCCCTTGACGCCGGCCTCGTCCAGCGTGGGCACGTCGGGCAGCGCCGGCGACCGCTTGGTGGATGTCACTCCCAGTGCGCGCAGCTTGCCAGCCTGGATGTGCTGCAGCACGCCGGGCACCGAATCGAACATCACGGGGATCTGCCCGCCCAGCAGATCATTCAGGGCCGGGGCGGCGCCTTTATAGGGAATGTGCACCATCTCAATCCCGGTCATGGACTTGAACAGTTCACCCGACAAATGGTTGGCACCGCCCGTACCCGCCGAGCCGAAGTTCACCTTGCCGGGGTTGGCCTTGGCATAGGCAATCAGTTCCGGCACGGTGCGGGCGGGAAACGAGGGGTTCACCACCAGTACGTTGGGCACGGCCGCCACTTCGGCGATAGGCGTGAAATCCTTGCGGGTGTCGTAGCGCAGGTTCTTGTACAGGCTGGGGTTGATGACGTGGTGCGTGGCCGTCAGCATCAGCGTGTAGCCGTCGGGCTGGGTGCGCGCCAACTGCTCGGAGAAGATGGTGCCGCTGGCGCCGGGCTTGTTTTCCACGACGACGGTCTGCTTCCATTGCTGGCCGAGTTCGTTGGCCAGCAGCCGCGCCAGGATGTCGGTGGTGCCTCCGGGCGGAAAGGGCACGACCAGCGTGACGCTGCGGGCGGGGTAGGGTTGCTGCGCCTGGGCCGCGGGCGGCGCCAGCAGGGTGGCCAGGGCCAGGGTGGCGGCGGCCGCCGCCGCGTGTGTCCATGCTTTCATGGTTGTCTCCTGTTTTTTTGTGTTCTGCTGCGGGGGGCTTACATCGAGGGAAACTCCACCATGGCTTCGCCCACGGCCACGGTTTCGCCGCGCTGGTTGGTTACCTGCACGTCCAGCGTGGCCCATTGGCTTTTTTCGGTGCGGCGGGTGGCGGTGATGGTGGCGCTGGGGGTGATGGTGTCGCCCGGTTTTACCGGCGCCTTCCAGCGGGTTTCCAGGCGGCGCTGCACGCCGCCCTGCGGATACAGCCAGTCGGTCAGCATCCTGGCGATGACGCCGAAATTGTTCATGCCATGCATGATGATGCCGCCGAAGTGGGTCTTGCCGAAATTGCCCTGCATGTAGTTGTCATCCAGGTGCAGGGGATTGAAGTCCAGCGAGGCTGCGCAGAATTCGCGGATGGATTCGCGGGTGGGCGAAAACGGCGCGCCGTCGATTTTCTGGCCGGTTTTCAGGGTGTCGAATGCGGGGTTCATGGTGCGGATCCTTGGCCTGGCGTTTACATGGGGCGGATGGTCCAGCCGCGGCCGGAGCAGATGACTTCGTCGCGCTGGTTGAAGAACACGTTGTCGTGCACGGCGAACAGCCGGTCTTTCTTGATGAACTTGTCCAGTGCGCGGGCCTGCAGGCGGATGACGTCGCCGGGGCGCGCGGGAATGTTGTAGCTCCAGGACTGCCCCGCATTGACCGTGCCAGGGCTGCGCATCCAGTCGTCGGTGGGGGTGCAGGCGAACATCAGCAGGATATGGATGGCCGGGGGGGCGATCAGGCCCTTGTAGGGCGAGTTGCGGGCGTAGTCCTCGTCGAAGTACAGCGGATGCGTGTCGCCCACCACCTGGCAGTATTTGTGGATGGCTTCCAGGGTCAGGGTGTAGGGAATGGTCTTGCGGGGCTGGCCGGGAATGATGTCGTCCCAGATCTTGCGGGCCTGGGCGTCTTTCCAGAAATCGGTTTCGAAAGTGGGTTCTGTCATGGCTGGAGGCTGGGTTGAGCAACGGTTGATTTAAGAGGGCATCGTGCTACAATGACCGCTAAGCGGATATTGATATCCGCTTTATGGTCATTCTGCGGGCCGTTTTTTGCCGTGTCAAGCACGCGGCGGGGGTAGGCATGGCAACACCAGACAGCGAATCGTTCGTGCGCACCTTTGCGCGCGGCCTGAAAATCATCGAGGCCATGGGGCAGGGGGCGGCCCGCCAGACCCTGGGCGACGTGGCCGAGGCCGTCGACCTGCCGCGCACGGCGGTCCGGCGGTTCTTGCTGACACTCATCGACCTGGCCTTTGTCAAGACCGATGGCAAGCACTACTGGCTGACGCCCAAGGTGCTGCGCCTGGGGCTGTCGTACCTGTACTCGCTGCCGTATTGGCGGCACGCGCAACTGGCGCTGGAAGAGCTGTGCGCGCGTATCGGCCAGTCGTGCGCGGTGTCGGTGCTGGACGAAGAAGACATCGTCTACGTGCAGCGCCTGCATACGCGCCGCATCCTGCCCATGAGCCCCTCGCTGGGCAGCCGCCTGCCGGCGCACGCGGTGTCGATGGGGCGCGTGCTGTTGTCGGGCCTGGACGACGCGGCGCTGGACGCCTATCTTGCCCACGCCACGCTGAAGAAGCTGACCGGCGCCACGGTGGTGGATCGCAGCCGGCTCAGGGCCGCCATCGAGCAAGCCCGCGAACAGGGGTATGCGTGGGTGGACGGCGAACTGGACGAATCCATCGCCGGCCTGGGCGTGCCGGTGCGCGACAAAGACGGCGCCATCATCGCCGCCATCAACGTCAGCCTGCCGGCCGGCAGCTTCGACCAGGCCGCGGCCGTGCGCGAATTCCTGCCGGAACTACGCCATACGGCCTCGCAGTTGCGGGCCACCGGCGTCAGTTATTAAACGGTGCCGGTCTTCGTTACAGTAGGCACTATCGCGGGACAACCAACCCGCCATGCCGAAGGATCTCGTCCATGCCGCGCCGCCTGCCCCCCTTGCCCGCCTTGCGCCTGTTCGAAGCCGCCGGACGACTGTGCAGCTTCAAGCAGGCGGCGGCCGAACTGAACCTGACGCCCAGCGCGGTCAGCCACGGCGTCGTGGGGCTGGAGCAAGCCCTGGGAGTGAGCCTGTTCATGCGCGGGCCGCGCGGCCTGTCATTGACCCCCGAGGGGGCTGATTATCTGTTGTATGTGTCCGAGGCCTTGTCACTGATCGCCACGGCCACGCAGCGGCTGCCAGGGGCTGGCGGCGGGCGCCGCATCGCCCTCAGTTGCGCGCCTACGCTGGCATCGCGCTGGCTGTTGCCCCGCCTGCACGGTTTTCGCAGGCAATGGCCCGATGTGCAGATCACTATCGACACCTCGCAACGGCATGTGGGGTTTCCGGTAGACGGGTTCGACTTTGCCATCCGCATGGGCCGCAGCCACGTGGCGTCGGCTTCCTGGACGCGGCTGTTCGGCGAACAGTTGGTACCGGTGTGCGCGCCGGCATACCGGAATACCTTGCTGGACGCCCACGGACAGGTCGATTGGTCGCGCGCGGCCCTTATCCATGTGACCCTGGCCAGCGAGGATTGGCAGGCCTGGTGTGATCAGGCGAGCGGTGCCGCGCCCGGCGAGGCCGTCCTGGCGGGCGGTTTGCGCCTGGACACGATCCAGCTGGCGTTCGACGCCGCCACGGCCGGCCTGGGCGTGGTGCTGGGCCGCCGCCCGCTGGTCGACCGCGACCTGCAGCACGGTGTGTTGCTGACCCTGGGTTTGCCAGAGCTGCAGGCAGAAACCGCATATTGGCTGGTCAGCGCGGAAGGCGTCGAACGGCGCAGCGAATTGCTGGCGTTCCGCGACTGGCTGGCATCCCAGGCCGAAGATTTCGCTGCCTAGTGTGCTGGCAGGTGTCCGATATGAAAGAACTGGTCGCGCGCGAGTGAAGATTCCTCACCCGCCGTGAAGATCTTTTCCTTTGCCGGCATCGTTGGCCGCTGCCACCATGCAGGCAAAGGAGATCACATCGCCATGCAAACCGCAGACACTGCACGTCCGCTGTCCGGCAACCCGTTCATCTGGGTCATAGTGGCCGCGGCGCTGATTCTCAGTGCGGCCATGGGGGTGCGGCAGACCTTCGGGTTGTTCATTACTCCCTTCTCATTCGACCGCGGCCTGCCCGTGACGCAGATCGCGTTCGCCATCGCCGTGCACAACCTGGTGTGGGGCGTGGCGCAGCCCTTCGCGGGGGCCGCGGCAGACCGGTACGGGTCGGCGCCGGTGGTGGCATTCGGCGCGGCGGCGTTCGCGGCGGGGCTGGCCCTGGCC
>NZ_JAJMLX010000233.1 GCF_020991325.1 Bordetella petrii | reverse complement strand
CCGCGATGGCCACCGCCCGGCTGCACGCGACCGATCCGGCGCAACGCCTGGCGGCGGCCCAGCGACTGCAGCGCGGTACCGACATCGCCGCCCTGCCCATGCTGGAAAAGGCCTTGTCAGCCGAGACCGACCCACGGGTGCAGGCGGCGCTGGAGATCGCCACCGCCACGCTGCAGCTGCAAAGCGATGACGCCAGCGTGCGCCGCCAGGCCGCCGAAACCCTGGGCAACAGCCGCAACGCGGCGTTTCGGCCGGTGCTGTCGGCCCTGCTGCTGCTGGATGAGCAGGGCCGCCATGCGGAACCCGACGAACGGGTGCGCGCGGCGGCGCAGGCGGCGTTGCGGCGCATCGAGCGGCACCTGTCCAACGTGGAATGGATGGGCAATCTGTTCTACGGCATCAGCCTGGGCAGCGTGTTGCTGCTGGCCGCCCTGGGGCTGGCGATTACTTTCGGGCTGATGGGCGTCATCAACATGGCGCACGGCGAACTGCTGATGATAGGGGCCTACGTCACCTACGCCGTGCAAGGCCTGTTCCGCCAGTGGATGCCGCAGTGGATGGATGCGTATGTCATTGCCGCGTTGCCGGCGGCCTTCGTGGCCACCGCGCTGGTGGGCATGGCGCTGGAACGCACGGTGATCCGCTGGCTGTACGGGCGCCCGCTGGAAACTTTGCTGGCCACCTGGGGCATCAGCCTGATGCTGATGCAGGGCGTGCGTACATTGTTCGGCGCGCAGAACGTGGAAGTGAGCAACCCTTCCTGGATGAGCGGCGGCATTACGGTGATGGGCAGCCTGGTGCTGTCGTACAACCGCATCGCCATCATTGTTTTCGCGGTGCTGGTGGTGGCGTTCGTATGGGCGCTGCTGAACCATACGCGGCTGGGCCTGTTCGTGCGCGCCATTACGCAGAACCGCCGCATGGCCGATTGCGTGGGCGTGCCCACCGGGCGCGTGGACATGCTGGCATTCGGGCTGGGGTCGGGCATTGCCGGGCTGGCCGGCGTAGCGCTGTCGCAGCTGGGCAATGTCGGGCCCGACCTGGGCCGCGCCTATATCGTCGATTCGTTCATGGTGGTGGTGCTGGGCGGCGTGGGCCAGTTGGCCGGTACCGTGGTGGCGGCCCTGGGCCTGGGCACCATCAATAAATTCCTGGAGCCGTATTCCGGAGCCGTCATGGCCAAGATCACCATCCTGGTGCTGATCGTGCTGTTCGTACAGAAGCGCCCGCAAGGGCTGTTCGCCCCGCGCGGCAGGAGCGCCGAATGAACACCGCCATCCTGAATGTTCCCGCCGCCCACCCCGCGCTGGCGCGGCGCCCGCTGTTCACGCCCAAGGCCTGGGCC
Organism: Bordetella petrii; assembly: GCF_020991325.1. Taxonomy (GTDB): domain Bacteria; phylum Pseudomonadota; class Gammaproteobacteria; order Burkholderiales; family Burkholderiaceae_B; genus Bordetella_A; species Bordetella_A petrii_E. The sequence continues at coordinate 5,901 of NZ_JAJMLX010000233.1, read as the reverse complement.
GCCCTGGCCGCCGCCACCTTCGTGCTGGCCTTGCTGCCGTTCCTGAACCTGGTGTTTCCGCCGGGCCATGCCCTGCATGTGTCGGCCTATGCCGTGGCGCTGCTGGGCAAGTTCATGTGCTACGCCCTGGCCGCGCTGGCGCTGGACCTGGTATGGGGCTATGCCGGCATCCTGTCGCTGGGGCACGGCCTGTTCTTCGCGCTGGGCGGCTACGCGCACGGCATGTACCTGATGCGGTCCATTGGCCGCGACGGCGTCTACCAAAGCGACGTGCCCGATTTCATGGTGTTCCTGAACTGGAAGGAATATCCCTGGTACTGGGCTTTCACCGACCACTTCTGGTACGCCATGCTGCTGGTGGTGCTGGTGCCGGGCACGCTGGCGTTCGTGTTCGGATACTTCGCCTTCCGGTCGCGCATCAAGGGCGTGTATTTTTCCATCATCACGCAGGCGCTGACCTTCGCCGCCATGCTGCTGTTCTTCCGCAATGACACGGGCTTTGGCGGCAACAACGGTTTTACGGACTTCAAGCGCATCCTGGGGTTCGACATCACGGCGCCGGGCACGCGCGCCACGCTGTACTGGGTGACGCTGGCGGTGCTGCTGGGCGCGCTGGTGCTGGCGCGGGCGGTCACGCAGTCCAAGCTGGGGCGTGTGCTGACCGCCGTGCGCGACGCGGAAAGCCGCGTGCGCTTCATCGGCTACGAGCCGCTGGGTTTCAAGTTGTTCGTGTGGACCCTGTCGGCGGTGATGTGCGGCATTGCGGGCGCCTTGTACGTGCCGCAGGTCGGCATCATCAACCCCGGCGAAATGTCCACCGAGAATTCCATCGAGATGGTGATCTGGGTGGCCACCGGCGGCCGCGGCACGCTGATCGGCCCCATTATCGGCGCGGGCGCCGTCAACGGCCTGAAAACCTGGTTCACCAGCGTGTTCCCGGAATTCTGGCTGTACGCGCTGGGCCTGATTTTCGTGCTGGTGACGCTGTTGCTGCCGCAGGGCATCGTCGGATTGGTGCGGCGCTGGATGACGCGCCGCCAGGAGCACACGGCATGATCCATACACGCAACGCCGCGGACGCGGCCCTGGATGATAATGGCGGGCCCAGCGGGCAGGCATCGTACGGCCGGGTGAACCCCGCCGGCGTGGACACCACCCACGGCGCCATCCTGTACCTGGACGGCATCACTGTCAGTTTCGACGGGTTCAAGGCGCTGAACGACCTGACACTGGACATCGGCGTGGGCGAGCTGCGTTGCATCATCGGCCCCAATGGCGCGGGCAAGACCACGATGATGGACGTCATTACGGGCAAGACGCGGCCCACCGCGGGCACGGCCTTTTTCGGCCAGAACATCGACCTGGCCACGCTGAACGAGGCGCAGATTGCCCATGCCGGCATCGGCCGGAAGTTCCAGCGTCCCACCGTGTTCGAGCAGCACACCGTGTACGAAAACCTGGAGCTGGCCATGAAGGCCGACAAGCGCGTGCGGCCCACGTTGTTTGCGCGCCTGAGCAGCGAGCAGGCCGACCGCATTGCCGACACGCTGGCCCTGATCCGCCTGACCGGCGCGGCGCAGCGCGTGGCCGGCCTGCTGTCGCACGGCCAGAAGCAGTGGCTGGAGATCGGCATGCTGCTGATGCAGGAACCCCAGCTGCTGTTGCTGGACGAGCCGGTGGCGGGCATGACCGACGCCGAAACCGAACGCACCGGCGAGCTGTTGAACGAACTGCGGGGCCGGCATTCCCTGATGGTGGTCGAGCACGACATGGATTTCGTGTCGCGCATTGCCGACGGCGGCAAGGTCACTGTGTTGCACGAAGGGTCGGTACTGGCCGAAGGCACCATGTCGCAGGTGCAGGCCGACCCCAGGGTCATCGAAGTTTATCTGGGGCGCTGACATGCTGGAAGTGCAAGCCATCGATCAATACTACGGCGGCAGCCACACGCTGCGCGGCGTATCGCTGTCGCTGCGGCAAGGCGAATGCCTGGGCCTGCTGGGCCGCAACGGGGTAGGCAAGACCACTTTGCTGAAATGCCTGATGGGCGTGCTGCCGGTAGTCGGCGGCAAGGTGATGTTCGACGGGCAGGATATTTCGCGCCTGCCGCCGCACCGCCGCGCCGAGCTGGGCATGGCCTACGTGCCCCAGGGCCGCGACGTATTCGCGCGGCTGACGGTGCACGAGAACATCGTCATGGGCATGGCGCGTTTTCCGGGTTCGCGCGCGCGCCGCATCAAGGACGAGGTGTTCGAGCTTTTCCCGGTGCTGAAAACCATGCTGAACCGCCGCGGCGGCGACCTGTCGGGCGGCCAGCAACAGCAACTGGCCATTGCCCGCGCCCTGGTGGCCGAGCCGCGGCTGATCATCCTGGACGAGCCCACCGAAGGCATCCAGCCTTCCATCATCAAGGACATCGGACGGGTCATCCGCCTGTTGCGCGAGCGTGGCGACATCGGCATCCTGCTGTGCGAGCAATACTTCGATTTTGCGCGCGAACTGGCCGACCACTTCGTGGTGCTGTCGCGCGGCGAAGTGGTGGCGCAGGGCGCGCGTCCGGACATGGACAGCGAAGACGTGCGCCGGCATTTGTCGGTGTAGGGCGCTGTAGAGCTTGATTCAAATGCACAAGCCTGTTACAGCGATTCTTGTTACCCTTCTGGTGACTTGCCTACCCACATCCATACGCTGTCAGTGCCTGCTATTCAAACTACTTTCCCTGTTTATGCGCCGCAACGCCCTGGCCGGGCCGATCCGGCCTGGCGCCGCGCCGGCATGGCGCTGGGCCTTTGCCTGGTCATGCTGCTGGCGGCCTGCAGTTCCACCAAGACCGGCGCGGGCTATTACCGCGTACAGTCGGGCGACACGCTGAGCAAGATCGCGCGCGAGCACAATACCAGCGTGTCGGAACTGATGCGGCTGAACAATCTGTCCAACCCCAATCGCATCAGCAAAGGGCAGATGCTGCGGGTGAATGGCGCAAGCGGCGCGGCTCCCGCGGCCAGCGCCAGCAAGCCCGCCCCGACGCCGGCTGCCACCGCGGCCGCCCTGAAGGGCATCAAGCTGGTCTGGCCGGCCGAGGGCACCGTCACGCATCGCTACAACGGCAGTTCATCCAAGGGCATTACCATCGTCAACAAGACGGGCACGCCGGTGAAGGCCGCGGCCCCGGGCAGCGTGGTGTATGCCGGCAGCCGCCTGCGCGGTTATGGCAACCTGGTCATCGTCCAGCACTCGGGCGATTTCCTCAGTATCTACGCCCACAATAGCCGGGTGCTGGTCAAGGAAGGCCAGAAGCTCTCGCAAGGCCAGCAGATCGCCGAAATGGGTAGTTCCGACCGCAGCGGGCCGGCCTTGTATTTCGAGGTGCGCTACCGCGGCAAGCCGGTAGACCCGTCGGGGTCGTTGCCGCCGCGTTAGCGGCGAAGGGCCGCGGCGCCTTGCGGCGCCGGAGTCTCCGCGTCCGGGCCGTGTCCCTGGCGCCGCAGCAGCAGGTTCTCGATACGTTGCACGTAGTCGGGCGGGAAAGCCCAGAAGCGCAGGCCTTCCGGGGTGTCATGGGATTCCAGGCCGCGTTCCCCGGGCGCCTTGTGCCACAGGAACTGCATCAGCACGTCGCTGCTGACCCACGAATTTTCGTACCAGAAACTGTGCGACCGGCGGGAAAGCCCGGGGATGTCGGAGGCATCGATGCGGATCAGGTCCAGGTTCAGGTGCCGAGCCGCCGTGGTCACGAATTGCCACTGCTCCGGGCCCAGGGAGTCGCGGCGAGGGCGTCCGGCCCGCGTGACGCCTTGGTGGCGCGCCGCCAGCCGCAACGCGCGGTCGTTCATGTTCGCGCTCAGACTGACGCGTCTGGCATAGGGAATATAGGCGGCCAGGTCGGCGACGAAGCGATCCACGTCTTCGTCGGGTGCGGCGAAATACACTTCGCCCAGCCGCACGCGGGCCCGCACATCGCCGGGCGACTCGCCGCCTCGCGGACGCACCAGGGTGGCCAGGCCTTCGCTGGCGATGCGCGCGCCAGCGCTGAACGCCAGTATGTTGATGTGTTCGGCGTCGGTATGGGCAAGCAGTGTGCTCATCAGCCGGGTGAATGCGGGAACCGATGCCCGGGCGGTGCGTACATCGGTGGCGTACGACAGCAGGCTGGCGGCCGACGGCCACAGGTACGCCATGACGACAGCCTGCCTGCCGGTGAAGTGCTGCAATTGCGCCGCCTGTGCGGTGCCGCGCCAGACGGCGTTGTTGAACCCATGCACGTACAGGGTCAGGTCTTTCTGCGGGCTGGCGGCCAGCGCCCGGTTGATATCGGAAAACAGCGCCCGCGACCGCGCATCGGGCGGGCCGCCGTCGTTGATGTCGAAAGCAGCCATTTCTTCCAGGCTTTCCAGGCTGAGTATGGGGCGGCCGCGCAGCGTCTCGGATGTCGACAGCGCCTGGATCTGTTCCCAGTCGAGCTGGCCATCGCCGATGCGCACGCGCGCGTTACCCAGGCGCAGCGTGTCACTGGGGAAAATGGTGTAGACGGGGTGGCGCGCCTCGATGAGCACGGCGCGATTGGTGGCGTAGAAAACCGAGATGAACGAACTGTCGCCGTCGGCGCCGGCTTGCGTGAACGGGCCGGCGTGACCGGTAGTGAACTTCAGCGGGGTGGGCATCAACCGGACCGGCGACGCGCAGCCCGCCAGCACGACGATGCAAGCCAGAAGAAGCATTACCCTGCCGTTAGCCAACATGGCGCCTGCCTCGTGCCTAGGAAGCGATAGCTTAATTCAACCGTTGCTGCCAGCGCTACGGCGCGGCAAAGCCCGGCACCACGGGCAGGCGGCAGGCCAGGAAGTCGATGAACAGCCGTGTCCGCAGCGGCTGGTAGCGGCGCGATGGATAAAGCAGGTGCGCCTGCTGGGCGGGCGCCTGCCAGCCGGGCAGCACGCGCACCAGGCGGCCGTCGGCCACCATGTCATGCACCAGCCACGCTGGCACCAGGCCCAGGCCGGCCCCCAGCGCAATGCTTTCACGCACGGCAAGGGCGCTGTTGACGCGATAGCGGCAGGGCACCAGTACCGACTGAGTGTCGGAACCGGGCTGGCCGAGTTCGATGGTGTCGCCTGCGCTCAGCCAGGCAAACCGCACCTGCCGGCATTGTTCCAGGTCGGCGGGCGCGGTAATGGCCGGGCGGCCCCGCAAATAGCCGGGAGCCGCCACCAGATAGCGGGGCGAATGGGCAATGCGGCGCGCAATGGCCTGCGGAGGCAGCGTGCTGCCCAGGCGCAGCGCCACGTCCATGCCTTCTTCCACCAGGTCGACATAGCGGTCGTTCAGGATCAGTTCCACGTCGATGTCCGGGTATTGCGCCATGAACTCATGCAGCAGGGCATTCAGCCGCAGCTCGCCCAGCGCCAGGGCAGAGTTCACGCGCAGCAGGCCTTGCGGTTTTTCCGTCAGGCCGCGCGCGTCGGCCACGGCCACGCCGTACTCTTCCACTACGCGGGTGGCGTGCCGGTAAAAGCGCCGGCCCTGTTCCGTCAGCGCCAGCCTGGTAGTGGACCGCTCGAACAGCCGCACACCCAGTTCGCGTTCCAGCCCGGCCACCCATTTGCTGAGCGTCGACTGGCCAATGCCGGCCTCGCGCGCGGCGGCCGACAGCGTGCCCAGTTCGGCGGCCCGTACAAAGGCCTGCATGGCCTGCAAGGTGTCCATGGCATTCCAAAGTGGAAATAAATGTAGTCAATTCTAGTGTCTAGCTGCATGAATAGGAATGGCTTACCTTGGGTCTCCCGGCGCCGCGGGCGCCTGTACCGGAGTCTGAGATGTCTGTTTTCTGGATTACCCGCCGGGGTTCGCCCTGGGCGCGCGCCGCTGCCGGCCTGCTGGCCGCGGCCTTGTTGGCCAGCCCGG
>NZ_JAJMLX010000232.1 GCF_020991325.1 Bordetella petrii | reverse complement strand
GGACACGCCCAGCCCGCGCAGGAAGCTGCCCTGCGCGTCGCGCGAGCCCTGCAGGGCATTGCGTTCGGCGTCCAACCCGGGCTCGCGCAGCAGGCCGCCGGTGGCCAGGGTGAACCCGGGAAAGAAAAAATGCTTGGTCAGGCCGTCGGCGCGTTGCGAGGGCAGGCCGTGGCAGCTTTCCACCCAGGGCTCGGCGCTTAGGTATTCCAGGTTCACCCATACCGGGCGGCGCGCCTGCATGGCCTGCACAAAAGCAGGCGGCGGGTCGCAGGCGAAGGCCTCGACGACGACATCGCCCGGGGGCAGGGCTGGCGGCGCGTCTGTCCAATGCACGATGTCGATGTCGGCGCAGGTTTGCCGGCCGGCAGCGGGGTCGATGCCGGGCTGGATGCGCGCGAAGGCCCGCAGGTCATCGACCCACAGGCGTACCTGCCAGCCATGCCCCTGGGCCATGCGGCGCGCCAGGCGCCAGCAGACGCCAATATCGCCGTAGTTGTCGACCACGCGGCAGAAGATGTCGGCTTGCATCGCGCTATCCGGTATCAATGCTTCACCAGGCGCCATGCGCCCGGGATGAAACCAGGTGTGGCCGGATCGGGGGCGCCGCGAAGTGGAAAGCGCGCAGCGCTTCGGGGGGCTTTCACCTCAGTGGAACTGTGTCGGGGCGGTGTCGGCGTCTTCTGGAAGTTCGGCGTGCACCAGCTCGCCCAACGGGTTGGGAAAGTGCGGCGCGCCGCAGTCTTCGCAGTACTCGGGCGGCAGCAGGCCGGGAATGCGCCGCACGTCCTGCACGCCGTATTCTTTCAGCAGGCTGGCGATCTCGTCGACGGTGTCGGGCAGGTCTTCTTCGGCCGGCTGGTCTTCTTCGCGGCCGTACAGAGGCCAGACGCAACCGTAGTACACGTCGTTGCTGTTGCGGGCGGTGAAGCCGACACGGTATTCGTCGATGCGGACATCGCCGCAGCCCGCCACCACGGCGCGCAGTTCGGAAGGCGCCAGGTTCACCGCGCCTTCCAGCCAATTGACCGCGGCGCGCAGCGACAGCGGGCGCACGCGGCGGTCGGCCTCGCGGTTGCTGACGTAATACGCGTCGGGCAGCAGGCATTCGATGCCGCAGCCAGGCAGCAAGCCGGCCAGCGTGGGCTGGGCTTGTTCCACCCATTTCGCCAGGCAGGCGTCGCGGCTGTGGGTGTCGTCTCCAGGCTGTTCCTGCCAGCGGAATACCGGTGCGCGTTCCGGCACGGCCACGGCCGCCACCACATAACGCGTGTCGGCCAGCATGTTGGCGGTTTCGGCGTCGTCGTTCAGCGCGGGCTTGGCGGTCTCGGCGCCCAGCGCCTGGCTGCCCAGGCGCTGCAGCCACTGCCAGGTTTCCGAGAACGTGCGGGGCATCTGGTCGATGCTGACCAACCAGGGCATCAGGGCCGCGCGCGCGCCTTCGGCCAGTACATGGCCGTGCAACTGGGCCAGCAGCGCCTGCTGGGCCGGGGCGGCGATGGGGCCGGTGGGAATGGCGTAGCGGGTCCAGGCCACCACGGGGGCCACGACCAGCAGCACATCGTAGCGCTGGCCGTTCTTTTCGATTTGCATGGATTCGGACAGGGTTTCGGCCTGTTCGATCAGCACTTCGTAGCCGCCGGGGTCGCGCTGCGCCAGGTGGTCCAGCGCGGCTTCCAGCGGCGCGTCCTGGCCGCCGCGCAGCAGCTTGGGGATGGCTTCGGCAAGCAGGCTTTCCCAGTACAGGTCTTCGATCCGGCTGCCGGACCGGTTCAGAGACTGGGCAAGCGCCGCCAGGCGCGCGGCATCGCGGCTCAGGCGGGGAGAAGAAGGGCTGCGGGCTCGGGCCATGTCTAGTCGCGGGTGTCCAAAGTAAAGGGGCGAAACCCGCTAGTTTAACGCCCGCCCGCTTGGGGCCCGCTCTTGGGGGAGCGGGCCCTTGCGGGCTGTCAGGCAGCCAGCAGTTGGCGCAGCACGAAGGGCAGGATGCCGCCGTGCACGTAGTACTCGACTTCGATGGGCGTGTCGATGCGCAGCAGCACCTGTACGTCCTGCCTGGATCCGTCTTGGCGATGAATGGTCAGCGTGACGTCCTGCATGGGCTTGATGCCGTTTTCCAGACCCGAGATGTCGTAGGTTTCCTTGCCGGTGATGCCCAGCGTGTCGACGCTGTCGCCGCCCTTGAACTGCAGGGGCAGCACGCCCATGCCTACCAGGTTGCTGCGGTGGATGCGCTCGAAGCTGCGCGCCACCACGGCCTTCACGCCCAGCAGCTGGGTGCCCTTGGCCGCCCAGTCGCGCGACGAACCGGTGCCGTATTCTTCGCCGCCGAACACCACGGTGGACGTGCCGTCGGCCACGTATTTCATGGCCGCGTCGTAGATGGACATTTGTTCGCCGCCCGGCTGGAACAGCGTTTCGCCGCCCTCGAAGCGGCTGCCGTCGGGCTGGGCCGGGATCATCAGGTTCTTGATGCGCACGTTGGCGAAGGTGCCGCGCATCATGATTTCATGGTTGCCGCGCCGCGAGCCATAGCTGTTGAAATCGGCCTTCATGACGCCGTTTTCTTTCAGCCATTTGCCGGCGGGCGAGGTTTCCTTGATGGAACCGGCCGGCGAGATGTGGTCGGTGGTGACCGAGTCGCCGAAAATGCCCAGCGCGCGCGCGCCCTTGACCACCGGCATGGCGCCCGGCTGCATGCCGAAGCCCTCGAAGAACGGCGGTTCGGCGATGTAGGTGGAATCGGGCCAGTTGTAGGTTTCGCCGGTAACGCCCTTGATGTTTTCCCACAGCTTGCCGGGGTTGGACTTGACCTGGCCGTAGTTGGCCTGGAAGGCGTCCGGGTTCAGGGCGTGCTTGATCAGCGCATTGACTTCTTCGGTGGTGGGCCAGATGTCGCCCAGCCACACGTCGCCCTTCTTGCCCTTGCCCACGGGCTCGGTCATCAGGTCGCGCGTGATGGTGCCGGCCAGCGCGTAGGCCACTACCAGCGGAGGCGAAGCCAGGAAGTTGGCCTTGATGTTGGGATGGATGCGCGCCTCGAAGTTGCGGTTGCCCGACAGCACGGCGGCGCAGACCAGGTCATTGCCCAGGATGGCTTCGTTCAGGTCGGGGGTCAGGTCGCCCGCGTTGCCGATGCAGGTGGTGCAGCCGTAGGCCGCCACGTCGAAGCCCAGCTTTTCCAGGTAGGGCAGCAGGCCGGTCTTGGTCAGGTATTCGGTGACCACGCGCGACCCGGGGGCCAGCGAAGTCTTGATGTGCTTGGGCACGGTCAGGCCGGCCTCGACGGCCTTCTTGGCCAGCAGGCCAGCGGCCAGCAGCACGCTGGGGTTGGACGTGTTGGTGCACGAGGTGATGGCGGCGATCAGGATGTCGCCGTTCTTGACCTTGGTGCCCGCGCTGGTGGTGAAGGTTTGCTGCAGTTTTTCGGCGGGCTGGTTGAAGCCGTTTTCGGCCACCGGCTTGGAGTACAAATCGATGAAGGTGTTCTTGACGTTGCCGATTTCGATGCGGTCTTGCGGGCGCTTGGGGCCCGCCAGGGAGGGCGCCACGGTGGAAAGGTCCAGCGTCAGCAGCTTGGTGTAGTCGACGTCTTTGGCCTTGGGTACGCCGAACATCTTCTGGGCCTTGAAATAGGCCTCGAAGGCGGCGATTTCCTCGGGCGTGCGGCCGGTGCCCTCGAAGTAGTCGATGGTGCGGGCATCCACGGGGAAGAAGCCCATGGTGGCGCCGTATTCCGGCGCCATGTTGCCGATGGTGGCGCGTTCGGCCACCGACAGGCTGGCGGTGCCTTCGCCGCAGAATTCCACGAACTTGCCCACCACTTTTTCACGGCGCAGCATTTCGGTAATGGTCAGCACCAGGTCGGTGGCGGTGACGCCGCCGCGCAGTTGGCCTTTCAGTTCCACGCCCACGACGTCGGGGGTCAGGAAGTAGACGGGCTGGCCGAGCATGCCGGCTTCGGCCTCGATGCCGCCCACGCCCCAGCCCACCACGCCGATGCCGTTGATCATGGTGGTGTGGCTGTCGGTGCCCACCAGCGAGTCGGGGTAGTAAATGTTGTCTTTCTGGTGCACGCCGCGCGCCAGGTATTCCAGGTTCACCTGGTGCACAATGCCGAAGCCCGGGGGCACCACGCCGAAGGTATCGAAGGCCTGCATGCCCCACTTCATGAACTGGTAGCGCTCTTGGTTGCGCTTGAATTCCAGTTTCATGTTCAGGTCCAGCGCGTTCTTGGTGCCGAAGTAGTCGATCATGACCGAGTGGTCGACCACCAGGTCTACCGGTACCAGCGGTTCGATGCGCTTGGGGTCTTTGCCCATTTTGTCGGCTACCGAGCGCATGGCGGCAATGTCGGCCAGCAGGGGCACGCCGGTGAAGTCTTGCAGCACCACGCGCGCCACTACGAAGGGGATTTCGTCCTCGCGCTTGGCGTTGGCCTGCCAATGGGCCAATTGCTTGATGTGTTCTTCGGTAACCTTCTGGCCGTCGCAGTTGCGCAGCACCGATTCGAGCACCACGCGAATGGAAACGGGCAGACGCTGCACGTCCACTCCCAGGGCCTTGCCCAGGGCAGGCAGGGAATAAAACTGACAGGATTTATTGCCGATCTTGAAGTTCTGGAGGGTATTGAACGTGTTGTGCGGCATGATGGGACTCCGTGGAATTTGGACCGCGTAAAGCCGCCATTTTCTGGCGTTTTGGCGCGCTTGTCATTGTATGTGAGACAAGGTGACCTATGGCTGAATGTCTTATATCTTATATAAGACTTGGCCGGGAGGTCAAAGTTCCTGCGCTGGCTTCAGGGATATCGTAGCGATGGCGTGTGACGGGCATTCTGCGGGTATCTTGGCGGCCGTGGCGCTTTGGTTCTTGCGAGGCTTCGGCCCAAGGCAAAAACCGGCACGGCCAAGTCGCTCGGCTCGGGCGCGACCAGGCGCCCTCGGCTCCCTGCGGGAGTTGCCCTCGCTCCAATTGGCCGTGCCGGTTTTTGCCTTGGGCCGAAGCCAGCAGTATCTCAGGATACTTTCGGCCCTTGCTTACCATCAATCAGTTGGCCTGTTCCCTGAGCCGGGCAGCCAAGCAAACTGTACGGCCACCAATAACCGCCCGTCCTCGCAAACGCGGTTATGCCACTACTGTGAGTTCCTGCCGGGTGCCGGGGAGGCGCGCCGGCCGAGTCGCTCGGCTCGGGCGCGACCAGGCGCCCTCGGCCTGCTGCGCAGGCTGCCCTCGCTCCAATCGGCCGGCGCGCCTCCCCGGCACCCGGCAGGAACGTCTCAATAGAGATACCTCGCCACGGGGAAGGCAACTCCCCCCATCTCAGGCCCGGCCGCCCGCGTCCCCCATCAACCCCTCCAGTTCCGTGCGCAGGAAATCCACCACTGCCCGCACCCCGGATGAAGGATAGGGATTCGGCGTGGTCAGGATATACAGCTTTTCGCCCGGGCCCATCGCCTGGTATTGCGGCAGCACGATACGCAGGCGGCCCTGGGCGACATCCTGGCGCACCACATAGGCGGGCAGCAGCGCAATGCCCAGTCCCGCCCGCGCGGACTGGGCCAGGAATGGAAAGTACTCGGACTGAAGGTGCGGGGTCAGCTTGACGCTGTGAGTGTGTGCCTTGTGCCGCAGTGCCAGGGTGAAATAGGGCTTGCCGCCGGGCGGGCAAAGGAACGGCAAGCGCACCAGTTCGCGGGGATGCTCGGGCGTTCCTGCCCGGCGAAGGAATGCGGGAGTGGCGCACAGGTGCCATTGGATATCGCACACCTCGCGCGCCACATAGTCTTGCGGAGGGTCGGTGACCGCCCGCAGGGCCACGTCGATCTCGGACGAAATCAAATCGCTGACCCGGTTGGAGAACAGTACCCGTAGATTCAGGTTCGGATGCCGCTGCGCGAAGCGGATCAATAGCGGCTGCAGATCCAGTTCGCCCAGCCCGGTGGGAATGCTGAGACGCACATGGCCGGCGGGTTCGGATCCTTCTTTGTGCAAGGCATGGCGGGCGGATTCGACTTCGCGCGCCATACGCAACCCGTGTTCATAGAGCACCGTGCCTTCGTGGGTAAGTTCAAGGCGGCGCGTGGTGCGGCGGATCAATTGGGCGCCGAACGCGCGTTCCAGCTTTTGCAGCCCCCGGCTGACATGTGAGCGTGTGATGCCCTGGCGGATGGCGGCTTCGCTCAGGGTGCCCGCATCGACGATGGCCACGAACAGCTGGATCAGGTTCAGGTCTAGCGCGAAGGCGGCGCCCATGGGGGGAAATTGTTGTCTGTGAGACAACAGAGTTTACCCATTTCAGGGAATTGTCGCCGCCACGGTGCATTGATATGCTGCCCTGACTATTTTGTGACGGAGACTGAAATGCAGGCAGGCATATTTCGCGCCGATCTTTTCCGCGGGCGCAGCGTCTTGATCACCGGGGGCGGCACCGGGCTGGGCTACGCCATGGCCGATCAGCTCAGCGCCCTGGGCGCCACCGTGCATTTATGCGGCCGGCGACCCGCGGTGGTGGGGGACGCGGCCCGGGCTTTGCAGGAACGTCACGGTAATACCGTGCACGCCCATACCGTGGACATTCGCGATGCCGATGCCGTGACGGCGATGGTAAATGCCCTGTGGACCGAGCACGGCGGCGTGGACGGACTGATCAATAATGCCGCTGGCAACTTCATCAGCCCCACGGAAAAGCTGTCGGCCCGCGGGTTCAACGCCATTGCCGATACCGTGTTCCACGGAACCTTCTACATGACCCAGGCCGTGGCCAGGCACTGGCTGGAAACCGGCCGGAAAGGGGCGGTTGTGTCTATCGTGGTGACCTGGGTCTGGACCGGCTCGCCGTTCGTGGTGCCATCGGCCATGTCCAAGGCTGGCATCGACGCCATGACCAAGTCGCTGGCGGTGGAGTGGGGCCGCAAGGGGATCCGCCTGAACGCGATCGCCCCCGGCGTCATTCCCACTGAAGGGGCATCGGCGCGCTTGCGGCCCACCGACGCCGGCCAGGACGCCATCGCCAGGCAGAACCCCATGCAGCGCGTCGGTACGGGCCAGGACATCGGCCAGTTGGCGGCCTTCCTGCTGTGCGAGCAGAACGACTGGATCAACGGCCAGACCATCGCCCTGGACGGCGGCGATCATCTTGCCAACGGCGCATACTTCAAGCAGTACTTCGATTGGTCGGACGACGACTGGGCCGCCGCGCGTGCGGCGATCGAGGCCCGCAACAGCCAGGACAAGGCGCAGCGCGCGCCGCGCCCGGCATGACGCGCCAGATCATCGCCGCC
>NZ_JAJMLX010000231.1 GCF_020991325.1 Bordetella petrii | reverse complement strand
TGCTGCGCGCACCCGAACCGGAAGCGCCTGGCGCGCTGTCGGGCACGCTGCACAAGCCGGCCGGCAAGGCCGCCGCCGCAGGCGCCAAGAAAGACGCCAAGCCGGGCGCCGCGGGTTCCAAGAAAACCATCAAGACGGCCGAGGTCGCTTCCACCTGGAGCGACGACGCCTCGCGCAAGAAGCCGGCCGATGCCAAGGCAGGCGCGCCCAGCCGCGACGGCTGGCGTGCTGGCGGCAAGGGAGGCAAGGGCCGCAACAGCCGCAATCAGCAGGCCGAACGCCGCCACGAACCCGCGCCGCAGGAATTCATCGCGCGTGAAGTGCATGTGCCCGAAACCATCAGCGTGGCCGACCTGGCCCACAAGATGTCCGTCAAGGCCGCCGAGGTCATCAAGCATTTGATGAAGCTGGGCCAGATGGTCACCATCAACCAGGTGCTGGACCAGGAAACTGCCATGATCGTGGTCGAGGAACTGGGCCACGTGGCCATCGCCGCCAAGCTCGACGATCCCGAAGCCTTCCTGGACCTGACCCCCGCATCCGGCGAAGCCGAACTGCTGCCGCGCGCGCCCGTGGTTACCGTCATGGGCCACGTCGACCACGGCAAGACCTCGCTGCTCGACCACATCCGCCGCGCCAAGGTCGCGGCGGGCGAGGCCGGCGGCATCACGCAGCACATCGGCGCCTATCACGTCGAAACCGACCGTGGCATGGTCACGTTCCTGGACACCCCGGGCCACGAGGCGTTCACCGCCATGCGGGCGCGTGGCGCCAAGGCCACCGACATTGTCATCCTGGTGGTGGCGGCCGACGATGGCGTCATGCCGCAAACGCGTGAAGCCATCCACCATGCCAAGGCGGGCGGCGTGCCCCTGGTGGTGGCGGTCAACAAGATCGACAAACCCGAGGCCAACCCGGAACGCGTGAAGCAGGAACTGGTGGCCGAGGAAGTCGTGCCCGAAGAATATGGCGGCGACGTTCCGTTCGTGCCCGTGTCGGCCAAGACCGGCGCCGGCATCGACGACCTGCTCGAAAACGTGCTGCTGCAGGCCGAGATCCTGGAACTGACGGCGCCCGTCGACGCCCCGGCCAAGGGCCTGGTCATCGAAGCCCGCCTGGACAAGGGCCGAGGCCCGGTCGCCACCATCCTGGTGCAAAGTGGCACTCTCAAGCGCGGCGACGTCGTGCTGGCTGGCGCCAGCTTCGGCCGGGTGCGCGCCATGGTCGATGAAAACGGCAAGCAGATCCAGGAAGCCGGCCCCTCCATTCCGGTGGAAATCCAAGGCCTGACCGAGGTTCCGGCCGCCGGAGACGAACTCATCGCCCTGGCCGACGAGCGCAAGGCGCGCGAAATCGCGTTGTTCCGCCAAGGCAAGTTCCGCGACGTGAAGCTGGCCCGCCAGCAGGCGGCCAAGCTCGAGTCCATGTTCGACAACATGGGCGAGGGCACGCAAACCCTGCCGCTCATCGTGAAGACCGATGTGCAGGGTTCGCAGGAAGCCCTGGTAGCCTCGTTGACCAAGCTCTCCACCGACGAAGTGCGGGTGCAGGTGGTGCACGCGGCCGTGGGCGGCATCTCGGAAAGCGACGTCAACCTGGCCATCGCCTCGAACGCCGTGGTCATCGGCTTCAATGTGCGCGCCGAACAAAGCGCCAAGAAGCTGGCCGAATCCAATGACATCGACCTGCGCTACTACAACATCATCTACGACGCCGTGGATGAAGTGAAGGCGGCCATGTCCGGCATGCTGGCGCCCGAGAAAAAGGAAGAGGTCATCGGGCTGGTCGAAGTGCGCGAGGTCTATTCCATTTCGCGTATCGGCAACGTCGCCGGTTGCATGGTGCTCGACGGCCTGGTGCGGCGCGATTCGCAAATCCGCTTGCTGCGCAACAACGTGGTCCAATGGACCGGCCAGCTCGATTCGCTGCGCCGCTTCAAAGACGACGTCAAGGAAGTCAAGTCGGGCTTCGATTGCGGCTTGACGCTGCGTGGCAGCAACGACATCCAGGTGGGCGACCAACTGGAAGTCTTTGAAATCAAGGAGATCGCCCGCACCCTGTAAAGGGGCGGCGTGTCCAAGCGTTTTTCATGAGTCGTCACAAGTCCAAATCCATCCCCGGCCGCAATCTGCGGCTGGCCGACCAGATCCAGAAAGATCTGGCCGGCCTCATCCAGCGCGAGATCGACGTGTCCCGCGCCGGGCTGATCACGCTGTCGGGAGTGGAACTGTCCGCCGACTACGCGCACGCCAAGGTGTATTTCACGGTGCTGGGTGCCGAACCCGACACCGCCGCGGCGCTGCTCAACGAGAAGGCCGGCTGGCTGCATTCGCA
Organism: Bordetella petrii; assembly: GCF_020991325.1. GTDB lineage: Bacteria > Pseudomonadota > Gammaproteobacteria > Burkholderiales > Burkholderiaceae_B > Bordetella_A > Bordetella_A petrii_E. Next base: position 5,023 of record NZ_JAJMLX010000231.1, on the reverse strand, counting down.
GCTGTACAAGCTGCTGCACATCCATACCGTTCCCACGCTGCGCTTCTTCCACGATGCCCAGATCGCGCGCGGCATCGAGATGTCGGCGCTCATCGATCGCGCCAACCGTCCGGGCCCCTCCCCGGACGAGCCCGACGAACCCGAAGACCAGCGCTGACCGGCTGTCGTCGCTGCTGTAACTTTTTTCCTGGACTCGACGATGGCTAAACGACGCGGGCTGGCGCTCGACGGTGTGCTGTTGCTGGACAAGCCCGTGGGCCTGTCCAGCAACCACGCCTTGCAGCGCGCCAAGCGCAGCATGGATGCCGCCAAGGCGGGGCACACGGGTACACTGGACCCATTCGCCACCGGCTTGCTGGTGTGCTGCATGGGGCGCGCCACCAAGATCTCCGGCGCCATGCTCGAAGCCGACAAGGCGTATCGCGCCACCCTGCAGTTCGGCGAGGAAACCGACAGCGGCGACCTTACCGGCAACGTAGTCGCCACCGCCGATGGCGGCTGCCAGGTTACCGAAGCTGCCCTGCGCGACGCCTTGTCACGTTTCCAGGGCATCATCGAGCAGGTGCCGCCGATGTATTCCGCGCTGAAGCGCGACGGCAAGCCGTTGTACGAGTACGCGCGCCAGGGCATCGAGCTGGAACGCCCGCCGCGCCAGGTAACGATTCACCGCATCGACCTGTTGTCGCTGGAGGGCACGCGCGCCGAGATCGACGTCGCGTGCAGCAAGGGCACTTACATCCGCACCCTGGCCCAGGACATCGGGCGGGCGCTGGGCTGCTATGCCCACCTGGCTGCGCTGCGGCGCACGCATGTCGGGCCGTTTTCGCTGGACCGCGCCGTCACGCTGGAGGCCTTGCAGGCCATGACAGACCCCAAGCAGGCACTGCTTGCACTGACTGAATTGCCGGCGGGCCTGCTGCCCGCCACACAGACCTTAAAGGACCCGCTATGACTCGCGCCCTGCGCAACGTCGCCATCATCGCCCACGTCGACCACGGCAAGACCACGCTGGTCGACCAGCTGCTGCGCCAATCCGGCACATTCCGCGAAAACCAGGCGGTTACGGAACGAGTCATGGACTCGAACGACCTGGAAAAAGAGCGCGGCATCACCATCCTGGCCAAGAACTGCGCGGTTGAGTACCAGGATACCCATATCAACATCATCGACACCCCGGGACACGCCGACTTCGGCGGGGAAGTCGAGCGGGTGCTGTCCATGGTGGACGGCGTGCTGCTGCTGGTGGATGCCGTCGAAGGCCCCATGCCGCAAACTATTTTCGTCACGCGCAAGGCGCTGGCCCTGGGCCTGAAGCCCATCGTGGTGGTCAACAAGATCGACCGCCCGGGCGCCCGCCCCGATTACGTCATCAACGCCACGTTCGACCTGTTCGACAAGCTGGGCGCCACCGACGAGCAGCTGGACTTCCCGGTGGTGTACGCCTCGGGCCTGTCGGGCTACGCCGGCCTGGACGCCGACGTGCGCGAGGGCGATATGCGCCCGCTGTTCGAAGCCATTCTGCAGCACGTGCCGCAGCGCGAAGACGACCCCGATGGCCCGCTGCAGATGCAGATCATCTCGCTGGACTACAACAGCTACGTGGGCAAGATCGGCGTGGGCCGCATCAACCGCGGCCGCATCCGTCCCGGCATGGACGTAGCGTACCAGTACGGCCCCGACGGCTCGGGCGGCAAGGGCCGCATCAACCAGGTGCTGAAGTTCAAGGGCCTGGAACGCGAAGTGGTGGAAGAAGCCGAAGCCGGCGACATCGTGCTGATCAACGGCATCGAAGAAATCGGCATCGGCTGCACCGTCATGGACCCGGCCAAGCCGGAGGCCTTCCCCATGCTGCGCATCGACGAACCCACGCTTACCATGAACTTCATGGTGAATACCTCGCCGCTGGCCGGCCGCGAAGGCAAGTTCGTCACCAGCCGCCAGTTGCGCGACCGCCTGGACCGCGAACTGAAGTCCAACGTGGCGCTGCGCGTGCGCGATACGGGCGACGACACGGTATTCGAAGTGTCGGGCCGTGGTGAATTGCACCTGACCATCCTGCTGGAAACCATGCGCCGCGAAGGCTACGAGCTGGCCGTATCGCGCCCGCGTGTGGTGTTCAAGGACATTGACGGCGTCAAGTGCGAGCCCTTCGAGGCGCTGACCGTCGACGTCGAAGATGCCCACCAGGGCGGCGTCATGGAAGAACTGGGCCGCCGCAAGGGCGACCTGCAGGACATGCAGCCCGACGGCCGCGGCCGTACCCGTCTGGAATACCTGATTCCCGCACGCGGCCTGATCGGCTTCCAGAACGAGTTCCTGACGCTGACGCGCGGTACCGGCCTGATGAGCCATATTTTCCACGAGTACGCGCCCATGCGCGAAGGTTCCATCGGCGAGCGCCGCAACGGCGTGCTGATCAGCCAGGACAACGGCGATGCGGTGGCCTATGCGCTATGGAAGCTGCAAGACCGCGGCCGCATGTTCGTCAACCCCGGCGAGGCGCTGTATGAAGGCATGATCATTGGCATTCACAGCCGCGACAACGATCTGGTGGTCAACCCCATCAAGGGCAAGCAGCTGACCAACGTGCGCGCCTCGGGCACCGATGAGGCCGTGCGCCTGGTGCCTCCCATCCAGCTGTCGCTCGAATACGCGGTCGAGTTCATCGACGACGACGAGCTGGTCGAGATCACGCCGAAGTCGATCCGCCTGCGCAAGCGCCACCTGCAGGAACACGAGCGCCGCCGCGCGGCGCGCGAAAGCGCGGCCTGAACTTTTCCGGGCCCATTCGCAAGGCCGGCGGCGCGTGAGCGCCTTGCCGGCCTTTTTCTTGGTTTATCGCCGATATCTTCAAGCCGAGTCTGGTCGGCTTCTCGCGTGACGTTCTCGAAATTCGCGCGTACTTGGCCGCCGTGTGGAACAGGGTGGAGCTACCCCACCGCCCCGTCACTGTTGCTGTATGGCAACAATAGCAGCGGAAGAGGCGGGGTTGGGGGATGATTCGCCCAGCAAGTCTGGAGACGCTCATGGCCTGGAGCTGGTTTGACATTGCATTTCCCTGGATTGGTGGTGCAGCCGCTGTCGTGCTCTTGGCGTCGCTGTTCGGCACCAATTGGCTGCGCAGTGGCTCAATGCCGTCCCGTTGGCGTGATCCCGTTTGGCTGTCATGGATGGCGGCCGTTATATATCTCCTGCATAACTTCGAAGAGTACGGGCTGGATTTCCTGGGAAATTCACACGCATTTCCCAATGCGCTTTGCGCGAATCTCAAGCTCCCTCCTTTTCCAGACTGTCCCATTCCTCCCGTTTTTTTCTTGGCAGTCAATATTCCCCTGTTCTGGATCGTCGGGCCGCTGGCCGCGCTGCTTAGCCCCAGGCATCGCCTTGTGGGATTCGCGTTGTTCAGCGTGATCTCCATAAACGCCGTCATGCATATCGCGGCCGTCTTCGGGACTGGCCAGCCCTACAATCCAGGCCTGCTGACTGCGTTGCTCCTGTTCCTTCCGTACGCGGTGTGGGTCGCCCACACATTCTTTGGCAAGGATCGGTTCAGCTACAAGGCATTGGCATTTCTTCTTGTGTTGGGCGTGCTGCTGCACGCGTTCCTTATCGTGCCAGTGTTCATGTTCACCAAGGGCGTCATCAGTGCCCCGGCGCTTGTCTGGAGCCAGATCATGAATGCAGGGCTGCTGCTCGTAGCGACGCGGCTCGCGGAGAAGTGGTGCGGCCACTTCCCAATTCGTCCGGCTTGAGTTGCAGTCAAACGTTCTTTTTCAGACGCCGGCGCGCTGGTGCCGGTATTCCTGCGTGGCGCCGCCGTATCCATAGGCGGCCGCGCGGGCGTCTATCACGTGCACGTACGAGCATTCGTGCAGATTGCCCAGCAGTTCCTGGAAGGCCGCAAAAACCGCGGCGATATAGCGGGCTTTTTCCTGCTTGGTATTGGTTTCGTCGGTCACGCTGATGTCCAGGTGAAAGGCGTTCTGCCCGGTTTCTGATAGCGGCTGCCCGCCTATGAACCAGGCATCGTGCGGAATGTATTGCAGGGTGATGGCGATTACCGGCAGTTGCTTGCCCAGTACCGATTGGGTCAGCGCCGCAACCTTGTCGACGACGCGGCGGCTGCTGCCGGTATCGGGCTGGCCGGAAAGATGGATGGCGATATGAGGCATGGCGGGGCTCCTGTAAAAGCGGCCGCGAAGACGACCGTGCATGCAGTCTAGGCCATGCTTTGACATCGGAAAAACGGGAAATTCAGATGAAATCCAACGGAAAAACAAATGGATTACCGCTATGCCCGGCTTCGATCTGGACCATCTCCGTACTTTCATCGCCGTGCTGGACGCCGGCAGCCTGACCGCGGCCGCGCCCCTGCTGTACTTGTCGCAATCGGCTGTCAGCGAGCAGATCCGCAAGCTGGAAGAACGCGCCGGCCACGCGCTGCTGGTGCGCACCAAGGCAGGGGTGCATGCCACGCCCGCAGGCGCGCGGCTGCAGGGCCACGCGCGGCGCATCCTGGCCCTTAGCGACGAAGCCTTGCGCGACCTGCGCGGCGTGCCGCTCAATGGTGAATTGCGCCTGGCGCTTACCGATTACTTCCGGCCGCGCGATATCTCCGAACTCTTGCGCCGCTTGGGCCAGCAGTATCCGCAGGTACGGCTGCACGTCGCCATCCTGAAAAGCGGCGAGGTCGAGAGCGCGTGCGCGCATGGGCGCTACGACTTGGGGTTGAGCATGCATGTGCGCGCATCCGGCGCGGCGGTCCGGGCGCCGGGCCAGGTGCTGCGCCGCGAGCCTCTGTGGTGGATGGCGGCCGAAGGGTACCGGTTCGTGCGCGGCGCGCCGCTGCCCCTGCTGGTGCTGCCAGAATCCTGCGCGCTGCGCCAGTTCACCGAAAGCGCGCTGGCACGGCGCCAGCGTGCGTACAGTGTCGCGCACGTGGCATCGGGAGTGGCTGGCCTGCAGTTGGCGCTGGCCGCTGGCCTGGGGGTGGCCTGCCTGAACGAATCGGCGCTGGCGCCAG
>NZ_JAJMLX010000230.1 GCF_020991325.1 Bordetella petrii | reverse complement strand
CGCCACTATCGGCGAAGCATTCCAGCAATGCCTTGACGCGCGCGCTGCGCCCTTTGCGTCCGGGCACCAGCAGCATCACGGGCACCGCATCCAGTTGCCAGGCCGGCAGCACGCGCACCAGTGTGCCGCGCGCCACGGCGGCCTCGGCGTCCCATTGCGAGCGCACCACCATGCCCAGGCCCTGTTCGGCCCAGGCGCGTGCCACGTCGCCATCGTTGGACACATAGGCCGGCGTTACCCGCACCGTTTCCACTGCCTTCTGGCCCGCCGCGCGCCGGCCCGGCCGCCGGAAGCGCCACAGGGTGACGTCTTCATCGTTCTCGCGTATGCAGATGCAGCGATGCCGCAGCAGATCGCGCGGTTCGCGCGGCATGCCGTGCTGGTCCAGGTAGTGCGGGCTGGCGCAAAGCCAGCGCTCGTTGTCGGCCAGCCGGCGCGCCACCCAGGACGAATCGCGCACCGTGCCGATGTGCACCACTGCATCGGCGTCGTGATGATCGGGCCAGGGCGTTTCGCGCAGATCCAGTTGCACGCGCAGGCCGGGATGGCGCTGCGCCAGGCCGGCCAGTACGGGGGCAATGTGGCGGCGGCCGTAGCCAAAGGGTGCGGCAATGCGCAGCGTGCCGGTCAGCAGGCTGTCGTCGCGCTGCAGCGATTCGGGCAGGGCGTGCAACTGCGCCAGCAGCGCCGTGGCCTCGCGGGCGAAGCGTTCGCCTTCCGGCGTCAGGCTCAGGCGGCGCGCCGTGCGCACGGCCAGGGCCAGCCCCAGCGCGGTTTCCAGCTTGCGCAGGCGCATGGACAAGGCGGGCGGCGTCACATTCAGTGCGCGGGCCGCCGCACTAAGCGATGGGGCCTGCGCCAGGGCGGCGGCCAACTCCAGGTCCTCGGTTTTTATCATTCAGGCTGGCTTAACGATAACTGAAGAATCATTAAATCACAGCAAGGCCCCGCAGGCCTATAGTCGTGCCATTGCCTATCTACACCGGAGTACGCCATGGCCGCCACGCCCGCCTTTTACCCACGCGCCGTACTGTTCGACCTGCTGACTGCCCTGCTTGATTCCTGGACGGTATGGAACGCCGCCGCGGGCTCGGAACAGGACGGCCGAGCCTGGCGCGCCGAGTACCTGCGCCTGACATACGGCTGCGGCCGCTACGTGCCCTACGAGCAACTGGTGCGCGACGCGGCGCGGGCTGTTGGCCTGCCCGGCCGCGCGGCCGACGAACTCGAAACCCGCTGGACCGCCCTGCAACCCTGGGACGGTGCCCGCGCACTGCTGCAGGCACTGCGCCCGCACACCCGGTTGGCGGTGGTGACCAACTGTTCGCAACGCCTGGGCCGCCAGGCCGCGGACTTGCTGGGCATTGACTGGGATGTGATGGTCACCTCAGAGGATGCGGGCTACTACAAGCCCGACCCACGCCCCTATCAAATGGCCCTGGACCAGTTGGGCGTCGCGCCGGCCGATGCCGCCTTCGTGGCCGGCTCGGGCTACGACCTGTTCGGCACGTCGCGCGTCGGGCTGCGCACCTATTGGCACAACCGCGTCGGCCTGGCCCTGCCGGCGGGCGCCCCGGCCGCCGAGATGCAATCCCCCACCCTGGAAGCGGCGCTGCCCTGGCTGCGGCAGTTCCAGCCCCTGTCGTCCTGACCATACGGAGTTCCCATGATCCGCTTCCATTGCTACGCGGCGCCGCTGGCCGCCCTGCTTCTGCTGGTGTGCGCGGTGCCGTCCGCGCTGGCGCAGCCTTTCCCGCAGCGGCCGGTCACGCTGGTGGTGCCGTTCCCGGCGGGCGGTCCCAGCGATGCGCTGGCGCGCGGTTTCGCGCAGCACATGGGCGAGCGCCTGGGCCAACCCATGGTGGTGGAAAACGTGGGGGGCGCGGGCGGCACCATCGGCCTGCAGCGCGTCGCGCGAGCCCAGGCCGACGGCTATACGCTGGGCTTCGGCACGCTGGGTACCCATGTGGCCAATGCCGCCGTGTATCCCAACCTGCCCTACGACCCACAGGCCAACTTCCTGCCGATAGGGCTGGCCGGTTCGGCGCCCATGCTGCTGCTGGCGCGCCCGGATTTTCCCGCCGACACCCTGCCGCAGTTCGCCGACTGGCTGGCCACCCGGGGCGACAAGGCCACCTACGGCAGCGCCGGCGTGGGGTCGATTTCGCACTACGGCTGCGTGCTGCTGCTGGCGGCATTGAACCGGCCCGCCACCCACGTGCCGTACCGCGGCGTCGCACCGGCCATCAGCGACCTGATGGGAGGCCAGACCGATTTCATGTGCGACCAGACCACCACGTCGCTGCCGCAGATTGCCGGCGGCAAGCTCAAGGCCATTGCGGTACTCTCGGATACGCCCCTGGCGCAGCTGCCCGGCGTGGGCACCGCCGCGCAGGCGGGTTACCCGCTGAACATCCGCTCCTGGAACGCACTATTCGCGCCGCGCGGCACACCGGAGCCGGCCCTGGCCCGGCTGCAGCAAGCTTTGCAGGACGCGGCATCGGACGCGAAGTTTGCGGCGCAGATGAAGGCAGTGGGTGTGGATCTGCCGCAAGGCGATGCCGCCGGGCCGCAAGTAGTAACCGACATGATCCAGCGCGGCCTGCGCGATGACGTGCCGGCCTTGAAAGCCAGGCAGGAATTCCTGAACTGAATTTAGTAACGAGCAACCCATGACCCAAGCTTCCCATTCCCTGAGCTCCCTGGACACGCCCGCCGCCATCGTCGACGTGGCTCGCATGCAGGGCAACATCCAGCGCATGCAGCAACGCATGGATACGCTGGGCGTGGCCCTGCGGCCGCACGTGAAAACCAGCAAATGCACGCCCGTGGCGCAGGCCCAGTTGGCCGCGGGCGCGCGCGGCGTCACCGTATCCACGCTGAAAGAAGCCACGCAGTTCTTTGAAGCCGGCATCACGGACATTCTGTATGCCGTCGGCATGGCCGAACACCGGCTGCCCGCCGCGCTGGCGCTGCGCCGGCAGGGCTGCAACCTGAAGATCATTACCGACAGCGTGGCGGGCGCAAGCGCCATTGCCCGGTTCGGCGGCGAACACGGCGAAGCCTTCGAGGTGTGGATCGAGGTGGACACCGACGGGCATCGTTCGGGCATCAAGCCCGAAGAAGCCGCGCTGCTGGACGTGGGCACCGCCTTGCATACAGGCGGCATGAAGCTGGGCGGCGTCATGACGCACGCCGGCTCCAGCTATGAACTGGACACGCCGCAGGCGCTGGCCGCCATGGCCGAACAGGAACGCGCCGGCTGCGTGCGCGCGGCCGAACGCCTGCGCGCCGCAGGCCTGCCTTGCCCGGGTGTCAGCGTAGGGTCCACGCCCACCGCGCTGTCGGCGCAGAACCTGCAAGGGGTTACCGAAGTGCGCGCGGGCGTATATGTATTCTTCGACCTGGTCATGCACAACATCGGCGTATGCCGCACCGATGAACTGGCGCTGAGCGTGCTGACAACCGTCATCGGCCACCAGGCCGACAAAGGCTGGGTCATTGTCGACGCGGGCTGGATGGCCATGAGCCGCGACCGCGGCACGCGCGACCAGGCCCGCGACTTCGGCTACGGCCAGGTCTGCACGCTGGACGGCGAACCGCTGGACGGTTATACGCTTATTGGCGCCAACCAGGAACACGGCATCATGGCGCCGGCCCAGCCGGGCGGCGACGTAGTGGCGCGCTTTCCCATCGGCACGCGCCTGCGCGTGCTGCCCAACCATGCCTGCGCCACCGGTGCGCAATATCCCCAATACCAGGCCTTGCAACCCGACGGCACCCTGCAGGCCTGGGACCGCGCGCACGGCTGGTAACGCACCCCTTTTCCATCATCCAGGACACATGACGACCTCGCCCCCCGCGCCCCATTACGTATCGCCCGACAGCCTGGCCCGACCCGGCGGGCATTACAGCCATGCCTGCGTGGCCAATGGCATGGTGTACGTTTCCGGCCAGTTGCCCATCCGGCCCGACGGCACCAGGCTGGACGGCGCCCCCTTCGAGGCCCAGGCGCGCCAGGTGCTGGACAACCTGGCCGCCGCGCTGCAGGCCGCCGGCAGCAGTGTCGAACGCCTGGTGCAGGTGCGGGTATATGTAGACAGCGTGGACAACTGGCCCGCCTTCAATACGGTATATGCGGCCTGGGCGGGCGCGGCGCGCCCGGCCCGCGCGGTGGTGCCCACCGGCCCGCTGCATTACGGTTTCAAGGTGGAAGTCGAGGCCGTCGCCATGCTCTGAACCGCGGCGGCTTTCAGGGGGCGTCGGCGAACGTGTCCACCACCAGCGCGCGCAGCCACTGGCTGCCGCTGTCGCGATGAAAGCGCCGGTGCCAGTACAGATTGGTTTGCAGCGCCGGCACGCGCACGGGCGGAGTCAGCATGCCCAACTGGAAATGCGGCCCGGCGCTGGCCGCCAGCTTGCGCGGCACGGTGGCCAGCAGGTCGGTGGTGCTGACGATGTACGGCACCGCCGAAAAATGCGGCACGCTGAAGTGCGCGTCCAGCGCCACCCCGGCTTTTTCCAGTGACTGGTTCACCTGCCCATAGGGCGCCGCGCGCGACACCACCAGATGGCGCTCGGCGCGGAAGGCCTTCAGCCCCATGCCTTCGTGCGCAGTGGGGTGGCCGCGCCGGAACAGCGTGGCATAGCCCTGGCGGAACAGCATGCGCTGCATGACGCCGCTGCCCAGGCCGTCGAACGCGCCGATGGCCAGGTCGACCCGGCCGGCGTCCATTTCGTGGCGCAAGTCGGCGCCCGCCAGGCGCAGCGAGTCGATGCGCACGCCCGGCGCATGCCGCGCGCATTGTTCCATCAGGCGCGGCATGAAATGGATTTCGCCCACGTCCGACATGGCAATGCGAAAACGCCGCTGGCTGCGGGCGGCATGGAAATCGTGGGTGGCATCCAGGGTGTGCGACAGCAGCGCCAGGGCTTCGCCCACCGGGCCGCCCAGGCGCTCGGCCTGGGGCGTGGGCTGCATGCCCTGGGGCGTGCGCACGAACAGATCGTCGCCCAACGCGGTGCGCAGGCGCCGCAGCGCATTGCTGACCGCCGGCTGCGACAAGTCCAGGCGGCGCGCCACCGCCGAGATATTGCGTTCTTCCAGCAGATGCTGGAACACCACCAGTAAATTCAGATCGAGATTGCGCAGTTCGGCCATGCCGCGTTCCCCGGAATACCTATTCAGCAAATTTATAGCTGATATTTTTGTATTCCCATAGCCAGGGCTTGGCTTTTTTCCGACAATGCAGGCTGCATGCACGCCGTGCGCCCTGCGCGCACGCCCCTGGAGAGAGACACCATGCCCCTGCAATATCAATCCGGCTTCGGCAACGACTGGGCCACGGAAGCGCTGCCCGGCGCCCTGCCGGCGGGCCGCAATTCGCCCCAGCGCTGCCCCTATGGCCTGTATGCCGAACAATTGTCCGGCACCGCCTTCACCGCCCCCCGTTCGGAAAACCGCCGTTCGTGGCTGTACCGCATCCGGCCGGGCGTGCAGCACCGCCCCTTCGAACCCTTCGGCGGCGCGGCGCGCTGGCTCAGCGACTTCGGCACCGGCCCAGTCACGCCCAACCAGTTGCGCTGGAGCCCGCTGCCCATGCCCGACGCTCCCACCGATTTCATCGAGGGCGTGCAAACCTGGGGCGGCAATGGCGGCCCCGGGGAACACGGCGGCGTGGGCATCCACCTGTATGCCGCCAACCGGTCGATGCACGGCCGGTTCTTCTATAACGCCGACGGCGAACTGCTGATCGTGCCGCAGCAAGGCCGGCTGCGCCTGGCCACCGAACTGGGCGTGATCGAACTGGAGCCCCTGGAAATCGCCGTGATTCCGCGCGGCGTGCGCATGCGCGTGGAACTGCCCGACGGAGAGGCGCGCGGCTATATGCTGGAAAACTTCGGCGCCGCGTTGCGGCTGCCCGAGCTGGGCCCCATAGGCTCGAACTGCCTGGCCAACCCGCGCGACTTCCAGACCCCCGTGGCCTGCTATGAAGACGTGGAAGGCGACTTCGAACTGATAGGCAAGTTCACCGGCGGCTTCTGGCGCGCGCCCATCGGCCATTCACCGCTGGACGTGGTGGCCTGGCATGGCACGCACGCGCCCTACAAATACGACCTGCGCCGTTTCAACACCATAGGCTCCATCAGCTTCGATCATCCCGACCCGTCGATATTCACGGTGCTGACGGCGCCGTCGGACACCCCCGGCACCGCCAACATGGACTTCGCCATTTTCCCGCCGCGCGTGCTGGCCATGGAAGACACGTTCCGTCCGCCCTGGTTCCATCGCAACGTGGCCAGCGAGTTCATGGGGCTGATCCACGGCGTGTACGACGCCAAGGCCGACGGCTTCGCCCCCGGCGGCGCCAGCCTGCACAACTGCATGAGCGGCCACGGGCCGGACGCCGGCACCTTCGAGAAAGCCACGGCCGCCGACACGCGCCAGCCGCATTACATCCGCGATACCATGGCGTTCATGTTCGAGACGCGACGCGTCATCCGTCCCACCGCGCAGGCCCTGGAATCTTCGCAGTTGCAGGGCGACTACTACCAATGCTGGCAGGGGCTGAAGAAACACTTCAACCCCGCCCAACCTCACTGATTCATTGCCCATGACCACTCTGAACGAAACCCACGACGCCGCCCTGACCAGCTGGGTGGACAGCGCCAATGGCGATGCCACCGGTTTCCCGGTGCAGAACCTGCCGTACGCGGTGTTCCGCCGCCGCGGTTCGCAAGAAGCCTTCCGCCCGGGCGTGGCCATCGGCGACCGCATCCTGGACCTGGCCGCGCTGGCAGGGCTGAGTGTGTTCGACGGCCCGGCCGCCGAAGCACTGGACGCCTGCCGTGGCGACAGCCTGAATGCCCTGATGGCCCTGGGCCGCACGCACTGGAGCGCCCTGCGCCTGGCGCTCCACCAAGGCCCGGACCGAGGCGGGCAGCGGGGCCTTCAACGCCTTGCGGTAGCGGGCCACGGCGGCGTCCTCGCCGCGCTCGCACTCTTCCAGCACGGCCTTGTCATCGCGGGTCGTCATGGCGGCCTTCACCGAAACCCAGCCGCGGTGCAGTGCGCCAGAGACCGTGCCGCCGGACGAAGGCTCGCCGCCGTGGTTGCGGATCTCGCGCTCCAGCTCTGCTGCGGCGGCAGCGCATTCGCTGGCATGGCGCAGGAAGATGCCCTTGAGTTCGGGCGATTCGGCGTGCTCGGCCGACGTACGGAAACCGTATTCGCCGTCGCGGCAGGATTCCAGCAGATCGTCGAGCACGTCCACCACGTCGTCGTTGTCGACGATGGCGTTGTCGCTACCCGTGCTCGATTGCGTCATGCTGCCCACCGTGGCGCCCGCGCCGGAGGTTCCAGCGGCGCCCAG
>NZ_JAJMLX010000023.1 GCF_020991325.1 Bordetella petrii | reverse complement strand
CCCCGGGCGGGCCAGCGCGGCCGCGGGGCAGGCGGCCTACGATTATCTGTGCGCGGCCATCGACGACGCGCAGGCCGGCGCCATCCGCGCCATCGTCACGGCGCCGCTGAGCAAGCATTCCATGCATCTGGCCGGCATCGACCAGCCTGGCCATACCGAGATCCTGGCCGAACGGTCGCACACCATGGATTTCGCCATGATGCTGGCCAACGATGAATTGCGTGTGCTGCTGGTCACCATCCACATGGCGCTGGCCCAGGTGCCGGCGGCCATCACGCCGCAAGCCGAGATCCGGGCCTTGCGGCTGGCCGACCGGGCCTGCCGGCAAATGGGCATCGAGCGGCCCCGCATCGCGGTGGCCGGGCTGAACCCTCACGCGGGCGAAGACGGCAAGTTCGGTCGCGAAGACCTGGACATCATCGCGCCCGCCATCGCCCAGGCGCGCGCGGAAGGCCTGGACGCATCGGGGCCATGGCCCGGCGACACGGTTTTCATGCGCGCGCGGCGCGGCGAGTTCGACATCGTGGTCGCCCAATACCACGACCAGGGTCTGATCCCCGTGAAGTACCTGGGGGTAGACCAGGGCGTGAACGTCACGGTGGGTCTGCCCTTCGTGCGCACCAGCGTCGATCACGGCACGGCTTTCGACATCGCCTGGAAAGGCATGGCCGACCACGCATCGCTGGTGGCCGCCTTCGACCTGGCGCTGGCCATGACGCCTTAACCTGCCGTCCCGGAAGGTTCGGCGCGGCCTTATTTTTTTTCCCTGAGATCGGCTGCCAGCCGGGTGCGCGCCAGGCGACCCGCCGCCGCGCGATTGGCCCCTTGCCAATATTCGGGGTCGACATTCTGGATACGCCGCGCAGTGCTGAGCATGTGATGGACCGCTGCCGCCCGGGCGGCATCGACATCCTGCCGCTCGATGGCGGCACGTATCGCCTCGTGCTCGTTGCGCACATCGTCGGCCAGTTGTGCCTGGCGCGCTTCGTTGCCGCGCGTGACTCGTATGGCGTCTTTCAGGGCCCGCGTCAGCATGCCCAGCAGTTCCGGGTAGTGCGGATTGCCTGTCGCATGGGCAATGGCGATATGAAAGGCCAGGTCTTCCTCGACTCCGTCGCCATCCATGTCCACCGCAATGTCAATCGCGGCCAGTGCCCGGTTGATCCGCAGCATGTGCTGCCCGGTACGCCGTTCGGCCGCCAGCGCCGCCATTTCTCCTTCCAGGCCACGGCGCAATTCGATGATGCGCAAGACGCCGCGGGCCGGGTCTGCGTCGGGCCGGCCCAGACGGAATGCATCGCTGGATGACGGATCCAGCACAACGGTGCCGCTGCCCTGGCGGGTTTCCACCAGTTTTGCCGCCTTCAGGCGTGAAATCACCTCGCGCACGACGGTGCGGCTGACACCGTACTGCTCGGTCATGAACTTTTCCGTGGGCAGGCGCGAATTCACGGGATATACGCCACCGCGTATCTCCTGGGCCAGGATGTCCGTCAACCGATCGGACAGCGTTCTTTCATCGTGCTGGTTGGTCTCTTGCATGGCGAATACTAGCAACTTGAAGTTGTATTGACTAATTTGTAGTACAAATTAATAATATCAAAAAAACAACCCGGAGAGAGACACCTCATGCCAGGCAGTGCATCCAGACCCAGGGCTGCCCTTTGCCGCCGGTTTACCGGCGATGTCGAGGCGGCATTAAGCAAGCGCTACGCCTTGCATATCAATGAATCAGACCGGATCTTGGCGCCGGACGAAATCGTTCAATTCGCGCAAGGGGCCGAGATACTGCTTGCCAGTGCCACCGAGCAAGTCAACGCTGGCGTATTGCAGCGGCTTGCCCCCGCGCTGCGCTACGTTGCCACCCTGTCGGTGGGCTACGACCACATCGACCTGGAAGCCGCGCGCGCATTGGGCATCGGGGTACTGCACACCCCTGATGTCCTAAGCGACGCCTGCGCGGAAGTGGCATTGATGCTGATGCTCAACGCCAGCCGCCGTGGCTACGAGGCCGACCGCATGGTGCGCACCGGCAACTGGCCGGGCTGGGCGCCAACCCAACTGCTGGGCATCGGCCTGAAGGGCAAGCGCGTGCTGGTATTCGGCATGGGCCGCATCGGCCGTGAAATCGCCACTCGCGCCCGTGCCTTCGGCATGGATATCCACTATCACAACCGGCGCCGGCTGCCGCCGGAACAGGCCGCCGGCGCCACCTATCACGCCAACCTGGACGAGGCGTTGCGCATCGCGGATGTGCTGGTCATCGCCGTTCCCGGCTCTCCCGATCTCAAGGGCGTCATCAATGCCGAACGCCTGGCGCGCCTGCCTGCCCACGCCGTGCTGGTGAACATTTCGCGCGGCGACCTGCTGGTGGACGACGCATTGATCGAGGCGCTGTCCAGCGGCCGCCTGTTCGCCGCCGGACTGGACGTATTCGCCAACGAACCCCATGTCGATCCCCGCTACCGCGAACTCGACAATGTTTTTCTTTCCCCGCATATCGGCAGCGCCACCCGCGAAACCCGTGACGCCATGGGCCGACTTCTGATAGACGGGCTCGACACACTCTACCAGGGCGGCACGCCCGCCAATCTGCTCGACCCACGCTAGCCTCTCTTGCGAGATCTCCAGATGAACCTGCAACAACCTTCGCTGTTCCGCCAACAGTGCCATGTCGATGGCGTATGGATCAATGCGTCTGACGGCAAGACTATCGAAGTCACCAACCCGGCGGACGGCGCCGTGCTCGGCACCATGCCGGCCCTAACGCGCCAGGACGTGCAGCTGGCCGTCGAGGCCGCCAACCGCGCGTTGCCCGCCTGGCGCGCCATGGCCGCCAAGCAGCGCTCGCAACTGATCCGGCGCTGGTTCGATTTATGCATGGCGCACCAGGAAGACCTGGCCCGGCTACTGACCCTGGAGCAGGGCAAGCCCATCAAGGAATCGCGTGGCGAGATCGCGTATGGCGCCTCGTTCCTGGAATGGTTTTCCGAAGAGGCCAAGCGCGTCTATGGCGATGTGATTCCGGCCGCCACGGCCGATCGCCGCATCGTCGTCATCAAGCAACCTGTGGGAGTGGTCGCGGCCATCACACCCTGGAACTTTCCCAATGCGATGATCACCCGCAAGGCAGGCGCCGCGTTGGCGGCTGGCTGCACCATCGTGGTCAAGCCCGCAACCGCCACACCCTACTCTGCGCTGGCACTGGCCGAACTGGCGCAGCAGGCGGGCATCCCCCCCGGTGTGCTGAATGTGGTCACGGGCAGTTCCGCCATTGTCGGCGAAGTGCTGACCCGCAATCCCCTGGTGCGCAAGTTGTCGTTCACCGGCTCGACCAGCGTCGGGAAATTCCTGATGCAGCAATGCGCCGACACGATGAAAAAAGTATCGATGGAACTGGGCGGCAACGCTCCTTTCATCGTATTCGATGACGCCGACCTCGACCTTGCGGTGGCAGGCGCCATGGCGTCGAAGTTCCGCAACGCGGGCCAGACATGCGTGTGCGCGAACCGGATCTTTGTCCAGGAAGGAATTTACGACATGTTTGCCGAACGGCTCAGGCAGGCCGTGCAGGCCCTGCGCGTGGGCGACGGCCTGGAGGAATCCGTGGATCTGGGTCCCCTCATCGACCAGGCTGGCGTGGACAAGGTGCAGGAACACATCGACGACGCCATCGCGGGCGGGGCAAGGGTGCTGACGGGCGGACGGGCGCATGAACTGGGTGGGCTGTTCTATGAACCATCCATTCTGGCGGATGTGCCTCGGCACGCGAAGCTGATGCAGGAAGAAACCTTCGGGCCAGTCGCGCCGCTGATACGGTTCGGCACCGAGCAAGAAGTGATATCCCTGGCCAACGACACGCCCTTCGGACTGGCTGCTTATTTCTACACCGCGGACTACCGCCGCGCATGGCGCGTCGCCGAAGCGCTCGAGACAGGCATCGTGGGCTTGAACGAGGGCATCATCTCGACCGAGCTCGCGCCCTTCGGCGGCATCAAAGAATCGGGCATCGGCCGCGAAGGGTCCAAGTACGGCATCGATGACTATATCGAAATCAAATACATCTGCGCTGGCGGCCTGGGCAACGACTGATCCGGCCGGCACGCTCACAAGAGAAAATTCCATGACAGAACACAAACCGCATATCGGACTGATCGGTGCCGGGCTGATGGGCTCGGGCATTGGCGCCAGCCTGCTGCGCCACGGCTTTCCCCTGGCCATTCTGGAGCATCCCGGCAACCAGCCGCTGGACAAGCTGCTGGCCGCCGGCGCGACCACGCGACCGCAAGCCGCGCAGCTGGCCGCCGATGTCGACATACTCATCCTTTGCGTGACCGGGTCTCCGCAGGTCGAAGCAGTGCTCTTCCAGGAAGATGGGGTGCTGCATGGCCTGCGAAGCGGCACCATTGTGATCGACTGCTCTACCGCCATCCCTTCTTCCACGCGCAAGATTGCGCAGGCGATCCAGGATGTGGGCGGCCGTTTCCTGGACGCTCCGATGACCCGCACGCCGAAGGAAGCGGCCGAAGGCCGCCTGAACCTGATCGTGGGCGGCGACCGGCAGGTCTTTGAGCAATGCCTGCCGGTGCTGCAGGCTTATGCCGAGAATATTGCCTACGCGGGGAGCACCGGCGCCGGCCACCAGATGAAGCTGCTGCACAATTATGTGTCGCTGGGATTCTCGGCCATCCTGGCCGAGGCCAGTGCCTGCGCTCGCCAGTCCGGCACCGATCCCCGCATTTTCTGCGACATTCTGGCCGCGGGCGGCGGCGGCGGCGTTGTATTGAACCGGCTACGCCCCTATATAGAATCGGCGGACGCGTCGGGCTTCCTGTTTTCGATGTCGAATGCCCTGAAAGACATGGGCTACTACTGCACCATGGCCGAGGAACAGCAGGCCCATCACCTGCTTGCCCAGGCCGTCAGGGCGCTGTACGACGACGCCGCGCAGGCCGGACAGGCTCAATCGCCCGTGCCCATGCTGATCGAGCACCTTGCCGCGCCCCGGGCAGCGGCCGGCGGCGCATGACGGAAGCGGCCATGCCAAATAATCAATACACCATCTCGGTCATTCCTGGCGACGGTATCGGCAAGGAAGTCGTGCCCGCCGGCCTGCAGGTGCTGGACGCGGTTAGCCGCTTGCATGGCTTCGGCCTGCGGTACCAGCATTACGACTGGAGCTGCGAGACCTATAAGGCCACCGGAAAGATGATGCCCGACGACGGCATCGGGCGGCTGCGCGACAGCGACGCGATCTTTCTGGGAGCCGTGGGCTTTCCGGGCGTACCCGACCATATTTCGCTGTGGAACCTGTTGATTCCCATCCGCCGCGAGTTCGATCAGTATGTCAATCTGCGCCCCGTACGCTTGTTACCGGGGGTGCCCTGCCCGCTGGCCAACGCCCGCGAGCGCAAGATCGACTTCTGGATCGTGCGGGAGAACACCGAAGGGGAATACTCCCAGCTCGGCGGCCGCATGTTTGCCGGCACCGACCACGAGTTCGTCAGCCAGGAAGCCATCTTTACGCGCCGAGGCACCGACCGCGTCCTGAGGTTCGCGTTCGAGTGGGCCGGGCGGATAGGTTCCAACCACGTCACGTCTGCCACCAAATCCAACGGCATCTACCATTCCATGCCATTCTGGGACGAGCGATTCGCCGAAATGGCGGCCCAGTATCCGGATGTGGCAACAGACCAGTACCACATCGACATCCTGGCGGCGCGTTTCGTCATGTCGCCCGAACGCTTTGACGTGGTGGTCGGATCCAATCTCTTCGGCGATATTCTTTCCGACCTGGGCCCTGGCGTCACGGGAACCATCGCAGTCGCTCCCAGCGCCAATCTCAACCCGGAAAGAAAGTACCCGTCGATGTTCGAGCCGGTACATGGTTCGGCGCCCGACATCGCGGGCCGGGGTATCGCCAATCCCGTGGGGCAGATCTGGTCGGCGGCGATGATGCTAGAGCACCTGGGCGAGCCCGACGCCGCGGCCACCGTCATGCACGCCATCGAGGCGGCGCTAGCGGCGGACAACCGGCAAGTCACCCCGGACCTGGGCGGCAGCTCAAGCACTGGAACCTTCACCGCCCAGATTCTCGATTACATCAAGTAGCCAGGGCTATTCAGATTCTCGATCAGACACCCGTGCAAGCCTCGTCGATTCTCATCCGTGGGAAGAACCACGGCCATACCGTCAATCGTGAATGCCGCGAAAGCAAGGAGACCTCGTGAAAATCACCCGAATCACCGCCGTTCCACTTTCCTACCGTCTACCCGAGGGCAAGACTGTCACGATGGGAGTGGGCAGTACCTTGAAGCGCGACGCCATCGTCGTGCGTGTCGAGACGTCCGAGGGCATCACTGGGTATGGTGAATCGCACCCGGGCCGCAGTCCGGGCGCCATCATCAGCCATATCCACAATACGCTGTCGCCATTGCTGGTCGGCATGGCGGCTACCGACGTGGTGGGCGCCTGGCAGCGGGTGCACCGCATGCAGTTCTCCAGCCACGGGCTGGGCGCGGGGGCAGCCCTGGCGTTGTCGGGCATCGACATGGCACTGTGGGACATCCGCGGCAAGGCCGCCAACATGCCGCTGTACGAATTGCTGGGCGGCTCCCGCAGGCGCCTGCCCGCCTACGCCGGCGGCATCGCGCTGGGATACCAGCCGCCCCAGGCGCTGGCCGAAGAAGCCCAGTCATACATCGAGCAAGGCTATCGGGCGGTGAAGCTGCGCATCGGCGATACCGTCAAAGACGACATTGCCCGCTGCCAGCATGTACGGCAGGCGGTGGGAGACGACATCGATATCCTGACCGACGCCAACACGGCCTACACCATCGCACAAGTGCGCCGCGTGCTGCCGGCGCTGGCGGATATCCAGGCAGGCTGGCTGGAGGAGCCTTTTGCCTGCAACGATTTTGCCTCTTACCGCGAAGCGGCCAGGATCACCCCGCTCGTTCCCCTGGCGGCGGGCGAGAACCACTTCATGCGATTCGAATTCGCCCAGATGCTGGAGGCTCGTGCCGTCCAGGTCTGGCAGCCTGACCTGTCAAAGACGGGCGGCATCACCGAAGCCCTGCGCATCGCCGCCATGGCCTCGGCGTTCCGCATCCCCATCAACGCGCACAGTTCGGCCACCGGCCTGAACCACGCGGCATCGCTGCATTTCTTGGCAGCCACGGAGAATTCGGGCTACTTCGAGGCCTGCGTCTCGCACTTCAATCCGTTCCGGGACATGTTCGGACCGACCTTCGCCATAGGCAAGGACGGCTGCGTCGAACCGCCAGCCGGCCCCGGGCTGGGAGTAGAGGTGGACGAATCGATATTCAAGGAGTTCCCGGTCATCGACGGACCGGGCTATGTCGTGAAGTTCTAGATCAATAACACACGGCCCACGGGTCGAGGAGACATCATGAACATTGGAAAACTGATCTTGCTGGCGGGAGCGTGGAGCCTCGTGGCGGCCGGTCCCGGCCTGTCCGCGGCCAATGCCGCAGAGTATCCCGACAAGCCGGTCCGCATCGTCGTGCCTTATACGCCGGGCGGCTTCAATGACACGCTGGCCAGGACGGCCAGCGATTACTTGACCAGGACATGGAAACAGTCGGTGGTGGTAGAAAACAAACCCGGAGGCAACACCCTGATCGGCAACACGCTGGTCGCCCAGTCTGCGCCGGACGGCTATACGCTGTTGATCACCCCGCTGCCGTTTTCGGCGCTGCCCGGGCTGTACCGCAACAAGATGCCCTACGACGCCCTGAAGGATTTCGAACCCGTGGTCTGGGCCGGCAGCACGCAGAATATCCTGACCGTGCGCGCCGATTCCCGGTTCAAGAATGTCAAGGACCTTATTGCCTACGCCAAAGCCAATCCGGGCAAGCTTAATTACGGATCGACCGGATCAGGGTCGTCGAATCATTTGTCGATGGAGCTGTTCCTGGAGCTGACCGGCACCAAGATGACCCATATCCCGTACAAGGGCAGCGCGCCTGCCGTCACGGCCTTGCTGGCGGGCGACATCGACGTGCTGTTCGACAATTTGCCGAATGTGTACCCCAATGTCACGGCAGGAAAGCTTACCGCCCTGGCCGCCACGGGCACCAAGCGGGCGCCGCTGTTGCCCGATGTTCCCACCGTGGCCGAGGCCGGCGTACCGGGTTACGAGGTGACGGTCTGGTTCGGCATGCAGGCGCCGGCCGGTACGCCGGCAAACGTGGTGAAGAAGGTCAACGCGGGCATGGTGCAAATGCTGCAAGAAAAGGAAGTCGCCGACAAGTTCGGCAAACAAGGCGTGGAAATCGTCGCCAGCTCGCCCGCGCAGTTCAAGACCCTGATCGACGCCGAAGTGAAAAAGTGGGGTGGAGTGATCGAGCGCGCCGGGATCAAGATCGAATAGGCGGGGCTTGCTGCCAGCCTACGGGAAGCTGAACGCGGCACCTGACACAGCCGTCTACAATAGCGCCCTTTGGCCGTCCGCGCGCCCGCGGACGGCCGCTGTCCAGCCGCCTTTTCCATGTCCCGCCTCACTCGCTTCCTGCCTGACCGCTTCACGCTGCTTCTCGTTGCCACCGTACTCATCGCCAGTGTGCTGCCGGCCCATGGCCAGGGCATCGTGGCGTTCGGCTGGATCACCAATATTGCCATCGCGCTGCTGTTCTTCCTGCACGGCGCACGCCTCTCCCGCGATGCCATCGTGGCCGGCATTACGCACTGGCGCCTGCACCTGACGGTGTTTTCCGCCACGTTCCTGATGTTTCCGCTGCTGGGTGTCGCGCTCAAGCCGGTGCTGCAGCCGCTGGTCACGCCAGAGCTCTATACCGGCATGCTGTTCCTGTGCTGCCTGCCCGCCACGGTGCAGTCGGCCATTGCCTTCACCTCGATGGCGCGCGGCAATGTGCCCGCCGCCGTGTGCAGCGCGTCGGCCTCCAGCCTGCTGGGGGTTTTCCTGACGCCGCTGCTGGTTGGCACAGTGGTTGCGTCGAATGCCAGCGCGCCCATCTCGTACGATGCCGTGGGCAAGATCATGCTGCAGCTGCTACTGCCGTTTGTACTGGGCCAGTTCATGCGCCGCTGGATCGGCGCCTGGGTGCACCGGCACAAGTCGGTGCTGAAATTCGTGGACCAGGGCTCGATCCTGCTGGTGGTGTACACGGCCTTCTCCGAGGCCGTCAACGAAGGCCTGTGGAACAACACGCCATTGCCGGCCCTGGCGGGCCTGGTGGTGTCCTGCGTGGTGCTGCTGGCGCTGGCCCTGCTGGGCTGCGTGGCGCTGGGCCGCCTGTTCAAGTTCAACCTGGAAGACCGCATTACCCTGCTGTTCGGCGGCTCGAAGAAAAGCCTGGCCACCGGCATTCCCATGGCGCAGGTGCTGTTTGCCGGCCAGGCGGTGGGCGCCATCGTGCTGCCGCTGATGCTGTTCCACCAGATCCAGCTGATGGTCTGCGCCGTACTGGCCGCGCGCTACGCAAAGCGGCCTGCCTGACGCGGCATGGCCCGGTGCCTGGCACCCTCAGGGGCCAGGCACCCGATACGTGCCAGACGGCTACTGCGGGCCTGTCCAGCCCGCCATCAACTTGCGCCAGCCATCCCAGCCCAGCCGCCGCATGGTGTCGATGTTCTTGTCGTAGATCTCGGCGGCATCGGCATAGGCCTCGACCGCCCTGTCGATGCTGTCTTCGCGCAGCAAATGCAGAATGGGATGAGGCGAACGGTTGGTGCAATTCTCGACGTCGTCGGGCTCCGTGTCGGCGAACTGGAACGCCGGATGGAAAGTGGCGACCTGCAGGTCGCCCACCAGGCGCAGGCGCTTCAGCAGTCGATCGGAAAGGTCGGCGAAGTCGTTGAATGCGTAGAAATCATCCAGCGCGTCCGGCACGATGAGCAGCGTGGTGTCTACCTGTTCGGGGTCGGCCTGAGACAGGCGCAGCAATTCGTCTTCCAGGTCGGCCAGCACGCCTTCGGCATCGGTGGCGTCGCTGACCGCATAACGCACTTGCTGCTTGACCTGTACAGACTTGGCGAAGGGGCACAGGTTCAGGCCGATGACGGCCTGAACCACCCAGCCGCGGGTTTCGTCGATGATGCGCTGGTACGCGCCTTCAGTGTGGATCATTGCGCGTTCATCAGGCGGGCATGGCGGCCATGGTCTGCGCCACCGCGGCGGTCAGCTTCTTGCCGTAGGGCACATGCAGGAATTCGTTGGGGCCATGCGCATTGGAACGCGGTCCCAGCACGCCGCACACCATGAACTGCGCCTTGGGAAAGCCCTGCTGCAGCAGGCTCATCAGGGGAATGGTGCCGCCCTGCCCGATGTAGCCGCAAGGGGCGCCATAGTACTGGCGGGACGCGGTATCCAGCGCCTGCGTCAACCAGGAGGCCGAGGCCGGGGCATTCCAGCCCGTGGCCGCACCCTGGTTGGCGTGAAAAATGACTTTGGCGTTGTAGGGTGTATCGGATTCGAGCAAGGCCTTGATTTCCTGCGAGGCAGCCACGGCGTCGATCAGCGGCGGCAGCCGCAGCGACAGTTTGAACGCGGTGCGCGGACGCAGCACATTGCCGGCGCTGGACAGGGGCGGCAAGCCTTCGGCGCCCGTCACCGACAGCGTGGGCCGCCAGGTGCGGTTCAGCAAGGCTTCCTCGGGATGCGTGGTCATGGGCAGCACAAAGCCGCCTTCGGCCCCGCAGCTCCAGGGAAAGCGGCGCCAGACTTCATCGCCCAGGATGCGGGCGGTTTCGCGCACTTGCTCGCGGCGTTCGGCGGGAATTTCACAATGCAGGCTTTGGGGCAGCAGTCGGCCCGTGGAACTATCTTCCAGGCGGTCGAGCAGGTGGCGCAGGATGCGGAAGCTGGACGGCACCACGCCGCTGGAATCGCCCGAGTGCACGCCTTCGTCCAGCACCTGCACCTCGAGCGTACCAGCCACCATGCCGCGCAGCGAGGTGGTCATCCAGAGTTGGTCGTAATTGCCCGCGCCGGAATCCAGGCAGACCACCAGCGCCACATTACCCAGGCGATGGCGCAGCG
Source organism: Bordetella petrii (assembly GCF_020991325.1). Lineage (GTDB taxonomy): Bacteria > Pseudomonadota > Gammaproteobacteria > Burkholderiales > Burkholderiaceae_B > Bordetella_A > Bordetella_A petrii_E. The sequence goes on along the minus strand of NZ_JAJMLX010000023.1, from coordinate 16,666 downwards.
CGTCCACGTAAGGCAGCAGATCATAGCTGCCCGATTCTTCACAGGTTTCGACTATGCCCACGCAGCGCGGGCGCGGAATGCCCTGCGCGTCCAGCGCCATGATGGCGGTCAGCGAGGCATAGATGGCGTAGCCGTCGTCGGCGCCGCCTCGGCCGTAGAGTTTGCCGTCTTCGTATTTGGGCGTCCAGGGCCCCAGATCGGAACGCCAGCCGGAAAACTCCGGTTGCTTGTCCAGGTGGCCATACAGCAGCACTGTGTCGCCGCTGTCGGCGCGCGTGGCGGGGGCATCGAAGAATATGACCGGCGTGCGGCCCGGCAGGCGCACCACTTCGAGCTTCAGGCCCGACACCTTGCGCGCTTCCACCCACTGCGCGGCGTCGCGCACCACGCGCTCGATATAGGCGTTCTTTTCCCAGTCGGCATCGAACGCCGGGCTTTTGGCCGGCACCTCGATATAGGCGGTAAGCGCGGGAATGATTTCGTCGTCCCACAGGCGGTCGACATAAGCCTGCAGGGCGTCGGGGTCGAGCGTGGGCGGCTGCGCGTCGTCGGGAATGCGGGCGTTCATGGCACGGATCCTGTACGGGGTTCAAAACCCCGATTTTATGCCTACGCCCGCAAAAATGGCCCCCCCCGCCTTCAGGCCACCCAGGCCCGCGCGTTCCGGAACATCCGCATCCACGGGCTGTAGGCCCCGCCGCTGTCTGCCGCGCCCCATTGCTGCGGCGCCCAGGACATCATCACATTGCGTGTGACGCGCTCGGGGTGCGGCATGATGACGGTGAAACGGCCGTCGGCGGTGGTGACCGAGGTCTGGCCGGCCGGGCTGCCATTGGGGTTGAAGGGGTAGGCCTCGGTGGGCTGGCCGTGGTTGTCGATAAAGCGCGCGGCCACCAGCACCTTGCCGGCATCGCCCTGCTGGCTGTAGTTGGCATAGCCTTCGCCGTGCGCCACCGCTACCGGCACGCGCGTGCCCGCCATGCCGGCGAAGAAGATCGACGGCGTGTCGGCAATTTCCACCAGCGACAGGCGGGCCTCGTACTTTTCGGACTGGTTGCGCGTAAAGCGCGGCCAGTGCCCGGCGCCCGGGATCATGGGAGCCAGGGCCGCCATCATCTGGCAGCCGTTGCACACCCCCAGGCCGAAGGTATCCGGCCGCGCGAAGTAGGCGGCAAACTGGTCCGACAGGCGGCTGTTGAAGCGTATGGTGCGTGCCCACCCCTCGCCGGCGCCCAGCACGTCGCCGTAGCTGAAGCCGCCCACGGCCACCAGACCTTGCATGGTGCTCAGGTCGGCGCGGCCGGCCAGCAGGTCGGTCATGTGGACGTCGATGGCATCGAAACCGGCGGTATCGAAGGCCCAGGCCATCTCGACCTGGCTGTTGCAGCCCTGCTCGCGCAGGATGGCGACGCGCGGACGCTTGCCGGTGGCGATGTAGGGCGCGGCGATGTCTTCCTGCGGGTCGAACGACACGCGCGGCGACAGGCCCGGGTCGGCCGCGTCGTTCCAGGTATCCAGCTCGGCTTGCGCGCACGCGGGATTGTCGCGGCGGGCCATGATGTGATGGCTGACCTCGCTCCAGGCGCGGCCCAGTTCGGCGCGCGGCTGGCTCCAGACTTTCTTGCCGTCGCGGTAGAACTCGACCGTATCGGCGCCGTTCAGGCCGCCTATGACATGCGAATGCGCCGACAGGCCCGCGCCGCGCAGCACTTGCATGACGGCGTCGCGCTGCGCCGCCGGCACCTGGATCACGGCGCCCGCTTCTTCCGAGAACAGCGCCTTGAGCGTGAGTTCGTCGCGCTGCACCGCCACCTGTTCGGGGCGGATCTTGTAGTCGCCCCAATCGGCCGAGTCGGGATCGAAAGTGAGCATGTCCAGGTTGACCGAAATACCGGTGCGGCCGGCGAACGCCATTTCGCACAGCGTGGCGAACAGGCCACCGTCGGAGCGGTCGTGGTAGGCCAGCAGCACGCCCGCCTCGGCCAGCGTGCGGATGGTGATAAAGAAGGCGCGCAGGTCTTGCGGAGCATCGATATCGGGCACCGTCACGCCCACCTGGTTATAGGCCTGCGCCAGGATGGACCCGCCCATGCGATGGCGTCCGCGGCCCAGGTCGATGACGATCAGCACGCTATCGCCGGCGTCGGTGCGCAATTGCGGCGTCAGGGTTGCGCGCGCGTCGCCTACCGGCGCAAACGCGGTCACGATGAGCGATACCGGCGCCACCACCTGGCGGGTTTCGCCGTCCTGTTCCCAGGTGGTTTTCATGGAAAGCGAATCTTTGCCCACCGGAATCGACAACCCGGTGGCCTGGCACAGCTCGCTGACCGCGGCCACGGTGTCGTACAGCGCGGCATCCTGGCCATCGACGCCGCAGGCGGCCATCCAGTTGGCCGACAGCTTGATATCTTCCAGGCGCGCCACGTCGGCGGCGGCCAGGTTGGTCAGGGCTTCGGCGACCGCCATGCGGCCCGATGCCGGGGCATCCAGCACCGCCAACGGGGTGCGCTCGCCCATGGCCATGGCCTCGCCGCGGAAACCCTCGTAATCGGCCAGCGTCACCGCGCAATCGGCCACCGGCACCTGCCAGGGCCCGACCATCTGGTCGCGGCTGGACAGGCCGCCCACGGTGCGGTCGCCGATGGTGATCAGGAACGACTTGTTGGCCACCGTGGGGTGGCGCAGCACGCGGTAGGCGGCTTCGGTCAGGTCCAGGCCGGCAAGGTCCAGCGGCTGCGAGACGCCGGGGCGGCGTTGCACGTCGCGCGTCATGCGCGGCGGCTTGCCCAGGATGACGTCGATGGGCACGTCCACGGGGCGCACTTCGGTACCGGCACCGGCGGCTTCCGGGTCCAGGCCAGGCAGGCCCTCGCCGTCCACGACGCGCAGTTGGCGCTCTTGCGTGGCCACACCCACCACCGCGTAGGGACAACGTTCGCGGCGCGCAATGGCATCGAAGCGCTCGAGATCCTGCGGCAAGACCGACAGTACGTAACGTTCTTGCGATTCATTGCTCCAGATCTCGGCCGGCGACAGGCCCGACTCTTCTACCGGCACGCGCTTCAGGTCGAAGACGGCGCCGCGGCCGGCATCGTTGACCAATTCCGGGAAAGCATTGGACAAGCCGCCCGCCCCCACATCGTGGATAGCCAGGATGGGGTTGTCGCGTCCCTGCTGCCAGCAGCGGTCGATGACTTCCTGCGCGCGCCGCTCGATTTCTGGGTTGCCGCGCTGCACCGAATCGAAATCGAGTTCGGCCGAATTGCTGCCCATGCTGATGCTGGACGCGGCGCCGCCGCCCATGCCGATGCGGAAGCCGGGGCCGCCCAGCTGGATCAGCAGCGCGCCTGGGGGAATGATTTCTTTGGTGGTGAGCTCGGCATCGATGCTGCCCAGGCCGCCCGCGATCATGATGGGCTTGTGATAGCCCCAGCGGGTGCCGCCGGCGGTTTGCTCGTAGCTGCGGAAATAGCCCAGCAGATTGGGGCGCCCGAACTCGTTATTGAACGCGGCGCCCCCGATAGGCCCTTCGACCATGATGGACAGGGGCGAAGCAATGCGCCCGGGCAGGCCGTGGTGGTCGGCTTCCCAGGGCTGGAGCGCATCGGGCAGGCGCAGGTGCGACACCGTGAAGCCCGTCAGGCCGGCCTTGGGCTTGGAACCCCGGCCGGTGGAACCCTCATCGCGGATCTCGCCGCCCGCGCCCGTCGAGGCCCCGGGAAACGGCGCGATGGCGGTGGGGTGGTTATGCGTCTCGACCTTCATCAGGGTATGCATCAGGGCATCGTGCCGCACATAGCGGGCGTCGCCCTGCCCCGGCACGCCGGCCTGGAAACGCTGTGCCGCGCCGCCCTGCATGACCGCGGCATTGTCGGAATAAGCAACCACCGTGCCTTCGGGCTGCGCCTTGTGCGTGGCGCGTATCATGCCGAACAGGGTTTCCCGCTGCGGCTGGCCGTCGATGACCCACTGCGCGTTGAAGATCTTGTGGCGGCAATGTTCGCTGTTGGCCTGCGCGAACATCATCAGTTCGACATCGGTGGGGTCGCGTCCCAGGCTGGTGAACGATTCGGCCAAATAATCGATTTCGTCTTCGGACAGCGCCAGGCCCAGCGTGCTATTGGCCTCGACCAGGGCATCACGGCCCCGGGCCTGCACGGGCACGGTGCGCATGGGCTTGCCCGCCAGCGGCTGGAACAGGGCCTGGCCGTCGAAGTCGGCCCCGACCACGGTTTCGGTCATGCGGTCGTGCAGGCAATCGGCCGCGCGCGCCAGCATGGCGTCGTCCAGCGACTTGGCGCCCAGCAGGCCGCGTTCGGGCACCAGGAAGTACCGCACGCCGCGTTCGACGCGGCGCACCGCCGCCAGGCCGCAATTGCGGGCAATATCCGTGGCCTTGCTGGCCCAGGGAGAAACCGTGCCCAGGCGGGGAATAACCAGCAGCGCCAGGCTCTTGGCCGGCGCTTCGCCGGCGGGCCCGCTGCCATAGTCGAGCAGTTGGGCCAGTTGCTGTTGCTGCGCGCCGTCCAGTTCGGCGTCGGTGCAGACGAAGTGTTCGTAGCGGGCGGCAATGTCGGCGATGGGCAGGCCGGCTTCCCGCAACTGCGCCAGCAGGCGTTCGCGACGAAAGGCGGAAAGGACGGAAGAACCGGGCAAATGCTGGACGAGAGACACGATGCGGGCGCCGTTTTGAAGGGTAAAAGATGCGAAACCGGGATTTTACCTTCTCAGGGATTTCCCCGAAGGCCGGCTGGCGGGAATTCCGCCTTTTGCCTGCCAGGCTCGATCCGTCTAGTTACAAAATAATTCAATGCAGTATTCCAGGGAATATTCTGCGGCGCAACAAAATGCGGATTTCATCGGCGGAAAGTCCGGTTTCCGGGCATGACAAGCCCCTGCTCTGCCCGCTTATGCCGTGCCGCAGCATGTTGCAAAAGCCCTTCACCCGCGGGAAAACACGCACTAACGCCCCGCCGCGCCGCGGGTAGGATGCTGCGATCCCGACTTGCCCCGTATTACGCTGCTGTTGCCAATGTCCCGCCCTGACGTCTCCGTCGAACCGGCCGAGCCGGTTGAACCCATCATCCCCCCCGAGCACGACCCCGCCACCAAGGTTTCCCTGGCCCTGGAAGACTGGCTGGCCGTCGGCGTGCTGGCGCTGCTGGCGCTGATCACCTTCGCCAACGTGCTGGTGCGCTATTTCACCGACCAGTCATTCGCCTGGACGGAAGAAATCTCGGTGTTCCTGCTGATCGTGCTGACCATGGCCGGCGGCAGCGCGGCGTTCGTGCGCAACCACCACATCCGCATCGAAGCGGTGGCAGACAAAGGCTCGCCGGCGCGGCAGCGCATGCTGGGCCTGGCCGCCAATACCGTCGTGCTGCTGTTCTTCATATTGCTGGCCGTGCTGTCCGCGCGCCTGGTTTACGACGAATACATCTACGAAGAAACCTCGCCAGCCATCGGCGTGCCGACCTGGTGGTATTCGATCTGGCTTCCCGCGATGGCCGCGGCCATCGCGCTGCGCACGGCCGGCACCCTGCGCCGCCTGCTGGAGAGCCGTGCGCCATGATCGCCACCCTGCTCTTCGTGGTGTTTGCCGTACTGATGGTCATCGGGGTACCCGTGTGCGTGGCGCTGGGCGTGGCAGGCACGCTGGCCATCGTGCTGTCCAACCAGGACGTTGCCTGGTTCGGCCTGTTGGCGGTTCCGCAGAATTTCTACGCCGGCCTGGCGAAATACCCGCTGCTGGCCATCCCCATGTTCGTGCTGGTGGGATCCATCTTTGACCGTTCGGGCGTAGCGCGCCGGCTGGTCGACCTGGCCATTGCCATCGTGGGGCGCGGGCCCGGCATGCTGCCGCTGGTGGCGATCAGCGTGGCGATGTTCCTGGGCGGCATCTCGGGCTCCGGGCCGGCTTGCGCGGCCGCCGTGGGCGCGGTGATGATCGCCGCCATGTCGCGCGCGGGCTATCCCGGCCCGTTCTCGGCATCGGTAGTGGCCGCCGGTGCCGCCACCGACATCCTGATTCCGCCCTCGATCGCCTTCATCATTTATTCGGTGCTGGTGCCTGGCGCGTCCGTTCCCGCCCTGTTCGCGGCCGGCATGGTGCCGGGCCTGCTGGCCGGCCTGGCCCTGATCGTGCCCAGCGTCTGGTTGGCTCGCAAGTACAAAATGGGCCAATTGGAATCGCACCTGCCGCGCCCGCCGTTCTGGGCCAGCCTGCGCGAAGCCAGCTGGGGCCTGGCCGCGCCGGTGCTCATTCTGGGCGGCATGCGGCTGGGCTGGTTCACTCCCACCGAAGCCGCGGTCGTGGCCGTGTTCTATGGCCTGTTCGTGGGCATGTTCATCCACCGCACCATCAAAGTCCGCGACTTGTTCACAATTCTGCGCGAAGCAGCCGAACTGTCAGCCGTGATCATGATGGTGGTGGCCCTGGCCGGCATTTTTGCCTGGGCGCTGTCCACCCTGAGCATTATCGACCCCATCACGCATGCCATCGTCAATTCGGGCCTGGGGGAATGGGGCGTACTGGCGCTGTTGATCCTGTTGTTGATGACGATGGGCATGTTCCTGGACGGCATCTCTATCTTCCTGATCTTCGTGCCGCTGCTGATGCCCATCGCCAACGCCTATGGCTGGGACCCTGTCTGGTTCGGCGTGATCCTGACACTGAAAGTTGCCCTGGGCCAGTTCACCCCGCCCCTGGCCGTGAACCTGATGGTGTCCTGCCGTATTGCCCGCGTGCCCATGGAATCCACAGTGCCGTGGGTGCTATGGCTGCTGGGCGCCATGTTCCTGGTGCTGGTCGCGGTACTGGCGTTTCCGCAATTGGCGCTATGGTTGCCGCACAAGCTGGGTTATTGAAGCCGGCACGACGCCGCATTCATCACAACAAACCTTAAATCATCGCGAGGAGAACACAATGAAACTACGCAAGCTGATCGGCGCCGCCTTGTGCGCGGCGGCCGCGCTGGCCCTGGCTCCGGCCCATGCACAGAACTACAAATCGGAATACAAGCTGTCTATCGTGGTAGGCACCAGCTTTCCGTGGGGCCAGGGTGCCCAGATCTGGGCAGACCTGGTGCGCGAACGCACCGACGGCCGCATCAATATCAAGGTGTATCCGGGCACGTCGCTGGTGCAGGGCGACCAGACGCGCGAATTCACCGCCATCCGCCAGGGCGTGATCGACATGGCGGTGGGATCCACCATCAACTGGTCGCCGCAGGTCAAGCAGTTGAACCTGTTCTCGCTGCCCTTCCTGATGCCCGACTACGCCGCCATCGACGCACTGACGCAAGGCGATGTGGGCGCCGAACTGTTCAAGGTCATCGAAAAAGCCGGCGTGGTGCCCCTGGCCTGGGGCGAGAACGGTTATCGCCAGCTGAGCAATTCGCGCAAGGCAGTAGCCACGCCCGAGGACATGAAGGGCATGAAGCTGCGCGTGGTGGGCTCGCCGCTGTACATCGACACCTTCACCGCGCTGGGCGCCAACCCCACGCAGATGAGCTGGGCCGATGCGCAGCCCGCGCTGGCCAGCGGCGCCGTGGACGGACAGGAAAACCCCCTGTCGATCTACACCGGCGCCAAGCTTTATGACGTGTCGCAAAAATACCTGACCTTGTGGAACTACGTGGCCGACCCGCTGGTGTTCGTGGTCAACCGCGAGGTATGGCAATCCTGGTCCGAGGCCGACCGCAAGATCGTGCGCGAAGCCGCGCTGGAAGCCGGCAAGCGCGAAATCGTCATCGCGCGCAAAGGCGTCACGCCCGAAGACCCTTCCCTGCTGAAGGAAATCGAGGGCCATGGCGTCACCGTCACGTCGCTGACCGAAGCGCAGCACCAGGCCTTTGTGAAAGCCACCAAGCCGGTTTATGACAAATGGAAGTCGCGCGTGGGCGAAGACCTGGTGAACATGGCCGAGAAATCGATCGCCGCGCGCAAGAAATAAGCAGCAGCCCAGGGGAGAACGGCGGCGCAGGCCGCCAACCGGAAGGCGCGGGCATAGAACCCCGCCTCCAGCACGGACGCCGAATCGGTGTCCGTGTTTTTTTGGGGCGCTGGATTGCCCCGTGACAGTGGCCGACTTCCCTAAGCGCTGTCAGCCACCGCCCCAACCATCAAGCCGGCCCGGGATAGCGCACTTCCAGGATGTCCAGTTCTTCGATGCCGCCCGGCGTGCGCAGCACGACGGTATCGCCTTCGCGCGCCTTGATCAGGGCGCGGGCCACGGGCGATATCCAGCTGATCTTGCCGGCCAGCGGCTCGGCCTCGTCCACGCCCACGATGCTGACCGTATGCGTATCGCCAGCCTTGTCCTGGTAGGTAACCGTGGCGCCGAAGAACACTTGGTCGCGATTGGGCTGAATGGCCGGATCGACCACTTCCGCGATATCGAGCCGCTTGGTCAGGAAACGCATGCGCCGGTCGATTTCGCGCAGGCGCTTCTTGCCGTACAGGTAATCGCCGTTCTCGGAGCGATCGCCATTGGAAGCGGCCCAGGACACCACCTGCACCACGGCGGGACGCTCGACGTTCATCAGCTGGGCCAGCTCATCGCGCAACCGCGCATAGCCCGCGGGGGTCATGTAATTGCGGATGCCGGCCGGCAACGCCTGCGCTTCGGGCAGGTCGTCATCGTCGTCGGCATCCGACTCTTTGACAAAAGCCTTGTTCATGGAAAAGTATCAGAGCCAGTCGTGCCAGACCGGCGTCAGGTCATCGGGCAAGGCGGGCAGCGAGCCCAGGTCGGCGCGGCTTTCGTGGGGGCTGTGGAAGTCGGAACCCCGCGACGCCAGGAAACCGAAACGGCGCGCCACCCCGGCATACTGGCGGGCCTCGTCCGGCGTATGGCTGCCGGTGGTGACCTCGATGCCCACGCCGCCGCATTGCAGGAATTCGTCGAACAAGGCGTTGAACTGCAGCGGCGAATACTTGTACCGCCCCGGGTGCGCGATGACGGCGCGGCCACCCGCGCCAAGAATCCAGCCCACGGCCTCTTCCAGCCGGGCCCACTGCATGGACACATGGCCCGGGCAGTCGTCGCCCAGGTACTTGTTGAATACGGTTTGCACATCCGGGCAATAGCCTGCCTGCACCAAGTAGCGCGCGAAGTGCGTGCGGCTGACCAATTCGGGGTTGCCGGCGAACGGCAAGGCACCCTCGTATGCACCGGGCATGCCCATGTCGGCCAGGCGCTCGCCCATGCGGCGGGCCCGTTCGGCACGCCCGCCGCGGGTGGCGCGCAGGCCCTGCACCAATGCCGCATTGCCGGCGTCGAACCCCAGGCCCACGATGTGCACGGTTTGCCCCGCCCAGGTCACCGAGATTTCGGTGCCGGTGAAAAACCGCATGCCCAGCTCGCGCGCGGCCTCTCCCGCCTGGGCCAGGCCGCCCACTTCGTCGTGGTCGGTCAGGGCCCAGACATCGACGCCGTTGGCGTGCGCCCGCCGCGCCACCTCGGCCGGCGGCAGGACGCCGTCGGACACGGTGGAATGGCAATGCAGGTCGACATTCGGGACAGCGGTTTGCATGGGGCTATTGTACGGCTGTCTCACGGCGCTGGCACCAGGCATCAACCCCGGGCGCCGCCCAGCAGGAAATCCGCCACCGGGCCGATCTGCGCATCATCCATCAGCGTCGGCGCATGCCCCACGCCTGGTATCTCGTGCAGCCGGGCCCCCGTGTTGCGCGCCAGCATTTCGCGCGCCGTTTCCCGGGACAACAGATCCGATTGCTCGCCCCGCACCACCAGCACCGGGCAATCCAGCGCCTCGTAGGACTTCCACAGGATCTGCTCGCCCGTGGCATAGGCATCGGGCGTCTGCGATGCCAGCGGCTGCGCCAGGCTCAAGTCGTAATGCTTCACCCAGCGGCCATCGCGCTCGACATAGACGTGCCGGGCAAGCTCTTCCCACTGGGCGTCGGTATGAGGCCCGAAGGTAGCCGACAACTGGCGTACGGCTTCCACCGCCTGGCCGAAGGTCTGGAATTCGGCGGCCTGCCCCACGTACTGACCGATGCGCCCCAACGCCGCGGATTCCAGCCGCGGACCCACGTCGTTGAGCACCATGCTGTCCAGGCGGATGCCCTGCTCGGCCGGCCAGGCCCCCGCGTGGGGCTGTGCCGCGCGCATGGCGCGTGCAAAAGCCGCCGCGCCGGCCAACGCCATGCCGATCAGCCCGCCCATGGATGTGCCCACCCACGACAGCGACGCCGGTTGCAGGCGCGCAATCAGTGTCACCATGTCCGACACGTACTGCGGCACGGTGTAGAACGCCGGGGTCAGCAGCCAGTCGGAACGGCCACGGCCGACCACATCGGGGCACACCACCCGGAAGTTGCCCGCCAGGCGCCGCGCCAGGTGGTCGAAATCCCTGCCCGTACGCGTCAGGCCGTGCACACACAGCAGCACGCGGTCGTTGTCCGGGTCTCCCCACTCGCAATAAGCCATGCGATGCAAGCCCGCCGGGCTGGCGCAAGTGACGAAATCAAACCGGGGTTCCAGCATGACAGCTCCCAATCGGTACGCGTAAGAGCCCACATCTTAGCCGGGCCCGGCAGGGGCCCGATGCCAATAGCGCCGGGAGGCGTACGCCTCGGCGCGCACGGCCAGGCCGGCGAGCGTGGAACGCACGCTGATTGCGCCGTGCCGGTCGGTGCGCCAGAACGTCGCGCCCGCCTGCCGCCAGCGGTTCTGTACCGGCTCCGCCGGATGCCCGAAACGGTTCAGGTAACCCACCTGGGCCACCACCTGCGCCATGGACGCCGCCCCCACCAGGGCGGCGCTGGACGAGGTTTTCGAACCGTGGTGCGGAGCCATGACCAGGTCGAGACGCGGCAGCGCCGAAGCCAGGCGGCGTTCCTGCGCCGCCCCGATGTCGCCGGGCAGCAGTGCCGTGTGGTTCGCCCCCTGAATCAGCAGGACACAGCTGTGCATGTTGCCCTCGCCTTTGCCGGTATCGGCGGCATGGGGATGCAAGAAGCGGAAATCCACGCCGTCCACGCGCCAGGCCTGGCCCGCGTGGCAGCGCCGGCTGGATGCAGGCAGGCGTGGCGCGGCGCCATCGCCTGCCGCCGCGGCATGCTTGCCCGCCAGGGTCGGCAAGTCGAACGACGCATAAGCCGCATCCACCGGCAACGCCGCCAGCACGCTGCCCAGGCCGCCCGCATGGTCCATGTCCGCATGCGATACCACCAGGCCGTGCAGGCGCCGATGGCCGCGCGCGCGCAGAAAAGGCGCGATCACGCTCGCCCCTGCGTCCGCCGCCGTGCCCATGCGCGGCCCGGTATCAAATAGCCATGCCTGGGTGGCGGTTTCAACCACCACGGCCCCTCCCTGCCCCACATCCAGAGCGGTCAAGGACCAGTCGCCGTAAGCCGGACGCGCGGGGCTCCAGCACAGCATGGGCAGCATCATCAGCCACCCCGCGGGACGCGCCGGCCAGCCTGGCGGCTGCAACGCCCACCCCACCCCGGCCACCGCGAGCAGCAGCAAGGGCCATGGGGCGGCGGCCACGTCCAGCACCGCCCAGCGCGCAGCGCTGATCCAGGACACGGGGACCATCATTGCTTCGAAAATCGCATGGCCCACAATGCCGCAGGCGCTGGCCAGCGGGCCCATACCGGGCACTGCGCCCAGCGCCGCGCACAGCAGGGCCAAGGGCGTCACCAGGAAGCTGACGATGGGAATCGCGAAGGCATTCGCCAACGGCGATGCCAGCGACACTTGATGCATCAGGAAGGCCAGCAGTGGCACCAGGCCCAGGGTAATGGCAAGCTGCACGCGGCCGAATTCGGCGACCAGTGCGCGCAGCCGTGCGGACCAGCCGGTACGGCGCGGGGGCCGGGCCGACTCGGTGGATGCCGCGGCGCGCAGCAGAATCGCCACCGCGCCGAACGACAGCCAGAATCCCGGGGCCAGGGTGGCCCACGGATCGAGCAAGGTGGTGGCGGCGGCCGCCAGCGCGAGTATGCGCGACGGCGACAGGGGCAGGCGCATCATGGCGGCTACTGCCACCACGGCCAGCATGAAGAAGGTGCGCCGCGCCGGTACGCCCCAGCCCGCCAGCAGGCAATACAGCAAGGCCACGCACAGCGCTGCGGCCGCCCCCGCCACTTGGGCGGGTACGGTCTCGGACAGGCCCACTCCCCGCCAACGCGCGCGCCGCCACGCGAAAGCGGCCCAGGCGCCGCCCAGCCCGGCGATCAGCGTCACGTGCATGCCGCTGATCGATACCAGATGCGTAATGCCGCTGCGATTGAACACCCGCCAGTCGTCGCGGGCCACGCCGGCCTGGTCGCCCATGGCCAGCGCGACCAGCACCGGTGCGTAGCGCCGCTCGCCCAGTGCATCGCGCATGCCCCGGCGCACATAGTGGCGGATGCGCTGGATGGCGATGCCCGCGTCGAACCAGGGATCGTCGTCCAGCAGACGTGGCGTGCCACGCACCGTGGCCACGGCTCGGATGCCCAACGCAAACAAACGGCCCTCGGCGTCGTGGCCATGGGGATTGCGGGCCCCATGCGGATGGCGCAACACCAAGGCCATGCGCCACCGTTGCCCTGGTATCAGTTCGGGCAGGCGCGCGCCCGGCGATCCGCGCCAGGACACCTGGATGTAGCGGGGAACGCCCACTGGACGGGCCGTGCCGGTATCGGCCATGAACCGCCACTGGCCGCCATCGCCGGACGGCAAATCGGCAACGCGCACCGCCAGCCGCGTGACCGCATCGTGGTAGCGGTCGTCCAGGCCGTCACGCAGGCGGGCTTGCGCGTGCAGTATGGCCACGGCGGCGCCCAGGCACAGGCCCAGTATTGCGGCGCAGACATGGCGGGCCAACGGCCATCGCCCACGCGCCATGGCCAGCACTGCCGCACAGCAACAGCATGCCCCTGCCGCCGTGCCACCCCAGGGGCCTTGCGGCAACGCCGGCATGCCCTGCACCATGGCCGCGGCCGCGACCACGGCCAGCAACAGCAAACGCCCTACGATGTTCCGCTCCTACAAAAAACGCAGAGCGTAAGCGGCGCGCGGGCCACGCGCCCGCCTAGTGAGCGTGAATGTCCATGCGTTATCGCCGCAGCGCGGTCTGGCCGGACGGCCGCGCGCTGTCCTCAGGCCAGGCGGGGCAGCACCCGCCGAGCGGTGGCCGTAGTGGCGCGGGCGACTGTGTCCGTGTCCACCCCGCGCAACTCGGCCAGCACCTGGGCAATGCGGGGCAACTGGGCGGGGTCGTTGCGCCGGTCGGGCGCGTGCAGCCAGGCGGGAGGAATATCGGGCGCGTCGGTTTCCAGCACCAGGTGATCCAAGCCGACGTCGACGGCATGTCGGCGTATCTGCAGTGCCCGGGTGAAGGTCATGGCGCCTCCCATCCCCAGCGCGAAGCCGCGCTCGACAAATGCCTGTGCCTGCTGGGCACTGCCGTTGAAGGCGTGCGCGATGCCGCCGCGCACACCGGGCCGACGCCGCAGATACTTGAGCAATATGTCTTGCGAGCGCCGCACGTGCAGCAGTACCGGCAGGTTGAACTCGGCGGCCAGGGCCAGTTGCGCATCGTAAAAGCGTTCCTGGCGCGCGCGCGGTTCACCCGTGGCGATTTCCGGCACGAAGAAGTCCAGGCCGATCTCGCCTATGGCGACGAAGCGGGGGTCATCCAGCGCGGCGCGCACGGCATCGCGCAACACGTCCAGGTCGCTATCGAGGGCCTGGCCCACATACAGCGGATGGATGCCCAGCGCATACGCGCCTCCCTCGAACCGGTGCGCCAATTCGCGCACGGTGGCGAAGTTCGCCCGCCCGATGGCCGGAATGACAATGGCGTGCACGCCCCCAGCCGCGGCGTCCCGCGCGACCGCCAGGCGGTCTGCATCGAATTCCGTGGCGTCCAGGTGGCAGTGCGTGTCGATCAGCATGGCAGGCGCGGGCCGGCGCGGCTATCCCGAAACCAGTTGCCCACGTTCCATCAGCAATTGGCGGTCGGCCAGCGCGGCGAGTTCGGCATCGTGCGTCACGATAGCAAACGCCGTGCCGGATTCGCGGTTCACCCGGCTCAGCAACTCGAACATTTTGTGCGCGGTGCCGCGATCCAGATTGCCGGTGGGCTCGTCGGCCAGTACGCAGGCGGGCCGCGTCACCAGCGCCCGGGCCAGCGCCACCCGCTGCCGCTCGCCCCCGGACAATTGCCCGGGGAAATGCCCTTCACGCTGTGCCAGCCCCACCAGTTCCAGCACCTTGCGCGCGGCGGCGCGGGCGCTGTCGCGCCGCTCGCGCCGCACGATCAGGGGCATGGCCACGTTGTCCAGCGCGGAAAACTCGGGCAGCAGATGATGGAATTGATAGACAAAGCCCAGGCTGCGATTGCGCAGCGCGCTTTTCCGGCTTTCGGACAAGCCGGCGGCGGCCACGCCATCTACCGCAACCTCGCCCGAACTGGGCGCGTCCAGCAGGCCCAGGATATGCAACAGTGTGCTCTTGCCCGACCCTGAGGCCCCGACAATGGCGACCATTTCGCCCCGCGCGACAGTAAGGCTGACATCGTCCAGTACCTGGATGCGCGCCGGGCCTTCGTCATAAGCCTTCACCAGATTTGTGGCGCACAGCGCGGGAGTGTCGGCGGCGGAAATCAAGCGGGCATCAGTCATGGCGCAGCACCTGGGCGGGTTGCAGGCGCGACGCGCGCCAACTGGGGTACAGGGTGGCCAACAGCGACAGCACCAGCGAGGTGATGCCTATGGTGATGATGTCTCCAGACTGCGGGTCGGACGGCAACTCGCTGATGAAGTAGATTTCGCGAGGCAGGAAATGGATGCCCAGCAAGCCTTCGATAAAGGGCACGATGACATCGACGTTATAAGCGATGAGCATGCCGCCCAGCACCCCCACGGCCGTGCCCACCACGCCGATCAGCGCGCCCTGCACCAGGAAAATGCGCGCCACTTCGCCCGGGCCCGCGCCCAGGGTACGCAGGATGGCAATGTCGGATTGCTTGTCTTTCACGGCCATCACCAGCGAAGACAGCAGATTGAATGCCGCCACCGCCACGATCAGGGCCAGGATCAGGAACATCATGCGCTTTTCGGTCTGCACGGCCGCAAACCAGGTGCGATTGTTGCGCGACCAGTCGCTGGCCATCACATAAGGCGGCAGCACTTTGGACAATTCCACGGCCACCTGGGGCGCCCGCTGCATGTCCTGCACCCGCAAACGCACGCCGGCGGTGCCGCTGTCGCGGAAGACCCGCGCCGCATCCTGGGCATCGATGAATGCCAGGCTGGAATCGTATTCGTAGTGGCCGGACATAAACGTGCCCACCACCGTGAACTGGCGCATGCGCGGAGTAAAGCCCGCCGGGCTGATCGAACCCTGCGGCGCCAGCATCAGCAACGTATCGCCCACATTCACCCCCAGGCTGCTGGCCAGATCGCTGCCCAGCACCACACCGAAACTGCCAGGCTTCAGGTCCGACAGCCTGCCCGCATTCATCTGGCCGGGGATGTCGGACACCTGCCCTTCAGTGCCCGGATCAATGCCGCGCACCTGTGCGCCCCGCAGCGCCTGGCCGCGCGCCAGCATGGCCTGCGCGGCCACGAAGGGCGCCGCCCCCTTGACTTCCGGGTTGCGTTCGGCCGCGTCGGCGAACTGCCGCCATTGCTCCAGCACCCGTTCAGGCACCGCGCCGGGAATGTACAGCTCGATATGCGGCAGCACCGACAGCATGCGGTCGCGCACTTCTTTCTGGAAACCGTTCATGACGGACAGCACCACGATCAGGGCGGCGACGCCCAGCGCGATACCCGCCATCGAGGTGGCGGCAATGAACGAAATGAAGCGATCGCGGCGTCCGCGTCGCTGGCGGATGCGGGCCATTCCCGCATAGCGGGCGCCGATCCAGAGTTCGTAGGGTATCTTCAGCACCCACGCATTATTGCATTAACCGGGCAGCCGTCCGGCCGCCGGCCAGCGACTACAATCGGCGCCATGCTCATCGTGATTCCGGGCGCCCTGCCGCCCTCGTCCGTTGCCTCCGAACTGGCCCGGCTGCTGCCGCAGCGCGCGCCCGTACTGCATGGCTGGTTGCAGGCGGCGCAGGCGCACCTGGAAGGTTTCGACCCGCGCCAGCAGGGCTGTACGCCCTTCGAGGCCTGGCAGTTGCAGCAGGCGGGCTACCAGCCGCCTGCCGGTACGCCCATCGGCGCCGGCCTGGGGCCGCTGCGCGCGGGCACCGCTGCAGCCGATGGCGCTCCGGTATGGCTGGCCGAACTGTCGCACCTGGCGCTAGGCACCGACCAGGCTACGCTGCTCGATCCTGAATTGCTGGACATACGCGCCGACGAAGCCGACGCGCTGCTGGCAACCGCCCTGCCCAGCCTGCGGGATGCCGGGTTCGAGGCCCAGGCATTGGATCCACAACGCTGGCGCCTGCGCCTGCCCGAAGGTTTGGCGCCGCCCACTGCCAGCCCCGCCGCGGTGGCGGGCCTGCCCCTGCGCGACTGGTGGAGCCAGGCCCCCGACATGCGCCCATGGCGCCGCCTGCTGAATGAAATCCAGATGGCCTGGTACGAACACCCCGTGAACGAAGCACGCAGCGCGCGCGGCGTGGCGCCGGTCAATGCGTTGTGGCTCTACGGCGGCGCGTCCGCCTGGCCCGCCCCGGCTGCCGCT
>NZ_JAJMLX010000229.1 GCF_020991325.1 Bordetella petrii | reverse complement strand
CGTGCAGGCCGCCGTTGACGAACTGCGCGGCCAGGGCCTGGCGGCCTCGGCACTGCCCTTCGACGTCGGCGACGACGCGGCGATGGCGCGCGCCTTCGCGCAAATCGACGCCGACCACGGCCGCCTGGACATCCTGGTGAACAACGTGGGCGCCCGCAACCGCAAGACGCTGCAGGCCATTACGGCGGCGGAGATCCGCGAACTGATCGATACCGACCTGGTCGCGGGGCTGCTGCTGGCCAAGCACGCCGCCGAGCGCATGATGCGCCAGCGCGCCGGACGGCTGATCGCCATTACGTCAGTGGTAGGCGAGCTGGCGCGCCGCGGCGACGCCGTATACCCCGCCGCCAAGCAGGGGCTGACCGGCATGATGCGCGCGCTGGCCGCCGAATTCGGCCCCCACGGCATCACCAGCAACGCCATCGCGCCAGGCACCTTCGCTACCGAAACCAACGCCGCCATGGTGGCCAACCCCGCCGTGCACGACCCGCTGGCCGCCCGCAACCCCATGGGCCGCTGGGGCGATCCCGAAGAAATTGCCGGCGCCGCAGTGTTCCTGGCATCGCCGGCCGCCTCGTACGTCAATGGCCAGGTGCTGGCCGTGGACGGAGGCCTGTCCATTTTGTTCTAGCCTGGCAACGGGCCCGCTGCCGGGCAGCATCGCCGGCACCCTTGCAACGACACTAGAGGTTCATAGGCATGAAGCAGCATTTCATCGACAACCGCCCCGTGGCGGGATCGTCTGGCGAATCCATCCCGGTCATCGATCCGTCCACCGGCCAGCCCTTCGACAGCATCGCGCGCGGCAATGCCGCGGACATCGACCTGGCGGTGCAGGCCGCGCGCCGCGCCTACGACGAAGGCGCCTGGGGCAAGCTGACCGCGGCCGAACGCGGCCGCCTGATGCTGAAGCTGTCGGTGAAGATCCTGGACCACGCCGACGAACTGACCGACATCGAATCGCGCGACTGCGGCAAGCCCACCAAACAGGCGCGTGCCGATGTCACCGCCGTGGCGCGCTATTTCGAATACTACGGCGGCGCGGCCGACAAGCTGCATGGCGAAACCCTGCCTTACCAGAACGGCTACACCGTGCTGACCTGGCGCGAGCCGCATGGCGTCACCGGGCACGTGGTGCCCTGGAACTACCCGTTGCAGATCTTCGGCCGCAGTGTCGGGGGCGCCCTGGCGGCGGGTAATGCCTGCGTGGTGAAACCCGCCGAAGATGCCTGCCTGTCGCTGCTGCGCCTGGCCGAATTGGCGGCCGACGTGGGCTTTCCGCCCGGGGCCATCAATATCGTCACCGGCTACGGCCATGAAGCGGGCGACGCCTTGACGCGCCATCCCGGCATCGACCACATTTCCTTCACCGGGTCGCCGCGCATCGGCGTGCTGGTCACTCAGGTGGCGGCCGAGCGCCACGTACCGGTCACGCTCGAACTGGGTGGCAAGTCGCCGCAGATCGTGTTCGGCGATGCCGACCTGGACGCGCTGGTGCCGGTGGCCGTGAACGCCATCGTGCAGAACGCGGGGCAAACGTGTTCAGCCGGCAGCCGCCTGCTGGTCGAGCGCAGCGCCTACGACCGCGTGCTGGAACGCCTGTCGCAAGCCTTCGCGGCCCTGCGCGCCGGCCCCGCCACCATGGACCTGGACTGCGGCCCGCTGATCCGCAAGACTCAGCAAGAGCGCGTGCAGGGCTTCCTGGAAACCGCCGCCCAGGACGGCATTGCCACTGCCGCGCAAGGCCGGGTGGCCGACGGCGCGCCCGCGGAAGGCTACTACCAGGCGCCGACGCTGCTGCGCGACGTTCCGGTGGGCCATCGCCTGGCCCAGGAAGAAGTGTTCGGACCCGTGCTGGCCGCCATGCCCTTCGACGACGAGGCCGATGCGGTGCGCATCGCCAACGCCACCGAGTACGGGCTGGCCGCCAGCGTCTGGACGCGCGACGGCGCGCGCCAGTTGCGCATCGCGCGCAAGGTGCGCAGCGGCCAGGTGTTCATCAACAACTATGGCGCGGGCGGCGGCATCGAACTGCCGTTCGGCGGCGTCAAGGCCAGCGGCCACGGCCGCGAGAAAGGCTTCGAGGCGCTGTACGGCTTCACCGTACTGAAGACCGTGTCGATCAAGCACGACTGAGCGACTGAACCCAAGGGCGGGCGCGCCCCGCCTACTGCCAGCTTTTGCCGGTGCGGGCCGCCACCACCTGCGGGTCGTGCAGCAGCACCTCGGCAAAGCGGCGCGCCAAGCCGGCGGGCTCGGCGTCCTGGCGCGTCAGCAGGTGCAGGTCGCGCAGGGCCCAGCTGTCCAGCAGCGGAACGGCCACCAGGGCCCCTTCCCGCACCAGCGGCTGGGCCACGCTGGCGGGCACCAGCGCCACCCCCACGCCGGCGCGCACCAGGTACAGTACCGAGCTGAAATCGTGGGCGTGCACGCGCACGCTGACGGTCTTGCCCAGGCGTTGCGCCTGGCCCTGCACGAAATGGAAGTTACTGCTGGCGCGGTCCATGCAGACCTGTCCATGCGACAGCACGTCCGCGAAAGCGATGCGGGGCCGCTGCGCCAGGGCATGGTCGGGGGCGGCCGCGCACACCAGGCGGTCGATGGCATACAGCTCGCAGCGCAGATCAGGCGCATCCACCTTGCCGGCGCAGATGCCGATGTCGGCTTCGCCGCGCAGGATCTTGCCGCCGATGGACTCGCTGTCCTGTTCCTGCAGATCGACGTCGATGTGGGCATTGGACGCCAGGAACCGGGCCAGGCTGGGAATGATGAACCCATTGAGCGAACTGCTGTTCGCCAGCAGGCGTACGCTGCCCTTCAGGTTGCGGGCATAGGCGCTGACCTCGGCCTGCATGGCCAGCAGATTCGCCAGCAGGATATCCACATGGCGCGCCAGCGCTTCACCGGCCGGCGTCAGGCTCATGCCCCGGGCGGAACGCACGAACAGCGGGCTGCCGGCCGCGTATTCCAGGTTCTTGAGGCGGTAGCTGGCCGAAGGCGCCGTCATGTACATGGCCGCGGCGCCAGCGGACAGATTGCCCGCCTGCACAATGGCCTTGAACAGGCGCAGGTCTTTCAGCTCGTAGGACATGGATGGAAGCCTCCTGTGCGATCGCCGCCGGGCAGGGCGGCGGGCCGGCGCCGCCCGTCCCCGTCAGCCGCCCGCCTTGCGCGCCTTCTCGTCCAGGAAAGCCCGCATGTAGCGGCCGGGCTCGCCCGTATCGAACGCGGCGCCGAACTCCAGTACGCCGTTGCGCAGCGAGGTTTCCAGGGGCTCGTCTTCCCATTCGCGCAGCAGCCGTTTCTGCTGGGCCAGCGCATGCTGGCCCAGCCCGGCAAGCATACTCGCAACGCGGTCGACCTCGGTGTCGAGTTCCGCCGCGGGCACGACGCGGTCCAGCAGGCCCCACGACGCGGCCTGCTGCGCATCGGCCACCTCGCCGGTCAGCAGCATCCAGTTGGAACGCGCCTTGCCGATCAGGCGCGGCAGCAGCGCCGCGTGAATGATCGACGGCACGCCGACCTTCACTTCGGGCATGCCCATGTGCGCCTGGTCGGACGCGATGCGCAGGTCGCAGGACAGCGCCAGCTCCATGCCGCCGCCCAGGCACCAGCCCGGAATGCGGGCGATCACGGGCACGGCCAGCAGGCGCACACCGTCGCACAGCTGACGCAGCCGGTCGATGTAGGCAATGGCCGAGGCCTGCTCGAAGTAGGCCATCTCCTTGATGTCCGATCCCGCGACAAACGCCTTGTCTTGCTGGCCGCGCAGCACCAGCACCTTGACGTCGTCGCGCCGGTCGATGTGCGCCAGCATGCCGATCAGGTCTTCCACCACGGCCGCGCTCAGGATGTTCAGCTTGCCGGCATCGCGGATTTCCAGCGTGCCCACGCCGTCGTCGCGCAAAGTGAAGCCGGCGTGCGTGTAATGAGGAATATCAGTCGCCATGGGAGTCCTAGAGTTTCTCGAAACCGATGTCGTTA
This sequence comes from Bordetella petrii, assembly GCF_020991325.1. Taxonomy (GTDB): domain Bacteria; phylum Pseudomonadota; class Gammaproteobacteria; order Burkholderiales; family Burkholderiaceae_B; genus Bordetella_A; species Bordetella_A petrii_E. The sequence goes on along the minus strand of NZ_JAJMLX010000229.1, from coordinate 3,469 downwards.
ACGACCTTCTGCCACACGGTGTTGGACCGCTTGATCATGGCCGCGAACTCGTCACGGGTGGTGTAGTTTGGCACGGCGCCCAGGCGCTTGATGTCTTCCATCACCTTCGGGTCGGCCAGCGCCTGCTTGACGGCCTGGTTCAGCTTGTCCAGCACCGCGCCAGGCGTGCCGGCGGGTGCCGCCAGGCCGAACCACGACGGCGTGTTCAGTTCCGGATAGCCCGCTTCCGCATAAGTGGGCACGTCGGGCAGGCTTTCCACCCGCTGCGGCGAAGCCACCGCCAGCGCGCGCAGGGTTCCGGAAGCCAGGTGTCCGGCCGAGGAGGGCAGGTTGTCGAACACCACCTGCACCTGGCTGCCCATCAGCCCCACCAGCGCCGGGCCCAGGCCTTTGTAGGGCACGTGCAGCATCTGGGTATCGGTGGTGCTGAGGAACAGCTCGCCGAACAAATGGCTGTAGCCGCCGCTGCCCGACGAGCCGAACGAAAAGCGGTCCGGGTTGGCCTTCAAGGCCTGCACCAGTTGATCGAACGACTTGATATCGGAATCGCCGCGCACGTCCAGCACGCCCAGCACATTGGCCAGATTGCTGATGGGCGCGAAATCCGCGATGGGGTCGTACGGCGGCTTGGCGTGCACGCTGGGGTTGACCGCATGCGAGCTTTCCACCGCCATCACCAGCGTGTAGCCGTCGGGCTGCTCGCGCGCGGCATATCCGCTGCCCACCGCGCCGCCCGCTCCCGGCTTGTTCACCACCACCACGGTTTGCGCCAGCGCCTCGCCCAGCTTGGGCGCCACCACGCGCGCCATCAGGTCGGTGGTGCCGCCCGGCGCATAAGGCACGACCAGGGTGATGCTGCGGTCGGGATACGCCGCCTGCGCCACGCTACCCGCCGCCGCCAGCGCCAGCGCCGGGGCGGCGCGCCAAAGTGTTCTCTTCATGTGTGTCTCCTGTGTGAGTGATGGAAATCGAAGGCCTAGCCGTGCCATCGCGCGGGCCCGTGCCAGGCCTTCTTTAATGCGGGCAGGCGCTAGGCCTTGCCCAGTATTTCGTGTGTGTGTTCGCCGGCCAGCGGCGGCGGCCGCAAGGGCGCGGCGGGCTCGCCGGCCAGCATGGGGTTGCGCACCAGCGGCACGTCGCCGAAACGTTCGTGCCGCGCATGCTGCAGCAGGCCGCGATGGCGCACTTGCTCATCGGCGAACACGTCGTCCAGGTCATTGACGGGCCCCCACGCAATGCCGGCCTGTTCCAGGCCCGCCGTCCAGTGGCCGCGGTCTTGCCTGGCGATGATGTCCGACAGTATCTGGCGCAGGGCGGGCAGGTTCTGCACGCGCGCCGCGTTGGTCGCGTAGCGTTCCTGCTGCGCCAATTCGGGCACGCCGCACAGCGCGCAAAGCTTGGCGAACTGGTTGTCATTGCCCACGGCCAGGATGAAGAATCCATCGCGCGCGCGGAACACCTCGTATGGCGCCAGATTGGGATGGGCATTGCCGCTGCGCTGGGGAGAATGCCCGGACACCAGGTAATTGGCCGCCTGGTTGGCGTTGATGGCCACCGCCACATCCAGCAGCGCGATGTCCAGGTAGGAGCCCTGGCCGGTGCGCGCGCGCTGCATCAGGGCCGCCAGGATGGCCGACGTGGCATACATGCCCGTCGATATGTCCACCACCGGAATACCCGCGCGCAGCGGCCCGCCGCCCGGTTCGCCATCCGGCACGCCGGTATGGCTCATCAGGCCGCCCATGCCCTGGAAAATGTAGTCGTAGCCCGGCTGCCGCGCCTTCGGGCCGCTTTGCCCGTACCCCGTGATGGACACATACACCAGCTCCGGCCGCAACGCTTTCAGGCTGTCGTAGTCCAGGCCATAGCGCTTCAGCGTGCCGCTTTTGTAGTTTTCCACCAGCACGTCGGCGCCAAGCACCAGCTCGCGCAGCGCCTGCTGCCCCTCGGGCAGCGAAAAATCCAGGCAGATCGACCGCTTGTTGCGGTTGCAGCAGGTAAAGTAGGCCGACAGGGTGTCCTGGCCATCGCGCGACTGCAGATAAGGCGGCCCCCACTTGCGCGTGTCGTCGCCTTGGCCGGGGCGCTCTACCTTGATAACGTCCGCCCCCAGGTCGGCAAGGTTCTGGGTGCACCAGGGGCCGGCCAGGATCCGGGAAAGGTCCAGCACACGAATATTGTCCAGCGCCCGGCTCAGCACGTTGTCTCCTCATCACGGTCGATTTGTGATGGGGAGTCTAGGAAGCGCCCCGCGGGGCGTCCAGTTCAAATGTTCTAAGGCGCTGTTCGAAACCGTCTAAATCGCTGGAAAAACAAGGGCCCGGCCCGCTAGGCTGTGTCGTCCTCGTACCAGACGCCTTCGGCCAGCATCATCCGGTGGTGCCCTTCGCCGGCCGGCATCATGGGGAAGCAGTTTTCCTGAGCCGCCACGGCCACGTCCAGGAAGTATGGCCCCGGATGCGCCAGGCACTGCGCCAGCGCCTCGTCCAGCCTGGCCGGGTCGTCCACCCGCGCCGCGCCCCAGCCGAACGCCTTGGCCAGCGCCACGAAGTCGGGCAGCGACGCGTTATAGCTGTGGCTGTAGCGCCCACCGTGTATCAGTTCCTGCCATTGCCTCACCATGCCCATATAGCCGTTATTGCACAGCACCACCTTGACAGGGGTTTCGTGCTGCATGGCGGTGGACAGTTCCTGGATGTTCATCAGCACCGACGCATCGCCGCTGACGCACACCACGGTCTTGTCCGGGTGAGCCACTTGCGCGCCGATGGCGGCGGGCACCCCGTAGCCCATGGTGCCCGCCCCGCCCGACGTCAGCCAGCGGTTGGGCCGCTCGAAACGCAGGTACTGCGCCGCCCACATCTGGTGCTGCCCCACGTCGGTGGACACGATGGCATCGCGGCCCGCCAGCGCGGCGTTCAGCCGCTGCATCAGTTGCTGCGGCAGGATGGCGTCTTCGGCGGGCGGGCAGGCCAGGCAATCCCTGGCGCGCCAGCCTTCCACGCGGCGCCACCAGTCGACCAGCCGCGCCGGCGGCAGCGGCTGCTTGCCCAGGGCGTCGCGCAGGGCGTCGATCAAGGGCAGGCAATCGCCCACCAGCGCCACGTCCACCCGCACCACTTTGTTGATCGAGGCCGGGTCGATGTCGATGTGGATCTTGCGCGCATGCGGACAGAATTCGGCCAGCTTGCCGGTGATGCGGTCATCGAAGCGCGCGCCGATACACACCACCAGGTCGGCGTGGTGCATGGCCATGTTCGCTTCCAGCGTGCCGTGCATACCCAGCATGCCCACGAACTGCGGATCCGACGCGGGAAACGCGCCCAGCCCCATCAGCGTCAGCGTGCAGGGCGCGCCCGTGTGGCGCACCAGTTCGGTGAAGGCCTGGCAGGCCTGCGGGCCGGAATTCACCAGGCCGCCGCCGCCGTAAAACACCGGGCGGCGCGCCTGCGCGATCAGCCCGGCGGCG
>NZ_JAJMLX010000228.1 GCF_020991325.1 Bordetella petrii | reverse complement strand
CGGCGTGGTGCGCGAACGCACCGGCGGGGCCCTGCCGGGCATCGTGCCGTCCAATACCTACACCACCCGCGACGGCCCAGGCTCCCGGCTTTTACCGGATGGCGGTCGGCGATTTCATCGTCACCGCGCTGTACGACGGCTACGTAGACCTGGACCCGTCCATTCTCAGCGGCGCCACCGCGCAAGACATACACAGCCTGCTGGCCAGCATGTTCGTGCCCACCGAGCCCGGCATGCAAACCGCGGTGAACGGCTATATCGTGCAGAACGGCAAGCAGGTAATTCTGGTGGATACGGGCGCGGGCCACTGCATGGGCCCCACGGCCGGCGGGCTGGCCGACAACCTGCGCGCCGCGGGCTTCCAGCCCGGCCAGGTCGACGCCGTATTGCTGACGCACCTGCACCCCGATCACGCCTGCGGGCTGCTGCAACCCGACGGCTCGGCCTTGTTTCCGAAAGCCGACGTCTACGCCGCGCGCGCCGAGGCCGATTTCTGGCTGAGCCCCACCGTGGCGGCCCAGGCTCCTGCCGATGTACAGCCCTTCTTCAAGATGTCGCGCGATTCCGTGGCGCCCTACCAGGCCGCCGGCAGGTTCCTGACCTACCAGCCCGACGACGCGCTGCTGCCCGGCGTACAGGCCGTGCCCACCCCCGGCCATACCCCGGGCCATACGTCTTATTTGTTCAGCTCCGGGCGCAACAGCCTGCTGGTGTGGGGCGACATCGTGCACAGCCATGCGGTGCAGTTCGCCAAGCCGGAAGTGGTGATCGAATTCGACGTGGACAGCGCGCAGGCCCTGGCCAGCCGCAAGAAAGTGTTCGCCGATGCGGCGCGCGACAAGCTGTGGGTGGCCGGCGCGCACCTGCCCTTCCCGGGCCTGGGCCATGTGCGCACCGACGGCACGGGATACGCCTGGGTGCCGGCGGAATATGCGCCGCTGCGCCAGCGGCCCGCCCAGCCGTAGGTTCAGCCGCCGTAGCGCTCGAACCAATCCAGCATGCGGCGCCAGGCGTCGTCGGCCGCTTCCTTGCGGTAGCTGGGGCGATAGTCGGCATGGAACCCATGAGGCGCTTCTTTATATAGGCGGATCTCGGACTGCTTGGCGGCTTCCGAGCCCTTGCCCAGCGCGGCGCGCATCTGTTCGACATCGGCCACCGGAATGCCCGCGTCGGCCTCGCCATACAAGCCCAGCACCGGCGCGCCGAGCTTGTCCACCACCTGGATGGGGTCGGCCGGCTTGATGGGGCTGGTGGTATTGCGCACATGCCCATACCAGGCGGCACCGGCGCGCAAGTCGGGGTTGTGCGCGGCATACAGCCACACAATGCGCCCGCCCCAGCAGAATCCCGTGGCCACCAGGCGTTTCGGATCGCCGCCATGCTTGGCGGCCCAGGCCGCGGTGGCATCCAGGTCGGCCATGACCTGCTCGTCGGGCACCTTGTCGATGATCTCACTGCGCAGGCGGGCGATCTCGGTGTACTTGGACGCATCGCCCTGGCGCGCGAACAGTTCGGGGGCAATGGCCAGATAGCCGGCCTTGGCCAGCCGGCGGCACACGTCCTGCATATATTCATGCACGCCGAAGATCTCGTTGATGACCAGCACGGTGGGCAGGTTGGCCTTGCCCTGCGGGGCGGCACGGTAGGCCGGCATGTTGCCCCCGGGCGCCGGGATTTGCACCGGCCCGGCATCCAGGCCATCGGATGGCGTGGTGATGGCGGTGGCGGCCGCCGCATGGCCGGTGGCCGCGGTGAAACCCGTGGCCAGGGCCGTTACGACAAAGGCGCGCCGGTCCAGCCGCAGGGGCGGCAGCAGGCTGTCGAACTGCGAATCTTGAGGCATGGAGGATCTCCTTGGGAGCAGGCCGCCCGCGCGCGGCCGAGTCCCATTATGCATCCGGCGGCATGCCCCGTCTTGCCGTTCTGATTACGTGTCTTGCCGCCCCACGCAGCGGTAGGCCAGCGCGGCCAGAATGGCGCCCGCGATGGGTGCCACCCAGAACAGCCACAGCTGCTCGATGGCCCAGCCGCCCACGAACAAGGCCGGGCCGGTCGAGCGCGCCGGGTTCACCGAGGTATTCGTGACGGGGATGCTGATCAGGTGGATGAGCGTCAGCGCCAGGCCGATGGGAATGGGGGCAAAACCCGCCGGCGCGCGCTTGTCGGTGGCGCCCAGGATCACGAACAGGAACCCGAAAGTCAGCACAACTTCGCAGACCAGCGCGGCGCCCAGGGCGTACTGGCCGGGCGAATGCTCGCCATAGCCGTTGGCCGCGAACCCGCTGGCCACCAGGTCGAAGCCCGGCTTGCCGCTGGCGATATAGGCCAGGACGGCCGCCGCCGCAATGGCGCCTATGACCTGCGCGACGATATAGGGAAGGATCTCGCGGCCGGGGAAGCGGCCCCCTACCGCCAGCCCGACGGTAACGGCTGGGTTGAAATGCCCTCCGGAAATATGGCCCACGGCATAAGCCATGGTCAGCACCGTCAGGCCGAAGGCCAGGGCCACGCCCGCGAAACCTATACCTAGTTCGGGAAACCCGGCAGCCAGCACCGCGCTTCCGCATCCCCCCAGTACCAGCCAGAAAGTGCCGATCAACTCGGCCGAGCAACGCTTGAACAACGACATGGTGACTTCCTCCAAGGAAAACCGCGATGAGCGTATCGCAACCACATCAAGCACAAAGTTAAGCCTTGCAAAGACCGCCACGAGGGGATTCCGGCCGGAAAAGCGCTGTTGTCCACGACGCAGCGATTACCATGGTGTTTTCCACTTGCCCGCCCCGCCATGCACGAAACCACAGCCAGCCACCAATTGTCGATGACCATCCTGATGACGCCGGACATGGCGAACTTCGCGGGCAACGTCCACGGCGGAACCATTCTGAAGTATCTGGACCAAGTTGCCTATGCCTGTGCCAGCCGCTATGCCGGGCAATACGTGGTCACCCTGTCGGTAGACCAGGTGATGTTCCGCCAGCCCATCCATGTCGGAGAACTGGTGACCTTCCTGGCTTCAGTGAACTACACGGGCCGCACCTCGATGGAAATCGGCATCAAGGTCATTACCGAAGACATCCGCCGCCAAGTCGTGCGCCACGCCAATAGCTGCTATTTCACGATGGTGGCGGTGGATGAGAACGGCCAGCCCACGGCGGTTCCGCCATTGACGCTGCGCACCCTGGAAGAAAAGCAGCGCCATGAAGCGGCCCTGCAGCGCCGCGAACTGCGACAGGCCATGGAAAAACACCACGAAGAAATCAAGCAGCGGGTGCAGGAACCGTCCACCGGCGGCGCCAGTTAAAGAATTTTGGCTTGCCGTTGCAGTTTCACAACGGAATGGATCGCCAATTTCTCAGGAGTTTCCCTAGTTTCTGTATTCAGATCTGTGTGCCCGACGTGACGAGCGGGACGGCCCGGCGCTGGCGCTCAATAGCCAGCCCAGGGCGCGGACGCAGGTCCGCGCATGCCCTTCCAAGGGCAGTGTCCATCAGGCGTACGTTTTCCTAACGAATTGCGGGGCCGAATTTATCCAGCAGCCTGATCAAAAGCGGGCCGATGCGGCGCAATTGTTCGAGATGGACGGCAGATAGGGCGCGCAGCTTGGCTTCGGCCAAGGGGGTCAGGGCCACCCGCACGCGGCGGCCGTCGACCGGGTCTATCGAGCGTGAAACCATATCCATGCGTTCCAGGCGGCTGACGAGTTCCACGGCGCTGTGATGCCTGATGCAGAGTTGTTCGGCCAGTTCGCCCACGCTGAGCGCCTGCGCGCCGCCACTGCCTTTGATGGTGAGCAAGGCTTGGTGCTGCTGGGGAGACAGGCCCTGCGCGTGGGCTTCCGCTTCACTGAATACAGTAAAGCGGCGCAGCGCGTGACGGAACTCGGCCAGGGTTGCGAAATCGTCCGGTTGTAACTCCCGTTTTTCGATGTCGGCGCCCCGTCTGGTTAGAGGATTCACCAACAGAATTCTAAACTACATCGTGCTACGATCCATCCCGACTTGGACTTATGCGTGCTGGCGGTGCGCTAAGTGTCCGGACGCTTGCAGAACCCTGATATGGCTCGCGCCGCCGTGCCATATTTTTTTTTATATGTTTCATGTCCAAGCCTCTTGCGTCCCACGGCACTGCGTCTCCGCCTTTCAGGCCCCCTGGGTCCGGCACGGCACAATACGGAGACCTTCTATGCAGCTACGGAACAAGCAGGACTTCTGGTCGGGGGTGATGTTCACCGCCCTCGGCATAGGATTCGCGCTGGGGGCCACCCAATACAGCATGGGCACATCCGCCCGTATGGGCCCCGGCTATTTCCCTTTCTGGCTGGGCATCTGCCTGGCCCTACTGGGCGCCTCGGTGGCGTTGGGCTCGATATCGCCCAAGGCCACGGAAACCAAGATCGACAAGTTCGATTTCAAGATCCTGTTCATCATCATCGGTTCCGTAGTCATGTTCGGGCTGTTGCTGCGCCCCCTGGGCCTGTACGCCTCGCTGTTCCTGCTGGTGATGGCCAGCAGTACCGCCAGTTATGAATACAGCTGGAAGGTTGCACTGGCCAACGCGATTTTCCTGGTGGTGTTCTGCTGGCTGGCGTTCATCAAGGGCCTGGGATTGATCTTCCCGCTGTGGCCGTCCTTTCTGGGCATGAACTAAAACACTAGGGGAAGACACCATTATGGAATTGCTGGACAACCTCGCACTGGGTTTTTCCGTGGCGTTCACGCCGGAAAACCTGCTGTATGCCCTGCTGGGCTGCATCCTGGGCACGCTGGTAGGCGTGCTGCCGGGCCTGGGCCCCGTGCCCACCATTGCCATGCTGCTGCCGATCACGTACGTACTGCCTCCGGTGGCCGGCCTGATCATGCTGGCGGGTATTTATTACGGTACCCAGTATGGCGGGTCCACCACCGCCATTCTCGTCAACTTGCCAGGCGAGACATCAGCGGTGGTGACAGTGCTGGACGGGCACCAGATGGCGCGCAATGGGCGCGCCGGTGCGGCACTGTCGCTGGCCGCCGTCGGCTCGTTCTTCGCGGGCAGCGTCACCACGATGCTGATCGCCGCCTTCGCGCCCCCGCTGGCCGAAGTGGCCTTCAAGTTCGGCCCCGCCGAATACTTCTCGCTGATGACCCTGGGCCTGATCGGCGCCGTGGTGCTGGCCTCGGGCTCGCTGCCCAAGGCCATCTGCATGATCCTGCTGGGCCTGCTGCTGGGCATGGTGGGCACCGACGTGAACTCGGGCGTGGCCCGCTATGACTTCGGCATCCCCGAACTGCAGGACGGCATCGACTTCGCCATCGTGGCCATGGGCGTGTTCGGCTTCGCCGAAATCCTGTCCAACCTGGAACAGAAGGAAAACCGCGTCGAGCTGCAGGACAAGATCGGTTCGCTGTACCCCAACCGCCAGGAAATCCGCGAAGCCGTCCCCGCCATCGTGCGCGGCACGGCGCTGGGTTCCATGCTGGGCATCCTGCCTGGCGGCGGCTCGGTGCTGTCGGCCTTTGCTTCGTACACGCTGGAAAAGAAGCTGTCGAAAGAACCCGAACGCTTCGGCAAGGGCCACCCGGCCGGCCTGGCGGGCCCCGAATCGGCCAACAACTCCGGTGCGCAGGCTTCGTTCATTCCGCTGCTGACGCTGGGCATTCCGGGCAACGCCGTGATGGCGCTGATGGTTGGCGCCATGACCATCCACAACATCCAGCCCGGCCCGCAGGTCATGACCAGCCACCCGGATCTGTTCTGGGGCCTGATCGCGTCCATGTGGATCGGCAACCTGATGCTGGTGGTGCTGAACCTGCCGCTGATCGGCCTGTGGGTGAAGCTGCTGAAAGTGCCCTACCGCATCCTGTTCCCGGCCATTCTGGTGTTCTGCACGATCGGCGTGTATTCGCTGAACTACAACACCTTCGATATTTTCACGACGGCCATCTTCGGCGTGGTGGGATACGTGTGGTCGAAACTGAAGTGCGAAGGCGCCCCGCTGCTGCTGGGCCTGGTGCTGGGCCCCATGATGGAAGAGAACTTCCGCCGCGCCCTGCTGCTGTCGCGCGGCGACTTCTTCACCTTCGTCGAGCGCCCCCTGTCGGCATCGCTGCTGGCCGCCGCGGCCATCCTGGTGGTGCTGGTGGCCCTGCCTTCCATCCGCAAGAAGCGCCAGGAAACCTTCGTCGAAGAAGACTGACGCCATTCCCGCTCACCGTCGCCAGGCACCCGCGCCTGGCGGTGCCGCGGTGAACGTGATGCCAGACACTGCACAGTGTCTGGCATTTTTTTTGCCGCAGGACAGCCCCAAGGCAAAAAGCTGCGGTGCGCGGCCCTCGGATATCAGCCTTCAGCTTCCAGGCTCGGGGAAAACAACCTGTTGAAACTCGACAGCTAGGGCAGCAATGCCTTGATATCGACGGCGTGCGCGATGGCCCGGTAACCGGCATCGCCGGGGTGCAGGTGGTCGCCCGAATCGTAGCGGGGCAACAGCCTTGCGGGCGCCTGCGGGTCGCGCAGCAATGCATCGGTGTCCAGCACCGCATCGAACTCGCCGCTCTCGCGTATCCACGTATTCACGGCCTGCCGCAGAACGTCTTTCCGGGCGCTGTAATAGCCCGTGATGGGCGTGCCTTCCAGGGCGCCCTGGAACGGCGTCAATGTTGCGCCGATGACCCGCACGCCGCGGGCGCGGGCTTGCGCGATCAACTGGCGGTAGCCGGCGACCAGGTCCCGCAGTTCGGGCAGCGTGCCGCCCGGAACGAAGGCACTGCCCGGCCAGCTGATGTCGTTGATACCCAGCAGCACGACCACCGCGCGAACGTTCCGGTGCGCCAGCACGTCGCGGTCCAGGCGCGCCAAGGCGTTGGCGCCCATGCCGTCGCTCAGCAGCCGCGCCCCCGAGATGCCGGCGTTCAGCACCGCCACGCCTTGCGGCGCCAGCCGTTGCGCCAGGAAATCGGGCCAGCGCCGGTCGCGGCCCGGGCTGGAGCCCGCGCCATCGGTAATGGAATCGCCCAGCGCCACCACCACCGGCGCGGGTTTCGCCGTCTGCACGCGCACTTCGGCCAACAGCACATGGGCCGTCACCGTACGGGACGGCGCCAGCCTGGCCTGGCCGGTGCGGTCGCCCTGCGCCAGCCAGGTATGGCGCCGCCCTTCCCAATGAAAAGAACGCAACGGAGTGTCGCCGGGCAGGTAGGCGCTGACGGCCACCAGCCCGCGCGCCGGCACCGGCAGATCCACTGGATCGCTCAGCACCTGGCCACCTGGCGGGATCACCACGCTTTCCTGCCCGCCAAACCTCAAGATGCGCAACGTGGCCGGCTGCACGGCCGGGCCGTCCGCCATGGGCAGGCCCACGCTGGCCGCGCCGATGCGCAGCGGGGCCGGGCCATAGGCATTGGACAGTACCACCCGCAGTCTCGGCCCACCCAGGCTGACACGGGCGACCTCGCGCACCGTGACGCTCGCCAAGCGTTCGGGCACCTGGGTGGGCAGGGCAAAATCCG
>NZ_JAJMLX010000227.1 GCF_020991325.1 Bordetella petrii | reverse complement strand
GGACGGGTCGGAACCCGCGCCCGGCGGCGCTTCCGTCATGGCGAAGCAGGCACGGCGCTCGCCGCGGGCCAGCGGCGCGAGATAGCGCTCCTGCTGGTCCGGCGACCCCACCGCCAGCAGGGTAAGCATGTTCGGCTGGTCGGGTGGCGCGCAGTTCATGGCGGCGGGCGCCAGAAAACCGCGGCCCGCTTCTTCGAATATGTCGGCGCATTGCCGCCAGTTCAGCCCCAGCCCGCCCCACGCCGGCGGCAACTGCGGGGCGTATACGCCCCGGTCGCGCGCCTGCAGCCGCAACTCGGCCACCGCCTGGTCCAGGCCCGACACATCGTGGGCCAGCGCCGGCGATTCGCGCGGAATGGCCACTTCGTCCACGAAACGCCGCACACGCCGGCGCAAATCGGCCATATCGCCGCTGAATGCTCGTTGCGGAATCATCGCGTTCAATCCTGGATCTTCACGTTGGCCTGTTTCACCGCCTTGCCCCATTTCCGGGTTTCTTCGGCGATATGCCGGCCGAACGCCTCCGGCGGGCCGCCCATGGGACGCATGCCCTGCTGCACGAAATAGTCGCGCACTTCCGGATCGTTCAGCACGGCATCGATTTCCCGGTTCAGCTTGCCCACGACATCCGCGGGCGTGCCGACCGGAGCCATCACGCCCCACCACGAGGAAGCTGCCAGCGGATAGCCGAACTCGGCCATGGTGGGCACGTCGGGTAGCAGCGGGTTGCGTTGTTGCGCGGCGATGGCCAGTGGCACCACCCGGCCGGCATCGATCTGGGCGCGCACCGGCGGCAGGTTGTCGAAGCTGAGCGGCACCTGCTTGCCCGCCAGCGCGGTCACCGCCTCGGCGCTGCCCTTGTAGGGAATGTGCCGCAAGGCAAGCTCCGCACCATGCGCGAACAGCTCGCCGGTCAAATGGGGGACGCTGCCCACGCCGGCAGTGGCGAACGACAGGCCGTCGGGCCGCTGTGCCGCGCGGCGCAGGCTGTCCAGGTCCTGGATGTCGCTGCCCGCGGGTACCAGCAAATACACCGGCACGTCGGTCGCCCAGGCCACGGGCGTCAGGTCGCGCGCCACGTCATAGGGCAGCTTGTCGTACAGCACCGCATTGGTGGCCAGGTTGGCCGTGCCCATCAGCAAGGTATAGCCGTCCGGCGCGGCCCGCACCACCTGCGACGTGCCGATCTGGGTTGCGGCGCCGGGCTTGTTTTCCACCAGCACCGGCTGTCCCAGGCGCGGGCTGAGTTTCTTGGCCAGCATGCGGGCCGCCGTGTCCGTTCCTCCACCCGCCGCGTACGGCACGATCAGCCGGATGGGCTGTTCAGGATAGGCGGCGCAGGCCGTGCCCGCGGCCAGGCACCATGCCGACAGCATCGCCCAATGCCATTTGAATGTCTTCATGTCTTTCCCTACTGGATCTTGGTGCCGGTGGAACGGACCAGGTCGCGCCACCAGGTGGTTTCAGTTTCGATCTGCCGGGCAAACTGCCGCGGCGTGCTGCCCAGGGGTTCGGCGCCCAGCGCTTCCAGGCGATCGCGCAGCTTAGGGTCTTTCAAGGCCTGGACAATGGCGCCGTTCAGGCGTTCGATCACCGCGTCCGGAGTGCCGGCGGGCGCCATCAGCCCTTTCCAGGCCATGACCACGAAGTCCGGCATGCCGGCTTCCTTGAAGGTGGGCACCTGCGGCGCGGCCGCCGCGCGCTTGTCGCTGGGCACGGCGATCGCCCGCAGGCGTCCGCTTTCCACCTGCGGCAGCAGGGCCGGCATGTTGTCTATCATCAGGGCAATGTGGCCGGCCATCAGGTCCGTGACGGCGGGACCGGTACCCTTGTACGGCACATGCACCATGTCGATGCCCGCCTTCTGCTTGAGCAGCTCGCCCGCCAGCTGGGCCGGCGAGCCATTGCCCGGCGAGCCGAACGACAGCTTGCCGGGATTCGCCCGCGCGTACTCGATGAATTCGGCCAGGGTCCTGGCCTGCACCGTGGGCGCCACCACCATCAGATTGTGTTCCCGCGTGATGCACGTAATAGGCGCCAGGTCGCGGGCGGGGTCGAACGGCATGTCCGGGTAAAGGCTGGGATTGATGACCGTGGGCCCGGCCGCCGCCAGCAGCAGCGTGTAGCCGTCGGGCTTGGCGCGCGCCACCAGCTCGCCGCCGATATTGCCACCCGCCCCAGGCTTGTTTTCCACGATCACGGGCTGGCCAAGAATGGACGGCAGCGCATCGGCCAGCAGGCGGCCCAGAATATCGGAGGATCCGCCGGGTGAGAACGGCACGACCAGGCGTATGGGTTGTTCGGGATAAGCCGCCGCGGCGGCGCCGGGCAATGCGGCGGCCACCAGGGCGGTGGCCGCCAGCCACTTCTTCATCTTGGACATGCCTTGTCTCCTGAATGGGGCCGCTGTATGCGTTGTGTCGTCGGCCTCTTGGGTACCCGTCAACGCGCGGGTTCGTAACCGGCACGCTTGAGCGTGTGCCGGGCAATCGTCAACTGGTGGATCTGGCTGGTGCCTTCGTACAGGCGGAACAAGCGCACATCGCGGTAGAAGCGTTCGATGCCGTGGTCCGCCACATATCCGTAGCCGCCGTGCATCTGCACACAGCGGTCGGCCACCCGTCCGCACATCTCCGAGGCGAAGTACTTGCACATGGACGCGGCCAGCGTCACGTCCACGCCCTCGTCCCGTTCGCGGGCGGTCTGCAGCACCAGCGCGCGCGCCGCATGGATATCGGTCTGGCAGTCGGCGATCATGGCCTGGATGAGCTGGAAGTCCATCAGCGGCTGGCCGAACTGCCTGCGCTGGCCCACGAAGGCCAGCGTATCGTCCAGCATGCGCATGGCCGGACCCACGCACAGGGCCGCCAGGTGGATGCGCTGCTTGTTCAGCACCTTCATGGCGGTGCGAAAGCCCATGCCTTCCTGGCCGCCTATCAGGTTGCCGGCGGGCACCCGGCAGGCGGCGAAGTGCACGGACGATACCGGCGACCCCGCCTGCCCCATTTTGTCGTACGGGGCGCCGGTAGACAGCCCCGGCGTGCCGCTTTCGACGATAAAGGCGGATATGCCTGCCGCGCCCGCCTTATCCGGGTCGGTGCGCGCCATCACGGTGAACAGGCCGGCCAGCGGGGCATTGGTAATAAAGCACTTCTCGCCGTCCAGCACGTAGCTGTCGCCCTCGCGCCGCGCCGTGGTCTGCAGCGCGGTGGCGTCCGATCCGGCCTGCGGCTCGGTCAGCGCAAAGGCGCCCGTCAGCTCGCCCGAGGCCAGCCGGGGCAGATAGCGCTGCTTCTGCTGCGGCGTCCCGTCGGCGATCAACGCTTCGGAGCCTATGCCGGTATTGGTGCCCACCCGGGCGCGGAACGCCACCGAACACTGCGACAGTTCCAGCGCGGCCAGCGCCAGTTCTTCGGTCGTCAGGCCCAGGCCGCCGTATTCTTCGGGAATGGAATAGCCGAACATGTGCTGCGCCGCCATGTCGCGCACCAGGTCGTCGGGCACGGCGTCGTCGCGGGCCACCTCGGCCTCGCGAGGCACCAGGCGTTCGCGCACGAAACCCCGCAGTGAATCCAGGAATGCACGAAAACTGTCGGGGTCTCTGATCATCGGGATGCTCCGGGGCAAGCCTGTGGCCGGTATCGCCATCAATGCCGGCCAGACTAGCAAATCGATTTTCGATATGAGACGTTTGTTTTGATATCTTGAACATCTATTGCTGCCGCCGGGCTATCATTCCTGGCAACATCCAGGCATTGCTGCAAGCGCAATCGACCATGCCCACCGACCGCCACCCCGACCCCGCGTTCGCCACCACGCTGGCCCATGGCCTGGCGGTGCTGCAGACATTCCGGCACGGCGAACCCGTCCTAAGCAACAAGGAACTGGCGGAACGCACCGGGCTGTCCAAGGCCACGATTTCTCGCCTGACCTACACCTTGCTGCAACGCGGCCTGCTGCTGTACGACGCCCGCTTGCGGCGCTACCGGCTGGGGCCGGCCGTGTTGTCGCTCAGCTACCCCCTGCTGGCCAGCATCAAGATCCGCCAGCTCGCCCGCCCGCTGATGGCCCGGCTGGCTGAAGACGCCGGCGGCTCGGCTTCGCTGGGCATGCGCGACGGGCTGCACATGGTGTACCTGGAAACCTGCCGCGGCCACGACGCGGTGGCATTCCGCCCCGATATAGGGGCCCTGCTGCCGATGCTGGCCTCGGCCATGGGCCGGGCCTGGCTGGCCCAGTGCGACGAGGCAACGGCGGGCCAGGTATTGCAGACGCTGCGCCAGCGCGACCCCGATGGCTGCCGGCGCTACGCCGCCGCCTGGGAGCGCGCCCGGCATGACTACGCGCGGCATGGATACTGCATCTCTCTGGGCGACTGGCATTCCGATGTGCATGCCGTCGCTGTGCCCATGCGGCACGCGGTGGACGGCCGGGTCCTGGTGTTCAACTGCGGAATGCCGGTGTCCCGTCTGAAGCCGGGCGAACTGGAACGCCGCATCGCTCCCCAGTTGAAGAAACTGGTGGCCCGCGTAGAAAAACTGGTCGAACGCGCCGGGCACGGATCATGAACCCGCAACCCGATCGCGACACCCAGTTCGCCACCACACTGGCCCACGGCATCGACATCCTGGCCTGCTTCAAGGCCGACAGCCCGGCCCTGGCCAACAAGGATTTCGCCCGCCAGACGGGCCTGTCGCGCAGCGCCGTGGCCCGCCTGACGCATACTCTGGTGGAACTGGGTTTCCTGCAGCGCGACGCCGCAAGCGCACGCTACCGGCTGGGGGCGTCGGTGCTGGCCATGAGCTACCCGCTGCTGGCCAGCATGCAGATACGCCAGGTGGCCCGGCCCCTGATGAAGCAGTTGGCCGACCATGCCCGTGGCGGCGTGTCGCTGGTGGTGCGCGACCGCCTGCAAATGGTATTCGTGGAAACAGCGCGCTCGAACGACAGCCTGCAGACCCGGCCCGATATCGGCGCCGCATTGCCCCTGCTGGCCAGCGCGGCCGGCAAGGCATGGCTGTGCCGCGTGCCCGAAGCGCAGCGCGCCGCCGTGCTGAACCAGTTGCGCGTTGCCGACGCGGCCGCCTACGGCCGGCATATCGCCGCCCTGGCGCCCGCCCAGCGCGACCTGGAACGCAAGGGCTTCTGCGGCAACAACCTGCAATGGCGCCCCGATGCCTACGGCTTCGCGGTGCCGCTGTACAAACCCTACGATTCCCTGCTTTACGTGGTGAACTGCGGCGTTCCCAGTTGCGACGGCCCCTACAAAGAGCGCGCCGCCGATCTCGGGCCCAGGCTGGTCACCCTGGCGCGCGAGATCGAGCGGCTGCTGGGCCTGCGCTAGGCGGGCCGCGGCGCGGTGTCGCCGGCGTCGTCTTCCACCACCCTGTCCAGCTCGTTGCCCAGCACATCTTCCGAGGCCGTGCCCTGTTCTTTGGACAGGCGGCGCCGGGTGTGGCCGGCGGCCCGGGCGTTGCCGCCCTCGCTGGGCCGGTCGGTCTGCATAAACAGATTGGCCGGCGGCGCATAGCCATTCTTGTCCTGGCCGAAGTACACCACCGTGTGGGGATAAGGCAGCTCGATGCCGGCGGCGTTGAAATGCTTCTTGACCAGGCGGTTGTAGCCGCGCTGCACCGCCCATTGCATGCCGGGGGTCGTCTTGATCAGCACGCGTATCGTTACGCCCTTGTCGCTCAGCGCCGTCACCCCGGGAATGCTGATTTCTTCCAGCACTTCCGGCGCCAGCAGCTCGTCCTGCATGAGCTCGTCGAAGGCGTGGCGCAGGTGCTGCACAGCATCGTCCACGCTTTCGCGGTGCGCAATGGTGTATTCGCCCAGATGGTACGAGAAGTCGCGCATGTGGTTGGACACCACGTCCACCGACGAGAACGGGATCAGGTGATACCCCCCATCCAGCGTGCGTATGCCCACCGAACGGATGGTGATCTTCTCGACCGTACCGAAGATGCCGGCCACCTGCACCACATCGTTCTGGTTCATGCCGTTTTCCAGCTGGATGAACACGCCGGTGATGATGTCCTGCACCAGCTTCTGCGACCCGAAACCGATGGCCAGGCCGACGACGCCGGCGCCGGCGATCAGTGGCGCGATGTCCACGCCGATCTGCGACAGCACCACCAGCACCGTCATGGTGATAATGACGATCAGGGCGGCGTTGCGGAACAGCGACAGCAGCGTGCGCTCGCGCGCCGTGGGCATGGCGCCGCCCTCGCTGAGGTTGAGACGATGCTCGATGATGCTGGCAATGACCGTCCAGACCACGGCCGCCACCAGCAGCACGATGGCCACGTGTATCACCACGCGCACGGCGGCGGCGCCGGCGTCGGACACGATCCAGCTGGACAAGTCGAAGACCCGCCAGGCATCAAGCACGAACAGCGCCACCACGATGCGGATCAGCACCCCCAGGCCGCGCAGGGCGGCCGGCACGTAGGCGTTGACCCTGGCTTCCAGCATGGGCAGCCGGCGGCGCACGTCATCGGGCAGCGTGATGCGGCGCGCCAGCACCCCCGACAGCGCCACGATCAATACCGTGCCGATGGCGATGGCCACCAGCGACTGCACCGTGGCATGCACCATGAATGGCAGCGCATGCTCGGTATCCACCTGGCTGACCACCAGCAGTACGGTGAAGTAGCCGAGGGCCAGCACATGCCAGGTGCGCGCCAGCAGGCGGAACCAGGTGCCGAAATACGCGGTGGAGGCGCGCGCGGCGCGCTGTTCCAGGCGCTCGCGAAGCACCTGCCGGTTGGACCATATGATGCGCACCGCGTAGCTGTAGGCCAGCAGCATGATGAACAGGCCCAGCAGTTCGCCGATGGCCGTCGACAGCAGCGCCTTGGCCAGCGGCTCGGCCAGCAGCAGGCCGTAGCCGATGGCGGCCGCGATGCGCCCCAGGCGCGAGTTCCAGTAGCGCGCCACGTCGTCGGCCATGCTGAACAGCCGCAGCATGGGATAGCGCGTGGCGAACACGCCGCGGATCAGCGCCTTGGCGATCTCAACGGCCACGAAGGCATTCACGAACAGGGACTGCGCCGTGCTGACGGTGCCGCGCGCGCCCGTGCCGTACATGGCCACGGCGTAGCCGGCCAGGCCTGCCAGCAGCACGATGAACACGTCGATGGCCAGCGCGCCCAGCATGGCGCCGGCACGGCGCGTCAGGACAGACATGGCCACGGGCCGGCGCGGCCCGGGCGCCGGAGCCGGCATGCGCGCCACCCAGGCATCGAACCGGGCATAGATGCGCAACGCCAGCGCCCGCAACAGCGCGAACACCACGATCGTGGCCGCCATCACGATGGCCAGTTCCAGCAGGGTTTCAAGCAGTTCGTCGCGGCGTTGGGGCGGCAACCCTTCGCCGGTGGCCAGCGCGGTCAGTTCATCGACGGCCTGTCCCGCATTCGCGGCCATGCCTCCCAGAAACAACTGCGCCCCTTGCGCGACCCGCGTGGGTAGCGATGGCGCCGCGTCGGCCTGCTTGCCGGACTGCGCCGCGCCGCCGGCGGGTGGCACCTCGGCGCGCAAGCGTTCTATCAATTGGTCCCGCGTCGCGGGGTCATCCAGCAAGTCGGCCAGGCGGGCCGGCGTCAATTCGGCGGAAG
>NZ_JAJMLX010000226.1 GCF_020991325.1 Bordetella petrii | reverse complement strand
CGACGCCGCGGGCCAGCTGCAGCTGGTGCGCGAAGACGTGGGCCGGCACAACGCGCTGGACAAGCTGGTGGGCGCCCTGTCCCGCCAGCACCCTGGTCCGCAGGGCGGCCTGGCGCTGGTGTCCAGCCGCGCCAGTTTCGAAATGGTGCAAAAATGCGCGTCCGCCGGCATCGGCGTCCTGGCGGCCGTGTCCGCGCCCACCGCGCTGGCCATCCGCGTGGCCCAGAACACCAACGTGGCGCTGCTGGGTTTCGTGCGCAACGCCGACGCCGCCATCTATTCACATCCTGAACGCATCCAGCCCTGACCATGGACATCGCCAACCTGATCCGCATGGCCAACCGCATCGGCGATTTCTTCGATGCCCTGCCCGACCGCGCCGAGGCGCTGGAAGGCGTGGCCGGCCACATTCACAAGTTCTGGGAGCCCCGCATGCGCCACGCCCTGCTCGATTTCCTGGCCGCCCACCCCGACGGCCAGGACGGCGACGTCCGCCTGCACGAGATCGTACGGGAAGCCGTCGCGGCGAACCGCCAGCGGCTGACCCCCGCCCAACCCGCATAAGGCTTGCCCGACACCAATAAACACAGAGGCCGCCGCACTTCGCGAGCGCCCATACCCGGCCTGCGCGCCACCCTGGAGAGGAGACACTATGAGCGATACCGCCACACTGGATTTGCCCGGCGCGAGGCCGGGCTTCCTGGATAAAGAACGCACCATCGCGGGCCCCGGCTTCAACCGCTGGCTGGTGCCGCCGGCGGCGCTGGCCATCCACTTGTGCATAGGCATGGCCTACGGCTTCTCGGTGTTCTGGCTGCCATTGTCCAAATCGCTGGGCGGCGCGGCAGCCACCTGCGCCGCCGACATGAGCGTACTGGCGGAGCTGTTCACCACCCAGTGCAACTGGCGCATTTCCACCATGGGCTGGATGTACACCCTGTTCTTCGTGCTGCTGGGCTGCGCCGCCGCGCTGTGGGGCGGGTGGCTGGAACGCGCCGGCCCGCGCAAGGCCGGCATAGTGGCCGCCGTGTGCTGGTGCGGCGGGCTGGTCATTTCCGCCATCGGCATCTATGCGCATCAGCTGTGGATGCTGTGGCTGGGGTCGGGGGTCATCGGCGGCATCGGGCTGGGGCTGGGGTATATCTCGCCGGTCAGTACCTTGATCAAGTGGTTCCCCGACCGGCGCGGCATGGCCACCGGCATGGCCATCATGGGTTTCGGCGGCGGCGCCATGATAGGCGCGCCGCTGGCCGACATGATGATGCGCCATTTCGCCACCCCCGCGGGGCTGGGCGTGTGGCAAACCTTCCTGACGCTGGCCGTGGTGTACTTCGTGTTCATGATGTCGGGCGCGCTGGGCTACCGCGTTCCGCCCACCGGCTGGAAACCCTCCGGCTGGACCGAGCCCGTCAAGCATGCCAACAACGTGATGATCACCAAGGGCCATGTGCACGTGAAGCGCGTGTGGGGCATTCCCCAGTTCTGGCTGGTGTGGTGGGTGCTGTGCCTGAACGTCACGGCGGGCATCGGCATCATCGGCATGGCGTCGCCGCTACTGCAGGAAGTGTTCGGCGGCTCGCTGATCGGCCAGCCCGACCTGCCCTTCAATCAGCTGGACAAGGCCCAGCTGGCTTCCATTGCCGCCATCGCGGCGGGCTTCACTGGCCTGCTCAGCCTGTTCAATATCGGCGGCCGGTTCTTCTGGGCCAGCCTGTCGGACAAGCTGGGCCGCAAGATGACGTACTTCGTGTTCCTGGTGCTGGGCTTCGTGCTGTATGCCTCGGTGCCGTGGTCGGCGCATCTAGGCGCGCTGGCCCTGTTCGTGGGCGCGTTCTGCATCATCATCTCGATGTACGGCGGCGGCTTCTCGACGGTGCCGGCCTACCTGGCCGACCTGTTCGGCACGCAGATGGTGGGCGCCATCCACGGGCGCCTGCTCACGGCGTGGTCGGCGGCTGGCATCTTCGGGCCGGTGCTGGTGAACTACATCCGCGAATACCAGTTGTCCATAGGCGTGCCGCGCGCCCAGGTGTACGACATCACCATGTACATCCTGGCGGGCATGTTGATCCTGGGTTTCCTGTGCAATATGGCGATCCGTCCGGTCAACCCGAAGTACTTCATGAGCGACGAGGAACTCGCCCGCGAAAAAGCCCTGGCCCACGAGCGCGCCGTGGCGTCCGAAGTGCACGGCGAGGGCACGTCCACCTTCAAGACGCCGTTCGCCCTGGTGCTGTTCGCCTGGGCATGCGTGGGCATTCCGCTGGCCTGGGGCATCTGGACCACGCTGCGCAAGACGGCGGTGATGTTCTAGGGATGGACGCTGAGGCGGCCACAAGCCGCCTCAACGGACGGTGTCTGACACCCAAGGTGTCAGACACCCATGCGTCACCTGGGATCCAAAGCGTCAGACGTCCATGCGTCACCTGGGACCCAGTGTTGCCGGGTGTCTGGCTCCCGCCAGGGTGCCAGACACCGCCCGCCTGAACGCGCCCCCGGCCGGCCCTGCGGCGTTCGGCTCGGATGCCTGCCACTACAATGGCAGGCTGTCCGCCCCGGATCCCCGAATGTCTTTCCTGCCTCTTGTCCACTGGACCGAATCCGGCCAGCCGCATAGCGCCCAGTGGCGCTCGGAATCGGCCGCGCCGCCGCCTGTCCGCATCCACATCGCCGACGACCAGATCCCCGCCGATGCCGCTTACCGGCTGATCTGCGAAGGCACCCATCTGCTGTGGCGCGGCGATTTCCACAATGCCCGGCAGTTGCTGCAGGCCCTGGCCCGCCGCATCGACAAGAAAAAAACGGGCAAGCCTGCAGAATCGCCCCGCGAGGCATTCAACCGCCACCGCATGGCCCAGGCCCAGCGCGCACGCCTGCTGGGCAGCGTGCTGCTGCCCTTCGACGCCGGCCATAGCATTCCCCTGCGCCGCGCCCCCGACGCGCGCCAGGCCTGCCTGGAAGCCTACGGCCCGGCCGACGGCCCCTACCTGGCCTCGCTGCGCGAATTGCAGGGCATCATCGGCGCGCATGAATGGCGCAAGAAGGGCGTACCCATTCCCGCCCTGAATGCCCGCATCCACCCCCACTATGGTGTGTTCTCGCCGGTTCGGGGCGAGTACGTGGCCCTGGTGGCGCAGGCTCCCCTGCCGGGCGGCAAGCCGCCGCTGGCCTGCGATATCGGCACCGGCACCGGGGTGCTGGCCGCCGTCCTGGCGCGGCGCGGCATCGGCCGCGTCATTGCCACCGACCAGGATCCGCGTGCCCTGGCCTGCGCGCGCGAGAACCTCGAGCGCCTGGGCCTGCAGGAACAAGTAGACGTCGTGCAGGCCGACCTGTTTCCCGAAGGCCGCGCCGACCTGGTCGTGTGCAACCCGCCCTGGCTGCCGGCACGCCCCAGCGCCCCGGTGGAGTACGCCATCTACGACCCCGACAGCCGCATGCTGCGCGGTTACCTGGAAGGCCTGGCGGTCCATCTGGCGCCGCGCGGCGAGGGCTGGCTGATCATGTCGGACCTGGCCGAACACCTGGGCCTGCGCGCCCCGGATGAACTGCAGGCACTGATTGCCGGTGCGGGCCTGCGCGTGGCTGGCCGCCTGGATGCCCGCCCCCTGCATCCACGCGCCTCCGACCCCGGCGACCCGTTGCACGCCGCGCGCGCCGCGGAAATCACCACGCTCTGGCGCCTGGCCGCGGCCTGAGCCCCACCCCGGCATCGTTCAACCGCATGGAGCGCCCTTCCGGGCGCGTGCCGGGTTGCGCGTTTCTTTCACCGTCATCATTTGTTCATCGCGCCGTCATCTGCGTCCTCAATGATTCGGCTTCCCCGACAAGAGGCGCGCGGCCCATGAAAACCTGGAAGAAGCACACAAACATATTGATGATGAGCGGACTGGCCCTGCTGGCTGGTTGCGGCAGCGGCGATGATGACGACGATGACGCGCCGCCGCCCCCGCCGCCGGTGGCCAGCCAACCGATGGAACTGACCATCTTGCATGTCAACGACCATCACTCGAACCTGGACAGCAAGTCCAAGACCCTGATGCTGAAGAATGCCGCCGGCACCGCGACCGAGGTCGGCGTGGACGCGGGCGGCTTTCCCCGCGTAACCGCCGCCATCGACGCGCTGGCCACGGAATCGGCCAATGTGCTCAAGCTGCACGCCGGCGATGCCATGACCGGCACGCTTTATTTCAACCGCGCGGGCGAGCCGGGCGAGGCCGACGCGGCCATGATGAATACCGTGTGCTTCGACGCAATGACGGCGGGCAACCACGAATTCGACAAGGGCGACAGCGGCCTGCACCGTTTCATTGAACTGCTGCATTCGGGCGAATGCCAGACGCCCGTGCTGAGCGCCAACGTCACCTTTGCCGATGCATCGCCGCTGAATCCCTCGCGCGCGCCGGACTGGGTGCGGCCCTCGATCACCGTGCAGCGCGACGGCCAGTCCATCGGCCTGATCGGCCTGACCATCGCCAACAAGACGCAGCAGTCGTCCAGCCCCGATGCCGGCACGGTATTCACGGACGAAACCGAGGCCGCCCAGGCCCAGATCGACGCATTGCGGGCCCAGGGCGTGAACAAGATCGTCCTGATGAGCCACATCGGCTACAGCTACGACCAGCAAGTCATCGCCGGCCTGAGCGGCGTGGACGTGGTGGTGGGCGGCGATTCGCACAGCCTGCTGGGCCCCGGCACGCTGGCCGACTACGACGTGGGTTCGCCGGCCGGCGCATACCCCACCGTGCTGACCGACAAGGACGGCAAGCGGGTCTGCCTGGTGCAGGCCTGGGAATACTCGCAAGTGGTGGGCGAACTGAAGGTAAGCTTCGATGCCAACGGCGACGTCACACAGTGCTCGGGCACGCCGCACGTGCTGATCGGCGACGCGCTGACCGTGGGCGGCACCGCGCCGAACCCGGCCGACCAGGCCGCCATGCAGGCCGATATCGCGGCCAGCGGCTTCCTGCGCGTGCAGGCGCCCGACGCCGATGCGGCGGCTGTGCTGAAGCCCTTCAAGGACAAAGTAGACACCTACAGCAACAGCGTGGTGGCCTCGGTACCGCAAGAGCTGTGCTCGCGCCGCGTACCGGGCGGCCCCGGCTCGGTGGACTACGGCCGTTCCAGCATCGCGTGCAATGCGTTGGCCAGCGTCGATGTGCGCGGCGGCGATATCCAGCAACTGGTGGCGCAAGCCTACCTGGAAGTCGCCAACATGCAGTACGGCGGCGCCGACATCACCCTGCAAAGCGGCGGCGGCGTGCGCATTCCGCTGGAAGGCAATGTGACCGCGGCCAACGTGATCGAAGTGCTGCCCTTCGGCAATATGCTGTGGCGGCTGGACATCACGGGCGCCGAAGTCAAGAGCATGCTGGAAGACGGCATGCAGGCCGTATACGGCCCCACCGGCACCACCGGCCCGTACCCCTACACCGGCGGCTTGCGCTTCGACGTGGACAGCCTGGCGGCGCAGGGCAACCGCGTATCGAACGCGGAAGTGTGGGACGCCGCCAGCGGCGGCTGGCTGCCGCTGGACCCGGCCCGCACCTACAAACTGTTCGTGCTGAGCTTCAATGCCACCGGCGGCGACGGCTACAAGACCCTGGCCAACGTGCCCGCCGAGCGCCGCCAGGACATCGGCGTGCTGGACGCCGACGTGCTGCAAACCTATATCGACATGCAGGCCGAGGATGCCAGCGGCCTGCCGGTGCTGAACCGCCTGCCGGTGGATCTGTACAGCACCAAGTCGTATATCGAGTAAGCGCGCGGGCCTCGGCCCGCTCGGGTGTCTGGCTCCCGCCAGGGTGCCAGACACCGAAATCGGCACGGAAATATCAAGGCTGCCCGATGCCTGTCAGGCCCAGCAGGGCGCCGGCGGCCAGCATCCACAAGGGGTGCACGCGGGTGAAAATCGTGGCCCCCGCCACCAGCGCCGTAATGGCGCCCAGCATCCAGGTATGCACCGAGGCCTGCGTGATCAGCGCCGCGCTGGCCGCCATCAGGCCGACCGTCATGGGAAATATGCCCATCTGCACCACGCGGCGCCAGGGCTGGTCTTTGAAGCGTTCCCACAGGCCCAGCGCCACGGCGGTCAGTATCGACGACGGCCCGAACTTGGCAATGGACGTGACCAGCGCGCCCTGCCATCCGGCCACGTGCCAGCCCACCAGCGTCACTACCATCAGGTTGGGGCCCGGCGCGGCCTGGCTCAGAGCGAACAGGGCGCTGAAATCCGCGGCCGACATCCATTGATGCACCTGTACCACCTGCCGCTGCATTTCCGGCAGGATGGTGTTGCCGCCGCCGAAGGCCAGCAGCGACAGCTGCGTGAAAATCACCAGCAGCGAGATCAGCACGGCGCTCATCGCATCGTTCTCCAGGTGGCGAAGATGCTGATGGGCGTCAGGATCAACATGGTGGGCAGCAAGGGCAGGCGCAGCACGGCAATGCACAAGAAGCACGCCAGCGCCACCGCGATGGCGGCCCATTTACCGCGCAGGGGCCGGGCGATTTTCACCGCCATGGAAATCAGCAGCCCGGCGGCGGCCGCGGCCAGGCCGGCGAACAGGTGCTGGATGCGCGGGTCGTCGGCGTAGCGCTGGTAAACCACGCCCAGCGAGATCACGATGACAGACGGCGCGGCGATCAGGCCCATCAGTGCGGCGAGCGCGCCCCTGGGCCCACGGAACTTCATGCCCAGCGCCACCGACATATTGATGATGTTGCCGCCGGGCAGGAACTGGCACAGGCCCAGCAGTTCGGTGAATTCTTCGGAAGACAGCCAGCGGTTCTTCTCGACCACCATGTGCCGCGCCAACGGCAGCGCGCCGCCGAAGGCGCTCAGCCCCAGCCAGAAAAAACCCGTGAACAAGGCCCGGCAAGTGGGCCGGGAAGCGTCGGAAGCGGTGGGAAGCGTGGCATTCATGATCGGGCTACCGGTAACAGGGTCGAAAGCCTACTCCTGCCCGTCCCGGACTGCAATCGGCCCGGGAAGCCGGCAGGGCTTGCCGTAGAATGGCAGGCGCGGCGGCCTTCCTGGCCGCCCTGCCGCAGCATGCCCTCTTCCGCTACCCGTCCGCCGTCCTCGTTGCTATACCCCATCTTGCTGCTGATGGTGGCCATGGTATCCATGCAGAGCGGCGCCGCGCTGGCCAAGAGCCTGTTTCCCGCCGTGGGCGCGCAGGGCACCGCGGCGCTGCGGCTGATGTTCTCGGCATTGATCCTCATGGCCTATTTCCGGCCCTGGCGCATGCCGATGACGCCAGCCGGATGGCGGCTGGTGCTGGCCTTCGGCGCGGCGCTGGGCAGCATGAACCTGCTGTTCTATATGTCGCTGCGCACCATTCCGCTGGGTATCGCCGTGGCGCTGGAATTCACCGGGCCGCTGGGCGTGGCGCTGCTGACATCGCGCCGGCCCGCCGATTTCGCCTGGCCGCACTGTTTTTCGTTGGCCGCCGGAATCTCCGTAATATCGATGGCTTCTTTCAGCGTAGCGTCAAGCAGGTCTACAATTTCTTCCGCTGTCGGCTCGCCGCTGACAACAAGATAATAGCCTGTCTGGCAGCCCATCGGTGAGATATCTATGATGTCGAAGTGATCGTATTTCTCAGAATGTGTGCGAATCGTAAACGCAAGCAAGTGCTCAAGCGTATGAATCGTATCCGGCT
>NZ_JAJMLX010000225.1 GCF_020991325.1 Bordetella petrii | reverse complement strand
CGGCTTTCGCAAGGTGAACGCGGCCGAGCGCGCGCAACTGCGCCACCAGAATGCCCACGAGGTGCTGAAGCAGCTGGTCATTGCCGTCAGCGCGCCGCTGGCCGCCATGGAACTGGCCTTCGCCCCTGGCGCGCATTCCCACCCCCTGCTGGCCCTGGCGCTGGCACTGGCGGGCGTGGCATCCATTGCCCTGCTGGTACCCTACGAACGCCGCGTGGCGTCGCCCATATTCCCGTTGCGCGTCATCGCCCAGCGCGAATCGCAATTGCTGAACCTTTCCGGGCTGGCGGTGGGCGCGGTCATGTTCATCCTGATCTTCTATAGCCCGCTGCTGCTGCAAACCGAAATGGGCTACACCCCCAGCCAGGCGGGCTTGCTGCTGACGCCGCTGGTGGCCGCCATTCCCGTGGGCAGCATCGTCAACGGGTATCTGTTCCCCAAGCAAACCGAGCCCCAGCGCCTGATGGTGTTCGGCGGCTGCCTGCTGGCGATCGGGTCGCTGATGGTGCTGGCTTTCGGGCCCGCCACCTCCACGCTCTGGATCCTGGCGGCCTTCTTCGTCAATGGCTGCGCCCTGGGTTTTTTGCTGCCCAACCTGACCCTGTTCATGCAGATGCTGAGCGAACGGCGCGACGTGGGCGTGGCGTCGGCGCTGGTGCAAACCACGCGCGCCATCGGCAGCGCGGTCGGCACGGCGCTGGTGGGCATTGCCATCGCGCGCAGTTCGGTACTTGACGGCGTGCGCATGGGGCTGGTGTTCTGCGCGGTGCTGGCCCTGGGCTGCGCCTATCTGGCGCACCGCGTCAAAATGAAGAATGTGCTGACTCGCGCGGCCGGCGCCCGCAAACCCTGACCGGAAACCCTTCATGCGCCGTCGCGACTTGCTGGATTTGCTGCTGCTGGCCGCTGTGTGGGGCGGATCGTTCCTGTTCATGCGCATGGCGGTGCCGGAATTCGGCCCCGGCCCGCTGATGGAACTGCGTGTCGGGCTGGCCGCGCTGACGCTGCTGCCGCTGGCGGCCATGCGCGGCAAACTGCCGCTGATCGCGCGGCACTGGAAGGCCATCCTGGTGGTGGGCGCGTTGAATTCCGCGGTGCCTTTCCTGCTGTATGCCTATGCGGCGCAGTCGCTGGGAGCGGGCTTCATGTCGGTGGCCAACGCGGTCACCCCGGTATGGGGTGCCGTGGTCGGCTGGCTGTGGCTGAAAGACCGCCTGCCCTGGATGCGCGCGCTGGGCCTGGCCATTGCCCTGCTGGGCATCGTGGTGCTGGTGTGGGACAAGCTGGACTTCACCGCCGGCGGCGACGGCCCCGCGGTGCTGGCCGCCGTGTCGGCCCCCCTGTTCTACGGCATAGCCGCCAACTGGACCAAGCGTTTTCTCAGCGGGGTAGACGCGCTGTCGAATGCCACGGGCAGCATGATCGCCGCCTCGCTGGTGCTGGCGCCGCTGGCCATTGCCACCTGGCCGACCCAGCCCGTGTCGTGGCAGGCCTGGGCCGCCACCATCGCGCTGGCCCTGGTATGCACCGGCGCGGCCTACATCATGTTCTTCCGGCTGATCGCCAGCGTGGGGCCCACGGCTGCCGTCAGCGTCACCTTCCTGGTGCCGGTGTTCGGGGTACTGTGGGGCGTCTGGTTCCTGAACGAAGCGCTGACCCCTCAGATCCTGTCGGGTGCGGCGGTAATTCTGGTGGGCACGGCCCTGGCCCTGGGGCTGGTGCGCTGGCCGGGAACACACACGCGGGGATGATGCTCAAAAGACGCCCCCGTTGACGAGGGGGCTGGCTGCCACCGGGAGCCAGCTCCCCGACGCCAATTCCATCAGGAAGGGGCTACAAGAAGGTCACCATGCCGTTGCTCAGGTCGTACATCGACCCGGCGATCTTGATCTTGTCCTGTTTCTCCAGGTCGGCCAGTATCGGGCTGCCTTTGCGGATGGCATCGACGGTGCGTTGCACATTGGCGGCCGCGACGGCGTCGACGAAGGCCGGGTTCTTGCCGCTGCGTTCGCCGGAAAACCGGGTGGCATCCACCGCCGGCCTGATGACCTTGAGCAGGCCGGTCAGGTTGCCCAATTCCACGCCGTCGATAGCGCCGGCCACCGCGCCGCACGCGGTGTGTCCCATCACCAGCACCACTTTGGCGCCCGCCGCCGCGCAGGCGAATTCCATGCTGCCCAATAGATCGGGATTCGCGATATTGCCCGCGATACGGCCGTTGAAGGTGTCACCGATGCCCGTATCCAGAATGATTTCAGCGGGCGCGCGGGAATCGATACAACTCAGGATCACCGCGGCCGGATATTGCCCCGCCGCACTGGATCGTTTCTGGGCCAGGTAATCGTGAGCCTGTCCTTTGCCCGCCCGAAAGCGCGCGTTGCCCTGTTTCAACATGTCGATGACCTGATCCGGAGTCATCGCATTGCGCTGCGCCTGTGTCAGCGAAGCCGCTTCGGCTTCAAACGGCACGGCGGCCATGGCCGCCATCGCGACGGTCGTTCCCGCGCCGATGCCCGCTTTCAGCCAGGCGCGCTGGTGCTGGTCCTGGAGGTACCCTGCCATGCAACAATGCTTGATCGCTTCCATGAGGTGTCCCCTATATGCAGCCCACGCAATCCAGGTCGCACGCCGCGGCTTGTTGTTTTCATGGGCCGGCCATATTCCGCTGGGATATATGGCGGAATTATTTTGGTCCCAATACCTGGGCCAGACAACAAGTTTCAATGCGCGGGAAAGGCGGGATCGAACCGGCGGCGCAGGCCCGGCCTGGCACATTTGAATGGCAACTAGCGGAACGCGTATTTCTTGTCTTCCGCACCGATGAATGGCATAGTTTTCGCGCGGTCAGCCGCGCCGATCCGACGCGATCCAGCCATTGAATACGAAGGGGTGCCAGATGAGAATCCTGTATATCGTATTAATCGTGCTTTTCACGGCAATCGTACTTTCCTTCAAGATCCAGAATCTGAATTCGGTCACCTTGTCGCTGTGGTCGGCGTCGGTCACCCTGCCGGTGTCCGTCATGCTTATCGGTGTGTATATCCTGGGCATGTTCACGGGCGGCTTCTTGTTCAGCCTGCTGCGCACCGCCGTGCGCGGCGCGGCCGGGCGGCCCGCCGCATGAACGTGCGGCCGACCTGCCACGCAATGTCAATTTGAAACAAAAGCGACAAAACCTGTAGTTTCCTGATGCCGTCCGGCAAAGGTTGTTAGGATTCCGCTGCCCCGGCGTGGAGTTCGTCGGCCCGCCGTAGTGGGCGCGCAAGGGGTGCGCCGTACCGGTTTCCCCCGCACAACGACATGCCCCATGGACATCAGATCCCTAGAAAGGTCCGGAGAAGTCGCTGCCTTGCGCGGCGGCGGTGAACTCTTGCTGATAGGCCCCTGGACGGTATTCCAGGGCGTCGCGCCTGCGCTGGTCATCCGCGACCCGGCCCGCCTGCGCACGGTGCTTTATCCGCACCTGCGCGACGATACCTCGCTGGCCAAGCTGGCGGCCCTGTACCGCCGGCTGATCTGCACCGGATCGGTCGCGGGCCACTATTCGCCACAGCAAACCGCCGAGCAGATGATGGCGCTGATGCAGGTGGGCCAGATCGCCGCCGTGGCGCTGCCCGACACCTCGGGCAACGATGGCAACGGCAACATACAGCCGGCCATGCTGACCGGCGCGCCGGTGGGGCCGGTAACGCAGTGGTCGCTGGCCGACCGTTTCAGCTATGTGCTGGGCCAGTCTCCCAACTACATGCCCGAGGCCCTGGGCACGGAGCTGCGCAACACGCTCAATGAAAGAACCCTGGCCATGGTGGTGGGCGTGCTGGTGGTGTGGGCCGGTTCGCATGCCGTGGGCGTGGGCTTTGTGGCCGACGCGGCCCTGCTGGCCATTGGCTTTACGCTGGCTGGCTGGGCCATTTTCGACGGCATTAAGTACCTGATACGGTTTTTCAACCTGACCATGAGCGCGTCCAGCGTGCGCGAGCTGGATCAGGCCGCCGAGCAGTTCGCCGGCGGCGTCATCGCCATAGGCGTGGGGGCGCTGATTGCGCTGCTGACGCGCGGCGCGAACCGGCTGGCGCCGCGGCCGGTGGGGCGGTCGATGCCGCGGCCGTCGGCGGAAACGCCGCACACGCCGCGGCAAGTGGCCGACTCGGCCACTACCACGGCCGCCCGCGCGCAGCAGCAACTACGCTTCGGCGAAAACGGGCGCAAACTGGATTTCCTGTTCAACCGGAATATCAACCAGAGCAACGTCTACAACGCGCAGCGGGCGGCGGGCAACGCCAGCCGCATCGGCATCGCCGACACCGCCGCCAACCGGGCGGAAGTGATCAGCCGGTTCAACCAGGCGTATAACGATCCTTCGTCGATCATCGGCGCCGGGCGCATTCCAGGTAGTAACATCCGTCAATTCTTTCTGCCGGGCACGACAGGCACCGGTTCGACCATCGAGTTTGTCGAGCAGGCAGGCAACGTCATTACCATCATCGCCAAATGAGCCACACTTCCACCGCCTCCGCACGCTGGGTGCCGTGCGACTCGCGTTCCGACATGCAGGCGCGCACCGCCGGCCTGGCGGTCATCGGCACGCTGGAAACCGCCGATGCCAACGAGTGGGGATACCTGCAATGGGACGACGGCCGGTGCCTGCACGTGCGCTATGCAAATATCGGGCTGGCGCCGCAAACCGCCCTCAGCAACGACGACATCGTGGTCGGCATCAACGAATGCGTGGCAGCCTATCGCCGCGCCGACGGCGCGCGGCATTTCATTTACCGGATGCCGTTTGTCTTCCATGAATTCCTGCGCACCGGCGACCCACTGATCGCACGCGATGAACTGGGCTTCGTGGGCCTGGCACCGGACGGCACCGAGAAATGGTCGTTCTTCACTACCGGCCCGATCGCCCGCTGCGAACTGACACCCACCCACATCACCGGGGAAACGGTCGAGAGCGAGACGTTCTCGTTCCCCCTGCCGGCCGAGACATCCTGATTGCAGGCGGCCAGCCGCCGGAGCCAGGCACGGCAAACCATCGAATTGCTTGGCAGGCGCTCGATGCTCAATGCCGCCAGCGGGCGGGACCTGTGCGTCCTGGAAACGCGCGACGCTGTTAACCTGTTGCCGCACGAAGCACCGCAGGACAGTTGGACGCTCGTGCTCCCGTGAGCGCTGCACCGCAAGAGCCCCATCGTGACCTGTCCCAAGCCACAGTGGCATCCCGACATCATCCCCAGCAAAGCCTGGACGGTTGCCCAACTGCAGAAATGCCTGCGCGGGCAACCCTACACGCTGTTCAAGCACGGCACATGCGTAGTCTGGCCACCCGGCGTTTCGCTGACCAAGGAACAAAGCCGGCAGGCATTGCAGGCCGTCGTGCAGGGCTCCCCTGATTTCAAGGTGAGAAAGCATGCGGAAGGCGACCTGCTGGTTACTTTCCGGGGTGGCGTCGGCGCCATCGTGTCCGGAAAACTTCTACAGGACAATTTCCCCATTCTGAAGGCAGAGGCCATGAGCAAAGGGTTTCTGCCCGGTGAGGCACTGCGGCTTCAGGAAGATGGACAGGCCGACGACATGGATATCATCGCCGGCCTGTACGCAAGGGCTCGGCTATATCGGGATGCGGGAGACCCGGTGATTGTCGATACGGCTTAGACTATGCATCGGCGCCGTGGAACGACTGGCAACGGGCCGTTCGGCAAACCCTGGCGACAGAAGAGCAGGTATTCGAACCATGCAGACCGACGAATTCATCGCGCGTGTGACGCAGATCGAACCGTTGAAGGCGGTCAATGAGCATGCCATCCGCACGTGGGGCGCAGATCTCAAGAACTTGCTTTGCGGCTACCTGGGCCAAGGTATCGTGGACCACTACGACGGCTTCACCCCGCAGCAGAAAGCGTATTTGTGCGACACGATCGAAGCCGGCATGGACAAGGGCGATGAATCGCTCAAGACCGCCATCGCCACCGGTTTGCTGGAAGCGCTGCACCAGCGGGCCATGCGGTTGCACCGATGGGAAGAGATAAAACCCCTGCTCGGCCCGCACGCGATGAATTACCTGCATGCCTGGATCAACAGCCCGTACTGAAGCCAGACTGAAGGGGCAAGATGGAACGGAAAACGTAAGGAGCGCTCGCCATGGTGCAGTATCCCGACAGGACACAGGCCGTGGCAAATGGACTCTACCCCGAAGCCGTGCAACGCGTGAAGCAGGCGTGCATCGATTTCCTGGCCGGAACGGCAAGCATCGAACATACCCAGGCGACGTTGCATGCGGCCGAACAAACCATCGTGGCGCTCGACGAAAAGTGGCTACGCGCGCTGCTTTTCGAGGCCGAGAACAAACTGGAAGAGATCCGGTTCACGGTGCCCGACGAGCAACAAGCGGCACAGGCGCGGGCGGCGCTGGCCAAAGTGCTGCAGGCCCTGCCTGCGCCGCCCATGGATGTGCGGGAACTCATGGCCGCATCCCGGGCAATCGCCCGGCACAACGTCACCGACAACGTGCTTGCGGTGGCCGTCGCCTGGGATGAAACCGCATCCCAGGTCACTGTGGCTTATTACGTCGACGGACCACCCCGCGACGACGAGAGAGAATTGTGCGAATTGACGCTGGCCGAACTGCTGGCTCAATTTCCGGCCATACGCCAGGCCCGGACGCAATGTGTCGATGCCGGCAATAAGGGCGCGGCATTGCGCAGCCTGCCCGGCCTGGCCTATTTGCGTTGATGCCCGGCCGATTCAACTGAACGGCCATGGCATGATCGGCGTGCCGCACCGGCCGCGCGGATTCAATATTCGCCCGAGCGCCCCGTCAGCGCCACGCCGATGCGCAGCAGGGTATACGACGCGGCATCCACACAGCGCCGTAGCCAGCCGCGCCGCTGGTAATCCAGGGGCCGCACAAAGCGGCCGCCCGCGGCGATGGCGTCTTCCAGGCGATGCAGAAGGTCCCACGCGAAAGGCTGGCTGTCGACCACCACGTTGGCTTCGCGCGCCAGCAGCAGGCTGAAGGGATCCAGGTTGGAGGAACCCACGGTGGCCATGTTGTCGATGACGGCCACCTTGGCGTGCAGGTAGCCGGGCATGTATTCGTAGATCTCGATGCCGCCGCGCAGCAGTTGGTCGTACAGCGAACGGGTGGCGTAGTACTGCATGCGGTATTCGATCTTGCCCTGCAGCAGCAGCCGCACGCGCACGCCGCGCGCCGCGGCCCGCAGCAGGGCCTTGCGGAACTTGCGGCCCGGGAAGAAGTACGCATTGGCGATCAGGATATCGCGCCGCGCATGCTGGATGCCGTACAGGTAGGCGTTTTCGAAGGTCTGCCGGAACCGCAGGTTGTCGCGCAGCACCAGCGCCGCGCGCAGCTGGCCCCGCGTTTGCGCGGACGGTTGCGGAGGACGCAGCAGACGCAGGCGCGGCCATTCGCGCGGGTGGCGGCGCAGGCGGGCCCAGTTCAGGCGCACCCACAGCAGATCCTGGGCATGCACCGCATAGGCCACCAGGGGGCCACGCACCCGCACCGCGAAATCGAAGCGCGGACCCGGAATATTGTCGGCCGGGTCCAGGTCGTCAAAGTCGTCGACGACGTTGATGCCGCATGTGCGCGGCTTCACGCGCATATACCAGAATGAAGTGACGCAGGCGCACCTGGGCTGCGATTTCGCCAGCC
>NZ_JAJMLX010000224.1 GCF_020991325.1 Bordetella petrii | reverse complement strand
GGCCCATGCGCTGATCCGGCGCCTGGACCCGCGCCCGGGGCGCGCCTGGACGGTGCCGGCGGCCGATTACGCCGTGCCGGACGTCATCGTGCGCAAAACCCGCCAGGGCTGGCAGGCCGTGCTGAACAGCGGCGCCGTGCCTCGCCTGCAGGTCAACAGCCTGTACGCCCAGTTGCTGGGCAACCAGCGCGAAGCCGCGCATGCCGGCTTGCACGCCCAGCTGCAGCAGGCGCGCTGGATGATCCGCAACGTGGAGCAGCGCTTCGATACCATCCTGCGGGTGGCCCAGGCCATCGTGGCGCGGCAATCGGCGTTCTTCAGCGAGGGACCGGCCGCCATGCGGCCGCTTATCCTGAAAGACATCGCCAGCGAACTGGGGCTGCACGAATCCACCATTTCGCGCGCCACTACGCAGAAGTACATGCTTACTCCGTTTGGCACCCTGGAACTTAAGCGGTTCTTCGGCACGGGGGTGGCCACCGACGCCGGCGACGTGGCCTCGGCCACGGCCGTGCAGGCGGTCATACGCCAGATGGTGGCCGAGGAAGACCGCGGCAAGCCCCTGTCCGACAACCAGATCACCCAGCGGCTGGCCGACCAGGGCATCGTCATTGCCCGGCGTACCGTGGCAAAGTACCGTGAGGCGCTGCGCATAGCCCCCGCCAGCCTGCGCAAGGCCCACGCGGCAAGGTAGGCCGCGCCGCAATTTGTCCCTGTTTTCAAATAGTTGCGTGACACACTCAGGTCGCAAAGCGCTTGCACTAATGAGAATAAATCACGATAATTATTCTCATGTACATTTGCGTATGTAATGCCGTTACCGAACGCCAGGTTCGCGCCTCTGTGGACGCGGGCGCCGTAACGCTTTCCGATCTGCAGTTCGAGCTGGGCGTGGCCACGTGCTGCGGCTGCTGCGCGGCCACGGCGCAAGAATACCTGCCGGGCGGGCGCTGCTCGAGCGTATGCCATGTGCAGTCGGTGGCCATGGCCGTGAACCCCGCCACTCGCCTCGAAACCGACGCGCCGGCCGCCAACACCATCATTCCCCTGGTCGCCGCCGCCTGATCTTCTGATCGCTGCCGCGCACCCCCGCGCGGCGTTGCAGTTCGCCAACGCTCCCCTGTCCGCCTTCCTGGCCTTGCGCGCCTGTTGCTGCCCGGCGCTACCGTGTCCGCGGCAAGCTTTTCTCAATCCAAACGAGCGACATTGATGCGTCGCAAAGCCCGTTATTGCGTGATGCCGTACGCGGGTGATCCAACACGCATACTCATTCTCATTAATGTGTCGCTTTCAGATCGCGCTTGCAAAGCCATTTACCAAATGCGCCCGCGGCCTAGCCGCGGCCCCGCGCGGAGTGTTAGCCTGCGTACGTTGCATGCGCCGTCAGGGGTGCGCATGTCCGCGCGTGCCGCGACCAGAATACCTAGGAGTTCATCATGAAAGGCGACAAAACCGTCATCCAGTTCTTGAACAAGCAACTGACCAACGAACTGACGGCCATCAATCAGTATTTCCTGCATGCCCGCATCCTGGGGCATTGGGGTCTGAAGAAACTGGGCAAGCACGAATACGAAGAATCCATCGGCGAAATGAAGCACGCCGATCGCCTGATCGAACGTATCCTGATGCTGGACGGCCTGCCCAACCTGCAAGACCTGCACAAGCTGCTGATCGGTGAAGACGTGCCCGAAATGCTGTCCTGTGACCTGAAGCTGGAACAAGGCGCGCAGGCCACCGTGAAAGAGGCCATCGCCCACTGTGAATCGGTGCGCGATTACGTGTCGCGCGACTTGTTCCAGGACATCCTGGACGACACCGAAGAGCACATCGACTACCTGGAAACCCAGCTCGAACTGATCGACAAAGTGGGCCTGCAGAACTACCTGCAAAGCCAGATGGAAGTCGAAGGCTGATTTTCCTCGCCGTTGCCGGGCACTCGGGTGCCCAGCAACGCGATGCTTGCCTGTCCAGGCCCGCGCATGCGGGCTTTTTTTTTGCCGCCGGGCCGCCCCCAGGCAAAAAGCCCCCTTGGGGGGCAGCAAGCCGAAGGCGCAGCGTGGGGGCACTTTTTTTTTCGGATCGACATAGTGTGCCGTGGGCTGGGTTCGCGCCACTGTCATGCCGGCGCAACCTGTGTTGGAGAAGATGCCTTCCAGCCCCCGCCAGAGGGGTTTGGCCATCTATTTTCCAGAACAGGAACCATCATGAGCGATCTAGACGATATCCCGTCGAATCCCAGTCCTGCAAAGCACTTCAATGACATCGTGCGCCAGGCGTTGTCGCGCCGCGGCTTTCTGAAAGCCGGCCTGGGCGCCGGCGCTGTGGGCTTCATGGGCGCTGGCCTGACGGCCTGTGGCAGCGGCAGCGATGACGATGACGACGATACCGATCCGGGCAACCCGGACCCGGGCAACCCCGACCCCGGCCCCGTGACCATGGGGTTCAAGGCCGTGCCCATGAGCGTGGCCGATACGGTGACCGTGCCCGAGGGCTATGCCTGGACAGTGATCAACCGCTGGGGTGACAAGCTGCACAACAATTCGCCGGCTTTTCGCGGCGACGCCAGCGACACGGGTGACGACCAGGCCCTGCAGATCGGCTACAACCACGACGGGATGCACTTCTTCCCGATCGACGGCTCCGACAGCGTCAACGGCAGCAGCGACGAAGGCCTGATGGTGACCAACCACGAATACATCACGCCGCACTATTTCTTTCCCGTGGGCGTGGAGCCGGGCAATGCGGCCTGGGACCTGGACTGGGTGCGCAAGTCGCAGCACGCGCAGGGCGCCTCGGTGGTGCATATGCGCCGCAACGGCAGTAGCTGGGAACCGGTACTGGATTCGCCCTTCAACCGCAGCATCAACGGCACCACGGCCATGCAGCTGGTAGGCCCGGCGGCCGGCAGCCGCCTGACGCGCACCACGGCGGACACCTCCGGCACGCGCGTGTTCGGCACCTTCGGCAACTGCGGCAACGGCTACACGCTGTGGAACACCTACCTGACCTGTGAAGAGAACTTCACCGATTACTTCGGCGTGGGCACGCAGGATGCCGGCACGGTGAACTACCCCGACGCGGAATACCGCGCCCACATGGAGCGCTACAAGGGCAGCGGCAAGACGTCCAGCAGCTCGTATCGCTGGGACACGCACGACACGCGCTTCGACTGGTCGGCCGAACCCAATGAATACAACCGCTTTGGCTGGGTAGTGGAAATCGACCCGTTCGATCCCAACTCCACTCCCAAGAAGCTGACCGCGCTGGGCCGCTTCAAGCACGAGAACGCCGCCATGTCGCTGGCCGACGATGGCCGCGTGGTGGTGTACATGGGCGACGACCAGGTCAGCGAATACATCTACAAGTTCGTGTCCGACGGCAAGTACGATCCGGCCACGCCCGCCCTGAACCGCCTGTTGCTGGATCGCGGCACGCTGTATGTGGCGCGTTTCCTGGCCGGTGAAACCACCGGCGACGCGATGGGCAATGGCGAATGGGTGCCGCTGAAGCTGGACACGCCGGCCCTGGCCGGCGGCACGCTGGGCGATATGTTCAACCAGGACATGGGTGAACTGCTGGTGAAAACCCGCCAGGCCGCCGATGCCGTGGGCGCCACCCCCATGGACCGCCCCGAATGGGTGTCGGTGCATCCCGCCACGCGCGAAGTGTATGTGACGCTGACCAACAACAGCAGCCGCGGCAGCGGCAGCGCGCGCTACCCCGGCGGCCCCAACCACCCGGATGCCGACGAGGCCAACCCGCGAGCGGAAAACATCTATGGCCAGATCGTCCGCTGGCGCGAACAGGACGGCAACCCCACCGCGCTGGCGTTCGAATGGGACATCTTCGTGCTGGCCGGCAACCCGAACCTGTACGACAAGACGGACCCGCGCAGCGGCTCGGACAATATCAACGTGGACAACACCTTCAACAGCCCCGACGGCCTGGCGTTCGCCAAGAACGGGCTGCTGTGGATCGAGACCGACGGCAACTACTCGAACGAGGATGAGTACGAAGGCCAGGGCCACAACCAGATGCTGGTGGCCGACCCCGCCACGCGCGAGATCCGCCGCTTCATGGTGGGGCCCGTGGGTTGTGAAGTGACAGGCATTACCTGGACGCCGGACCAGAAGTTCCTGTTCATCAACATCCAGCACCCGGGCGAAGGCCCAGGCGTGTCATCGGCCCAGGCCGACCCTCTGCAGGCCTCGACCTGGCCGGACGGCGCGCAGGCCACCCGCCCGCGTCCCGCCACGGTGGTGATCTGGAAGGAAGACGGCGGCATCGTCGGGTCGTAGCCCGGTTGGGGGTGCCTGGTTGCCGCGCGGGCCAGGCACCCATGGCGCTACCTCAGCCGCCGCGGCGAGTTTGCGCCGGCACCGCCAGGTGTCCGGCTCCCTTCAGGGTGCCGGACACCGTTCTACTGAGACTGTCGTGGCACACAACGGTGTCTGGCACCCTGACGGGAGCCAGACACCCGGCAATGTCCTGCGAGGTGCCCTATTTCACCGTAAGGCAGTTAGTGCCATGGGAGTCAGCCCCGGCGCTGGCATCGCCCTTAGTTGGGCCGCTGCGGGCATTCGGCGATGGTGCCCCAGCCCCGGTTGGGGCCGCAGTACTTATTGCGTGCGTTCCACGAGCACGTGGGACGTTCGAAAAAGCCCTTGTTGGCGCACTGGGCGAGTTCGCTGCGCAGCGCATCCTGCCACGCGCCCTGCTGCTGGGCCGGTCCGGCGGTGTTATTGGGCATGGTGACGGGCGGGTTCACCACATAGGCCTGCTGGTCGGCCGGCGGCAGGGTGTTCGTGGTGGGCGGCAGGGCCTGGAGGTCGAGCGTGGTGACGTCCGATGGGCCGGAAGGCAAGGGGACGTCGGACGCGGCGGCCAGCTCGCGCGCTTCGTCCATGCTGATGTTGTCGCGCGAGAGGCGTACGGAAGGATCGGTATTGGTGTCGAACAGCGACACGGTGGACACCGTCCAGGTTTCGCCGGCGGGCTTGTCGGGTACGCCCAGGGTGCCATCCACCCGCGGTTGCGGCGGCTGCGCCACATAGGGACGGCCATCGGCGTCCAGGATGGGTTCCTTGGATGCCGAGTTTTCTTGGCCCGGTGCGGGCGCGGCCTTGGGCGCGTGCGCCACCAGCCAATCACCCAGTTGGATTCCGCCCCACGCTGCGGCCCCCAGCGCCAGCAGGATTGTTGCGAACAATACACGCCAAGACATTGCTACCCTCATCTTTGCGACGGCCCTGCGCCGCTTACGCCTGGCTTCCGAAGACCTGGCCGCCGTGCTCGCGCATGGCGTGGAATTTCACATCCGGATACAGGTCTTCGGCCACGCGCAACTGCGCGGGCGAGCCAATCAAAAAAGCCGCCGCATCCACCACATCATAGGCGATGTGCGCGGCATTGGCATCCATGAACTTGCGCAGGGCGCGCGGGTTCTCGGATGTAATCCAGCGCGCCATGGTGTAGCGGGACGGCAACATTCGGGCTTCCACGCCATATTCGGTTTTAAGGCGGTGCGCCACGACTTCGAACTGCAGTTGCCCCACCGCGCCCAGCAGCAGCGTGCCGCCCGAGGCTTCTGGGCGGAACACCTGGATGGCGCCTTCCTCGCCCAGCTGGGTCAGGCCGACGCGCAGTTGCTTGGTGCGCAAAGGATCTTTGACTTCCACGGCCTGGAAGAGTTCGGGGGCGAAGAACGGCAGCCCGGTAAAACGCAGGCTTTCGCCTTCGGTAAGCACGTCGCCCAGTTGCAGCACCCCATGGTTGGGAATGCCGATGACGTCGCCCGCGTAGGCCTCGTCCAGCAGTTCACGCCGTTGCGACAGGAAAGACACCACGTTGTTGGGGCGCATTTCTTTGTTGGTACGAGCCACTTTCAGACGCATGCCGCGCTCGAAGCGGCCCGAACTGACGCGCACAAAAGCCACGCGGTCGCGGTGGGCAGGGTCCATATTGGCCTGCACCTTGAACACCACGCCGGTGAACTTGGGTTCTTGCGGCTCGACACGCCGTTCCATGGCCTGGCGCGGGCCGGGAGGCGGGGCCTGGTCGACCAGGGCGTCTAGTACTTCCTGCACGCCGAAGTTGTTGATGGCCGAGCCGAAGAACACCGGGGTTTGCCTGCCGGCCAGGAAGGCTTCGCGGTCGAACTGCGGTGCGGCTTCCTGGATGAGCTCGATTTCGCCATTGGCCTGTTCGAAGGCGGAGCCGAAGCGCTGGGCGATCTCGGGGTTGGACAGGCCCTGGATGATGTCGTCGTCGTCCGAACGGCGTTCTTGCCCGGGGCGGAACACCCGCATGCGGTCGCGGCGGATGTCGAATACGCCGCCGAAGGCCTTGCCCATGCCCACTGGCCACGAAAACGGCACGGCGTCCATGCCCAGGTGCCCTTCGATTTCCGACAGCAGGTCGAGCGGCTCGCGCACCTCGCGGTCCATCTTGTTGATGAAGGTAATGATGGGCGTGTTGCGGGCCCGGCACACCTGCAGCAGGCGGATGGTTTGCGGCTCGACGCCGTTGGCCGCGTCGATGACCATCAACGCGGCGTCCACCGCCGTCAACACGCGGTAGGTGTCTTCGGAGAAGTCTTGGTGGCCCGGGGTGTCGAGCAGGTTGATGACGCAGTCACGGTATTCCATCTGCATGACCGACGAGGCCACCGAGATGCCGCGCTGCTTCTCGATTTCCATCCAGTCGGACGAGGCATGGCGCGACGCCTTGCGCGCCTTGACGCTGCCGGCGATCTGGATGGCGCCCGCGAACAGCAGCAGCTTTTCGGTCAGCGTGGTCTTGCCGGCGTCGGGGTGGGAAATGATGGCGAATGTGCGTCGCCGTGCGACTTCTTGGGAAATATTCATGGTTGATGCGATTTTACCGGCGCGCGTCCGGCGCGCCGGCGCCGTATGCCATTACGCCTGGCGGCGGAAGGTGGCCAGGAAGACGCCCGCCAGAATGAACAGCGAGCCGAACATGCGGTTCATCCAGCGGATGTGCCGGGCGTCGCGCAGCAGGCGCAGCACCTTGGCGGCCAGCAAGGTATAGACGCCCATGGCGACCAGGTCGGTGAACATCAGGGTGCCCGCCAGGGCCGCATACTGGGGCACCAGGGGCGCCGCCGGGTTGACGAACTGGGGCACGACGGCCAGCAAGAACACGGTGCCCTTGGGGTTCATCAGGTTCACCAGGATGCCGCGCACTACCAGTTCGCGCACCGAGAAGTGGGCGGGGTTGCCGGTGTCCACGGCCACCGGCGCCGCGTCGGTGCGGAACTGGCGCACGCCCAGGTACACCAGGTAGGCCACGCCCAGGTACTTCACGATGGAAAAGGCAATTTCCGACGTGGCCAGTACCGCACCCAGGCCCACCGCCACGATCACGAACTGAGCCAGGATGCCGATGATCAGCCCGGCCGTGTTCCAGTAGCCGCGCGCGAATCCGTACTTCAGCCCGGAACTCATGGCCGAAATGGCGCCTGCCCCCGGAGAGAAGGAAATGGCCCAGGAGGCCAGGAAGAAGGTCAGCCAGGTCGAGAGCGTCATGTCGGATTCCTGCGGCGGCGTACCGCCGGTACGTGGGACAGGATACGGATATTACTTGCCCAGCAGCATCAGCACGCCCAGGCCGATGAAGACGATGACCGCAACCACCTTGATCAGCGCGAACCAGAATTCG
>NZ_JAJMLX010000223.1 GCF_020991325.1 Bordetella petrii | reverse complement strand
TGGGCCGCAGCCGCGGCCGGCTGCCCGCCCGCCGCGGGGGCGGGCGATTGTGCCGGTTTGGCTGCGAGGTTGTCGTCTTCCCAATTAAGCATGAATGAATTCTCCGGAGGCGGTTTGACTTACTGGCAGGCTTCGCACTCTTCGAAGCCGGGATCGCCCGGCCGCATGGTGCAAACCGCCCCGAGGACTTCGGGTTCCGGCAAAACAGGGGCTGCCGCCGCGACCGCCGTGGCGGCCTGGCCGGCGCTGACGGCGTTCAGTTCGCCGCCGCGGCCCGTGGATTTTTCAGCGCTGGTGGCGCCCAGCGTGCGCAGGTAGTAGGTGGTTT
Source organism: Bordetella petrii (assembly GCF_020991325.1). Taxonomy (GTDB): domain Bacteria; phylum Pseudomonadota; class Gammaproteobacteria; order Burkholderiales; family Burkholderiaceae_B; genus Bordetella_A; species Bordetella_A petrii_E. The sequence continues at coordinate 7,373 of NZ_JAJMLX010000223.1, read as the reverse complement.
TCAGGCCACGCTGCCAAGCCAGCTTGTAGGTGTCGTCGAGCTTCTTGCCCGAGGCGCCCGCCATGTAGATGTTGAGCGACTGCGCCTGGTCGATCCACTTCTGGCGGCGCGACGCGCACTCGACCAGCCAACTCGGTTCGACTTCGAACGCGGTGGCGTAGAGTTCGCGAAGTTCGGAAGGTACGCGATCGATACGGGACAGGCTGCCGTCGAAGTACTTGAGGTCGGCGACCATGACTTCGTCCCAGAGACCGAGTTTCTTCAGGTCACGCACGAGATAATCGTTAACGACCGTGAACTCGCCGGAGAGATTCGATTTGACGTACAAGTTCTGGAAAGTGGGTTCGATGCACGCAGATACACCAATGATATTGGAAATTGTCGCAGTTGGGGCAATTGCGATGCAGTTCGAGTTGCGCATGCCATGTTCTTTGATGCGTGTACGCAACGCATTCCAATCGAGTGTGCTCGACTCATCGACTTCGACATGGCCGCCGCGCTCTTCGCGCAGCATGGCCAGCGTGTCTTGCGGCAAGATGCCGCGCGACCACAACGAGCCTTCGTACGACGGATAGCGCCCGCGTTCCTGTGCCAGTTCGCTCGATGCCCAGTAGGCGTGATAGCACACGGCTTCCATCGAGCGATCGGCGAATTCGACAGCCGCTTGCGAGGCATACGACACGCGCATCATCTGCAGGCAGTCCTGGAAGCCCATGATGCCCATGCCCACCGGACGGTGGCGCTCGTTCGAATCCTTCGCCTTTTGCACGGCGTAGTAATTGATGTCGATCACGTTATCCAGCATGCGCATGGCGATACCGACCGTGCGCTTGAGCTTGTCGTGGTCGAGCTCGTAGCCGCCGGCGGCGGCCGGCTTCATGTGCGCCACCAGGTTCACCGAACCCAGGTTGCACACCGCGATTTCGGAATCGTTGGTATTCAGGGTGATCTCGGTGCACAGGTTCGAGCTGTGTACCACGCCCACGTGCTGCTGCGGCGAACGGATGTTGCACGGATCCTTGAACGTGATCCACGGGTGGCCGGTTTCGAACAGCATCGACAGCATCTTGCGCCACAGCGAGAGCGCCGGCATTTTCTTGAACAGCTTCAGTTCGCCGCTGGCCACCTTGGCTTCGTAGCCCAGGTAGGCCTGTTCGAAGGCCTTGCCGTACGTGTCGTGCAGGTCGGGGCAGTCCGACGGCGAGAACAGGGTCCATTCGCCGTTTTCCATGACCCGCTTCATGAACAGGTCGGGAATCCAGTTGGCCGTGTTCATGTCGTGGGTGCGGCGGCGCTCGTCGCCGGTGTTCTTGCGCAGCTCGAGGAATTCTTCGATGTCCAGGTGCCACGTTTCCAGGTACGTGCACACCGCGCCCTTGCGCTTGCCGCCCTGGTTCACTGCCACGGCGGTGTCGTTCACCACTTTCAGGAACGGCACCACGCCCTGGCTTTCGCCGTTGGTGCCCTTGATGTGGCTGCGCAGCGCGCGCACCGGGGTCCAGTCGTTGCCCAGGCCGCCGGCGTACTTGGCCAGCAGCGCGTTTTCCTTGATGGCGTCGTAGATGCCTTCCAGGTCGTCGGACACGGTGGTCAGGTAGCACGACGACAGTTGCGAGTGCAGGGTGCCCGAGTTGAACAGCGTGGGGGTCGAGCTCATGAAGTCGAACGACGACAGGATTTCGTAGAACTCGATGGCGCGGGCTTCGCGGTCGGCCTCGCGCAGCGCCAGGCCCATGGCCACGCGCATGAAGAACACCTGCGGCAGTTCGATGCGGGTGCCGCGGATGTGCAGGAAGTAGCGGTCGTACAGGGTTTGCAGGCCCAGGTAGCCGAACTGCAGGTCGCGGCGGGCATCCAGTGCCGCGGCCACGCGTGCCAGGTCGTATTCGGCCAGCTTGGCGTCGAGCAGGCCGCCTTCGATACCGCGCTGAATGAAGGTGGGGAAGTATTCGGCGTAGCGCGTGGCCATGCCGGCCTGCGAGACTTCTTCGCCCAGTACTTCCTTGCGGATCGTGTGCAGCAGCAGGCGCGCGGTGACCTGGCTGTAGGCCGGGTCTTTCTCGACCAGCGCGCGGGCCGACAGGATGGCGGACTTGAAGACTTCGTCGACGGGGATGCCGTCGTACAGGTTCTTCACCGTTTCCTTCAGGATGGATTCGGTGTCGATGAATTCATTCAGGCCCTCGCCGGCGGCTTCGATGGTGGCGCGCAGCGCGGCCATGTCCAGCGGGCGGCGTACGCCGTTGTCCACCACATTCAGGTGGCTTTCCTCGGCGGCGGCCGGCGCGGTCTTCTCCAGCACCTCGGCCGCAGCGGCGCGCTCCTGCGAGCGCTTTTCGCGGTACAGCACGTAGGCGCGCGCCACATCGTGCTCGCCCGAGCGCATCAGGGCCAGTTCGACCTGGTCCTGGATGTCTTCAATATGGAAGGTGCCGCCGGCCGGGCGGTTACGTACCAGGGCGGTGACCGCCTGCGTGGTCAGGCTCTCGACCAGTTCGCGCACGCGCGCCGAGGCCGCACCCTGGCCGCCGTTGACGGCCAGGAAGGCCTTGGTCATGGCGATGGCGATCTTGCTGGGCTCGAAACCCACCACCGAACCATTGCGCCGGATGACGTTATAGCTGGCCCACTGGCCATTGCTGGCGTCGGCGGGGGTGTCTGTTTGAGAGGGCGGCACGGCGGAGGGCCGGGTCACAGAGGCGATCGTAGTCTGCATGGAAGCTCCTGTGGAAAGTAGGTAAGGCACGGGACAAACCCATGCCGGGTGCTGAATTTGTATCTGGAAGGGTAGGTCGCCCCGCACCGGAGCGAACGCCCGGCTGCGCCAGGCGGAGTAAATCCGATGAGTCTGACGACCACTACATATAGTGTAACACCCCTCGTGTGACACTAATTCTAGTGATGGAGGGGGGAGGGAACAAGAAGAACTATCGAGCAGTTTCCGATTTAATTGTGACAAAAAGCGACACACGCGCCCAAGAGGCGCGTATGGCGTCATGCGTGTGCCCAGGGCGCGGCTTTATGCGCTTTTGCGCAGGAAAACGCCCGGAAAGCCTGATGGACCGTAGTGGTCAAGCCCCTGCCGCACGGCTTGTCGATAGTTCGCCACATTGGCCATCTTCACATGGCCGAAGCCGCGCACCTGATCGGGCAGGGCCGCGATATTAACCGCTTGCGCCAGGTTGGCGGCCGACAGGTGCTGCAGCAGCGTCTCGACGGTGGCGCGGTACTCGTCGATCAGGCCGCGTTCCATGCGGCGTTCGGCGCTATGGCCAAAGGGGTCCAGCCAGGTTCCGCGCAGGCGCCTGAAGCGGGCCAGCCAACGCATGACCGGCAGCGTGGCGGGCCCCAGCGCCACTTTGCGCGGAATGCCGGTGCGCGGGTCTTTGCGGGCCAGCAGGGGCGGCGCCATGTGGAAGCGCAGGGTGTAATCGCCCTCGAACTGTTCCTGCAACTGCCGCTGGAATCCGCCATCGGTGTACAGGCGGGCCACCTCGTATTCGTCTTTGTAGGCCATCAGCTTGAACAGGTTGCGCGCCACCGCCATGGCCAGCCGCGGCGTGCGCGCAGGCGGCGCCACCTCGCGCTCGCGCGCCGCCACCCGCTCGACCAGTTGCCGGTATTGCCGTGCGTAGGCCGCGTCCTGGTAGGCCGCCAGGTCGCGCTCGCGGCGTTCCACGGCGTGCTCGAACGATTCCGGCACATGCAGCTTCACCACCTGGGCCGGGGGACGCAGGGCGCTTTCCAGCGCCTGCGGCGCATGGGCGGCCAGGCGTCCTGCTTCGAAGGCATCGCGGTTGGCCTGCACCGCCACGCCGTTCAGTTCGATGGCGCGCGCCAGCGCGGCGTGCGACAAGGGCACGCCGCCCCGTTGCCAGGCATAGCCCAGCATGAACATGTTCGACAGGATGCTGTCGCCGAACAGAGCCAGCGCGGCCTGATGCGCATCCAGCGCGGCCGTGCCGCCTTCGCCCGCCGCGTGGCGGATCTTGGCCAGCAAGGCCTCGGGCCGCAACGCGGCATCGGGATTGCGCGTGAACTCGGACACCGGCGCCACATAGGTGTTCACGGTCACCCGGGTGTGTCCGCGGCGCAGCGCGCCCAGCGAATCCGGCGCCACCGCCGCCACCGGGTCGCACAGAATGGCCGCGTCGGCCTGCTGCCAGTCCAGCCGCACCGGCCCTTGCGGCGCGTGCGCCGGCGCCAGGCGGATATGGCTGACCACTGTGCCGCCTTTCTGCGCCAGGCCGGTCAGATCCAGTACCGAGGCCGACAGGCCTTGCAGGTGCGCCGCCATCGATACGATGGCGCCAATGGTGATGACGCCGGTGCCGCCCATGCCCGCCACCAGCATCCGGTAGGGCTGGTCGGGCGCGTCTGTTGGCGGCAGGGGCAGGGTGCCCAGGTGCTGGCGCCAGGCCGGCGCGCCGGCCGCGGCCTGCTTGCGCAGCTTGCCGCCCATGACCGAGACAAAGCTGGGGCAGAATCCTTCGGCGCAGGAATAGTCTTTATTACAGCTGGACTGGTCGATGGCGCGCTTGCGCCCATACGGTGTTTCCAGCGGCACGATGGACAGGCAGTTGGACTGCACGCCGCAATCGCCGCAACCTTCGCAGACCGCGCTGTTGATCAACAGGCGCCGCGCCGGGTCCGGAAACTGCTGCTTCTTGCGGCGGCGCCGCTTTTCGGCCGCGCAGGTCTGGTCGTGGATCAGTACCGTCACGCCGCGGGTATCGCGCAATTCGCGCTGCAGGGCATCCAATTCGCGCCGATGGTGCACCGTGACGCCGGACGGCAGCTCGACGCCACGATACTTTTCCGGTTCATCCGTGGTGACGACGATGCGCGCCACATTCTCGCCGCGTAATTGCTGGCAGATCTGCGGCACCGAAATGGGGCCGTCCACGGGCTGTCCGCCCGTCATGGCGACCGCATCGTTGAACAGGATCTTGTAGGTGATATTGGCGCGCGCCGCCACCGCCTGGCGGATCGCCAGGTACCCCGAATGGTAATAAGTGCCTTCGCCCATGTTCTGGAACACATGCGGCGTATCTATATAGGAGGCCAGGCCGATCCAGTCGACGCCTTCGCCGCCCATCTGGGTCAGGCCGCCGGTATCGCGGTCCATCCAGGCGGCCATGTAGTGGCAGCCCACGCCAGCCAGTGCCTGGCTGCCCTCCGGCACCTTGGTCGAACTATTGTGCGGACAGCCCGAACAGAAATAGGGGCGGCGGCGCATGCCGTCGGCATCGTTCGACAGCGGCGCGGGGCAGGCGAAGCCGGCCGGGTCGATGGCGCCGTGCAAGCCCGTGGTGCGGGCCAGCCACGCCGCCAGGGGCGCGGCCAGCAGCGACGGCCGCAATTGCCCGGCCGACGGAATCAGCGGTTCGCCATCCAGGCTGGTCTTGCCGGCCACGCTGGGGCGTTCGGGGCGGTTGTACAGCAGATCCTTGATCTGGCTTTCCACCACCGCGCCTTTTTCTTCGATCACCAGAATGTGCGACAAGCCGCGGGCAAAGTCCTGCAGCCGTCCGGCGTCCAGCGGCCAGGTCAGGCCGGGTTTGTAAATGCGCACCGGTGTGTCGTCGGCCTGCGGGTCGATGCCCAGCCGGGCCAGGGCTTCCAGGGTATCCAGGTGAGCCTTGCCCACCGTCACCAGGCCCACGGTGGCGCGCGGCGCGGGGCTGACCAGGCGGTCGATGGAATGGCGCCGGGCAAACGCGCGCACGGCCTGCAGGCGCTTTTGCATGCGCGCCTCTACCGCCAGCGACAGGAAGTCGCGCGCCGTGTATTCCAGTTCGTCGGCCGGCAACCGCGGGTCTGCCGGCATGTCGTAGTGCGGGATGGTGGCGGGCGCATAGGCTTCTCCACTTTCCACGGTTTCAGACACCGCCTTGAACGCCACCCAGGCGCCGCTGTGGCGCGACAGGGCCCAGCCCCACAGCGCGAAGGTTTCGTATTCTTCTATCGAGGCAGGGTGCACCACGGGCATTTGCCACCCGATCAGCGAGGCTTCGCTGGCATGCGGAATCGAGGAGGACACGGCGGTGTGGTCATCGCCCACCACCACCAGCACGCCGCCATGGCGCGACGCGCCGGCCGCATTGCCGTGATGGAGCGCGTCGCCCGCGCGGTCCACGCCCGGGCCCTTGCCGTACCAGAGCGCAAACACGCCATCCACCTTGCGGTCGCCGCGCACGCCTGCCTGCTGGGTGCCCATGACGGCCGTGGCGGCCATGTCTTCGTTGATGCCCGGCAGGAACGAAATCTGGCTGGCGTCCAGCACCTGCTTGGCCTTCCACATGGCCATGTCCACGCCGCCCAGCGGCGAGCCGCGGTAACCGGATACGAAACCGGCGGTGTTCAGGCCCCGTTCGCGATCCAGCCGACGCTGCGTCAGCAGCACGCGCACCAGCGCCTGCGTGCCGGTCAGGAATATCCGGCCGCGGGTGCGGGTCAGGTTGTCTTGCAACTGGTAGTCCAGGTCCAGGACCGGGTCGGCCGACGGGGTTCCGTCCATGATGGGCGCTCCTTTTCTCTTGTCATGATAGGTTCGCTCCACTGTGGATTTATTGCGTTATCGGATCGTGTAATCCCTATAATTTGAAATGAACATTTCGTCTTGGCGGAATTTTGGGGTGAAAATGGATAAAACCGATATCGGCATCTTGCGGGCCCTGCAGGAAGACGGCCGCGCCTCTGCGCAGCAACTGTCTGAACAGGTGGGTTTGTCGGCCGCGCCGGTGTGGCGGCGGGTCAAGGCGCTGGAAAGCGCGGGTGTCATCCTGGGCTACAGCGCGCAGGTCGACCGCGCCAAGGTCGGGCTGCAGGGCTGCATGTTCGCGCAGATCAGCCTGGAACGGCATTCCGCCAGCACGGTCGAAAACTTCGAGCGGTCGGTGCGCGACGCGCCCGAAATACTGGAATGCTACGCAGTGACCGGCGATTCCGACTTCCTGCTGAAAATCCTGGTGGAAAGCCCCGAGGCCTACGACCGCTTCCTGCACCGCTTCTTGTTCAACCTGCCGGGCATTCGGCAAACGCGCACCATCGTGGCGCTGCGCGAAATCAAGCACGAGGTGCGCCTGCCGCTGGACGCGGCCTGACGGCCGGATCCCGTGCCCGCAACTGTTGCGCTTTCACACCACCTGAAAGCCGCTGTCATTGCTTCAGCGCGCTGGCGTCCTTAAAGTCCCACCTGCACATGCGCGCGTCCAGGGCCAGCTGTTAGCGGATCCGGTGACGCGCGTTGCTTCGAGGGTGTCATGAATAGTGTGTTGTGGTCGTACCGTATCGGCGCCGTTGGCGCCGCGTTGATTCTGGCCGGCTGCGCGGCCCGCAAGGCCGAGCAGGCGCAGGCGCCCGCCGCGCCC
>NZ_JAJMLX010000222.1 GCF_020991325.1 Bordetella petrii | reverse complement strand
CGCGCTGACGGCCTACCCCGTGCCGCCGGCCGGCGACGGCATCAAGCTGGATGCCATGGAATGCCCCTACGCACTGCCCGATGCCGTGCGCGACGACGTGGCCCGCGCCCTGGGCGAGACGGCGCTCAATCGCTATCCGCCGGGCGACACGGGCGCCCTGGCCGCCGACGTCCGGCAGGCCTTCGGCATTCCCGCGCAGGCCGGCCTGTTGTTCGGCAACGGCTCGGACGAGCTCATCCACCTGATCGTGCAGGCCTGTTGCATGCCCGGCGACACGGTGTTGGCGCCCTGGCCGTCGTTCGTCTACTTCGACATGGCGGCGCGCTTCGATCACGCCCGTTTCGTGGGCGTGCCCCTGACGCCCGACCTGGAACTGGACCTGCCCGCGATGCTGCAGGCCATTTCGCTGCACCGTCCCAAGGTGGTGTTCCTGGCCCTGCCCAACAATCCCACGGGCGGCCTGTGGCCCGATGCCGCCGTGCAGGCCATCGTGGCTGCGGCGCCCGGGCTGGTGGTGCTGGACGAGGCCTACCAGCCTTTTGCGGGCCACACCTGGATGCCGCGGCTGGGCACGCTGCCCAATGCGGTGGTGCTGCGCACCGTCTCCAAGATAGGCCTGGCCGGCCTGCGCTTCGGCTACCTGGCCGGCCACCCCGGCTGGATCGCGCAGTTCGACAAAGTGCGCCCGCCCTACAACCTGAACGTGCTGACCCAGGCAGCCCTGCGCGCCGTGCTGCGGCACAAGCCGGTACTGGACGAACAGGCCGCCGCCCTGCGGGCGGGCCGCGACACGCTGGCCGCTGCCCTGGCGGCCCTGCCCGGCGTAAGGGTGTTTCCCAGCGCCGGAAACTTCGTTCTTGCGCGCTTTTCCGGCAAGCCGGACGGCAACGCCGTGCATCTTGCCCTGAAAACGCGCAAAATACTGGTAAAGAACTTCTCGGGCGCCCACCCGCTGCTTGCCGACTGCCTGCGCATCTCGGTGGGCACGCCGGCCGAAAACCAGGCCCTGCTGTCCGCCCTGCAAGACATTCTCAGTTCTACTATTTAGGCTCGCCCCTTTCTTGATATGCGTACCGCCGAAATTACCCGCAACACCAACGAGACGCGCATCCGCGCGGCCGTCAACCTGGACGGCACCGGCAAACAGACGCTGGACACCGGTGTGCCGTTCCTGGACCACATGCTCGACCAGATCGCGCGGCATGGCCTGATCGACCTCGACATCAAGGCCGAAGGCGACCTGCACATCGATGCGCACCACACCGTCGAAGACGTGGGCATCACGCTGGGCATGGCCGTTGCCAAGGCCGTGGGCAACAAGGCGGGCCTGCGCCGCTACGGCCACGCCTACGTGCCGCTGGACGAAGCCCTGTCGCGCGTGGTCATCGACTTTTCCGGCCGTCCCGGCCTGGAATATCACATCCCGTTCACGCGGGCCCGTATCGGCGACTTCGACGTCGACCTCACCCGCGAATTCTTCCAGGGCTTCGTCAACCACGCCCTGGTCACGCTGCACATCGACAATCTGCGCGGCGTCAACGCCCACCACCAGTGCGAAACCGTCTTCAAGGCGTTCGGCCGCGCGCTGCGCATGGCGCTGGAACTCGACCCCCGCATGGAAGGCGCCGTGCCATCCACCAAAGGCGTGCTGTAACCCATCCCGCCAGGCAGATCCCTGTGACTACCATTGCCATTGTCGATTACGGAATGGGCAACTTCCATTCCGTGGCGCGGGCGCTGCGCTATGCCGCGCCCGATGCCGACATCCGTATCTGCAACCGCGCCGCCGATATCGACGCCGCCGACCGTGTGGTGTTTCCCGGCCAGGGCGCCATGGCCGACTGCATGCGCACCCTGAACGAATCCGGGCTGCGCGAAGCCGTGGTGCGCGCCGCGCGTGCCAAGCCGCTGCTGGGCGTGTGCGTGGGCGAGCAGATGCTGTTCGACCGCAGCGAAGAAGGCGATACCGACTGCCTGGCCCTGTTTCCCGGCACCGTGCGCCGCTTTGCCGGCAGCCCGTTCGCCGCCCCCGAGGGCGGCGCCAGCGGTGCCGAACGCCTGAAAGTGCCGCACATGGGCTGGAACCAAGTGCGCCAGACGCGCTCTCACCCCTTGTGGGCAGGCATTCCCGACCACACGCACTTTTACTTCGTGCACAGTTACTATGCCGCACCGGCCGATCCCGCCATCACGGTAGGGGAAACCGACTACGGCGTTACATTTACGTGCGCGGTGGCAGCCGCTAATATTTTCGCGGTGCAGTTCCACCCCGAGAAAAGCGCGGAACACGGTTTGCGCCTATACCGCAATTTTGTAGACTGGACCCCATAGCCGTCCGTACGAGCCACGGCCGGCCTTTTTCAACCGATTTTTTTCAACGCTCGATATCCACCATGCTGCTGATCCCCGCCATCGATCTCAAAGACGGGCGCTGCGTACGCCTGCGCCAGGGAGACCTCGACGAGGCAACGGTATTTTCCGAAGACCCCGCCGCCATGGCCACGCGCTGGCTCGACCTGGGCGCGCGCCGCCTGCACCTGGTCGACCTGAACGGCGCCGTCGCGGGCAAACCCAAGAACGACGCTCCCATCAAGGCCATCCTGGACGCGGTCGGCGACGACATTCCCGTGCAGATCGGCGGCGGCATCCGCGACCTCGACACTATCGAGTACTACCTGGACGCCGGCATCTCGTACGTGATCATCGGCACCGCCGCCGTGAAAAACCCCGGCTTCCTGCACGATGCCTGCGGGGCCTTCCCCGGCAACATCATCGTGGGCCTGGACGCGCGCGACGGCAAAATCGCCACCGACGGCTGGAGCAAGCTTACCCGCCACGACGTGCTGGACCTGGCCAAGAAGTTCGAAGACTACGGCTGCGAAGGCATCATCTACACCGACATCAGCCGCGACGGCATGCTGTCGGGCGTGAATGTCGACGCCACCGTGCGCCTGGCGCAGCATGTGCGCATCCCCGTGTTCGCCTCGGGCGGCATCGCCGGCATCCAGGACATCGAAGCCCTGTGCGCCGTGCAGGACGAAGGCGTCGAAGGCGCCATCCTGGGCCGCAGCATCTACGAGGGCACGCTCGACTTCCAGGCCGCGCAGGCCCGGGCCGACGAACTCAGCCAATGAACACCGCCCCCACCGCGCTGACGCGCCGCATCATCCCTTGCCTGGACGTCACCGCCGGGCGCGTGGTCAAGGGGGTGAACTTCGTCAACCTGGCCGACGCCGGCGACCCGGTCGAGATCGCACGCCGCTACAACGAGCAGGGCGCCGATGAACTCACCTTCCTCGACATTACCGCCACCAGCGACGGCCGCGACCTGATCCTGCCCATCATCGAACAAGTGGCCTCGCAGGTCTTCATTCCCCTGACCGTGGGCGGCGGCGTGCGCCAGGTGTCCGACGTGCAGCGCCTGCTCAACGCGGGCGCCGACAAGATCAGCATCAACAGCGCGGCCGTGGCCAACCCCGAACTGGTGCGCGCGGCCGCGAACTACCATGGTTCGCAGTGCATCGTGGTGGCCATCGACGCGCGCCGCGTGTCGGCCGATGGCGAACCGGCGCGCTGGGAAGTGTTCACCCATGGCGGCCGCAAGCCCACCGGCCTGGACGCCGTGGAATGGGCGCGGCGCATGGCGTCTTACGGCGCCGGCGAAATCCTGCTGACCAGCATGGATCGCGACGGCACCAAGGCCGGCTTCGACCTGGACCTCACCCGGGCGGTGTCCGACGCCGTGCCGGTGCCCGTCATCGCGTCGGGGGGCGTGGGCAACCTGCAGCACCTGGCCGACGGCGTTACCACGGGCCGCGCCAGCGCCGTGCTGGCCGCCAGCATTTTCCATTTCGGCCAGCACACGGTGCGCGAATGCAAGCAGTTCATGGCCGGACAAGGCATTGCCGTCAGGCTCGACTAGCCCCGGTTCGCACTACACTGTCGCCATGGATACCGACCCCAACTGGATGAACGACGTCGTTTTCGACGAAAACGGCCTGATCCCCGCCATTGCCCAGGACGCCGACAACGGCCAGATCCTGATGGTGGCCTGGATGAACCGCGAAGCCCTGGCCGAAACCGCCGCCACCGGCCGCGCGGTGTACTGGTCGCGCTCGCGCCAGCGCTTGTGGCGCAAGGGCGAAGAATCCGGCCACACCCAGGCCGTGCACGACCTGCGCCTGGACTGCGACGGCGACGTCATCCTGCTCAAAGTGCACCAGGAAGGCGGCATCGCCTGCCATACCGGCCGCGCCAGCTGCTTCTTTCGCCGGCTGGAAGGCCCCGCGGGCAGCGCGTCCTGGGTCACCGTCGACCCTGTCCTGAAAGACCCGGAACACATCTACAAATGACCTCGACCCCGTCCGGCAGCGATATCCTGGCACGCCTGGCCGACACCCTGGCCACGCGCCGCCCCGAACTCGGGGGCGACCCGCAAACCTCGTATGTAGCGAAATTGCTGGCCAAGGGGCCCGATGCTTTCCTGAAGAAAATCGGCGAAGAGGCCACCGAACTGGTCATGGCCGCCAAAGACGGCGCGCCCGACCGCATCATCAGTGAAACCGCCGATCTCTGGTTTCACTGCCTCGTCACGTTGACTCACTACAATCTGCGGCCCGAAGACGTGCTGGCTGAATTGGCACGCCGGGAAGGCCTGTCCGGCCTGGAAGAAAAAGCACGGCGCCCAGCGCCTTGAGCACGGAACCTATATGAGCGACAACTGTATTTTCTGCAAGATCGCGCGCGGCGAGATTCCTTCAAAGAAGGTCTACGAAGACGACGAATTCGTTGCGTTCCACGACATCAGCCCGGCGGCCCCTGTGCATTTGCTGCTGATCCCGCGCCGCCACGTGGTCTCGCTGCAAGACGTGGGCCCCGACGACGCGGGCTGGTTGGGTAGAATGGTGACTTTGGCAACCCGCCTGGCGGCCGAAAGCGGCTGCCGCCCGGGTCCGGAAGGGGGCTTCAGGCTGCTGGCCAATTCCGGCGCCGAAGGCGGCCAGGAAGTCCCGCATTTGCATTTCCACATTATCGGCGGTCAGCGTCCCTGGAAAGGGCGCGTGGCTCCCAACGCGTAATTACGGAGAACCGTCATCATGGGTAGCTTCAGCATCTGGCATTGGTTGATCGTACTGGTCATCGTTGCCCTCGTATTCGGAACCAAGAAACTGCGCAACATCGGCGGCGACCTCGGCAGCGCCGTCAAGGGCTTCAAAGACGGCATGAAAGACGCCAACGAAGACAAGCCGGCCGAACAGGTCACGCAGAACAAGGTCGCCGACGACACCATCGACGTCCAGGCCAAAGAAAAAACCAACTCCTGAGCGCCGCACCGGTGTCTTCCCGAAGCAATGCCTCTCGGCGTTGCTTCCTTTCCTATATTTGAACGAGCAGATGTCGCATGTTTGATGTCAGTTTCACCGAGCTGATGATAATCGGCATCGTCGCGCTGGTTGTCATCGGGCCCGAACGGCTGCCGAAGGTGGCGCGCACGGTCGGACACCTGCTCGGCCGCGCCCAGCGCTACGTCAGCGACGTCAAAAGCGACATCCGGCGCGAAATCGAGCTGGACGAACTGCGCAAGTTCAAAAGCGAAATGGACGATGCCGCCAACAGCGTGCAATCGTCGCTGCGCGATACCGAAAACTCGCTGCGCAGCGGCCTGAACGAAACCGCGCGCGAGGCCACCCAGGCGGTGTCGGGCAAGCCCGACGCGGAACCCGCCACCCCGGCTGCGCCCGCCATTCCCGACACCCCCGCGGCGCCTTCGGCTCCGGCTCCGGCGCAAGCTGCCGCTGCCCAGCCCGACGCGGCACCCGACGCCCAACCGAAAACTGGTACGACGCCGTGACCCAGGACGCCAAACACGACGAGCTGAACCAGGAACAGCCGCAAGAAACCTTCATCTCGCACCTGGTCGAGCTGCGCAGCCGCCTCATGAGGGCCGCGCTGGCCGTCATCGTGGTGTTCGTGGTGCTGTTCATCTACCCCGGCGCCTCGTTCATCTACGACATCCTGGCCCAACCCATGCTGGCCTCGCTGCCCGAGGGCACGCGCATGATCGCCACCGGAGTCATCACGCCCTTCATGGTGCCCGTCAAGGTCACCATGATGGCCTCTTTCGTCATCGCGCTGCCCATCGTGCTGTACCAAGCCTGGGCCTTCGTCGCCCCCGGCCTGTACCGGCACGAAAAACGCCTGGCCATGCCGCTGATCGTGTCCAGCACCCTGCTGTTCATCCTGGGCATGGCGTTCTGCTATTTCTTCGTGTTCCGCACGGTGTTCCACTTCATTGCGACCTTCTCGCCGCAATCCATTACGCCTGCGCCCGACATCGAGGCCTATCTCAGCTTCGTCATGACCATGTTCATGGCTTTCGGCATCACCTTCGAAGTGCCTGTGGCCGTGGTGCTGCTGGTCAAGACGGGCATCGTCGAGCTGTCCAAGCTGAAAGCCGCCCGGGGCTATGTGGTGGTGGGCGCCTTCGTCATCGCGGCCGTGGTCACGCCGCCCGACGTGGTCAGCCAGTTCATGCTGGCCGTGCCGCTGGTGCTGCTGTACGAAGTGGGCCTGATCTGCGCCCGCCTGGTCACCCCGCGGCGCGCCGACCCGGACACCGGCGACGGCACCAGCCTTACCGAGCACCAGTAACCCGCGGGCGGCATGGCCGCCCGTTTTTTACTAGTTCGGCCGCGTCGGCCGGGTACCCACTTCTACGGTAATTTTGCGCGGCTTGCCGCCACGCAAAATACCCAGTTCGGCCTTCTGGCCCGGCGGCAGCGCGGCGATCATGCGGAGCATGGACACGGTATCCGCCACTTCGGCGTCATCAACGGTTTGCACGATATCGCCCACGCGCAGGCCCGCCTTGCCGGCCGGGCCGCCGCGCATCACGCCGGCAATGACCACCCCGCGCGAATTGCGGGGCAGCCCAAAGGCGCGTGCCAGGTCCGGCGTGACGTCCTGCGGCTCGATGCCCAGCCAGCCGCGCCGCACCGTGCCCGTCTTGACGATTTCTTCCATGATCTTGCGCGCCGTATCGATGGGAATGGCAAACCCTATGCCCAGCGAACCGCCCGATTCGGAATAGATGGCCGTATTGATGCCCACCAGATTGCCCTGGGCGTCGATCAGCGCGCCGCCAGAGTTGCCCGGGTTGATGGCCGCGTCGGTCTGGATGAAGTTTTCGTAGGTGTTGATGCCCAGCCCATTGCGGCCCAGCGCCGACACGATGCCCTGGGTGGTGGTCTTGCCCACCCCGAACGGGTTGCCGATGGCCAGCACCACGTCGCCCACGCGCAAGCTGCGGTCCGAGGCGAACGAGGCCACCGGCAACGGCTGGGCGCCGCCATCCAGCTTCAGCACCGCCAGGTCGGTGTCCGGATCGGCCCCCACCACCTTGGCGCTGCCCACACGGCCGTCGCCCAGCGCCACTTCAATCGCGTCGGCCGCCTCGACCACATGGTAGTTAGTCAGCGCATAGCCGTCGGCGCTGACGATGACCCCCGAACCCAGACTGGTGGACGCCTGGCGCCGGCTCAGGCCCGGCACCTGGCCGAACAGCTGGCGCAGCGCCGGATCGTCGGGCAGCGGCACCACTGGCACGTCGACGTGCTTGGTGGTGTACACGTTCACCACCGCCGGGGCGGCCCTGGCCACGGCATCGGCATATGAGGCCGCCGTCGGCGCCGCGGCACAGACCAGCGGCACCACGACGCTCGACCAGGTGACCGTGTCCGACCAGGCCGAGGCCATCGGCGGCCTGCAGAAGACCTATTCCGGCGGCCAGTTGGCCCGCGGCGGCGACCTGGGCCT
>NZ_JAJMLX010000221.1 GCF_020991325.1 Bordetella petrii | reverse complement strand
GTTGCCGGCGCGTGAAGCCTGCGCCGGCACCGTGGCCTGCAAGGCCCCGTCCAGGGCGGCGTCGGGAACCCCGGCGGGCCGCCCCTGCTGCATCTGCTGCAGCATGGACTGCGCCAGGCCCACGCCAGGGTTGGCCAGTTGCAGCGCCAGCTGCTCATCCGCCATGGATCGCAGCATCTGCGACTGCTCGGAATCGAACAGGCCGCTCTTGGGCGAGGCCTCGCGCATGCGCTTGAGCATCATCTGCAAGAACAGCGCCTCGACCTGCGTGGCCACTTCCTTCTGGTTGCCGCTGTCGCCGGGCTGAGCCTTGGCATCGCGCTTCAGGTCGGCCAGGCGTCCCAGATCGAAAACCGATTGCTGGGAGCCCGGACGTGGCGTATAGCTGACAAATGCCATGGTTCCTGAGGCCCTAGATGATCTCGAGATCGGCGCGCAGCGCGCCGGCGGACTTCATGGCCTGCAGAATGGCCAGCAGGTCTTGCGGCGTGGCGCCCAGCGCGTTCAGGGCCTTGACCACATCGGCCAGGTTGGCGCTGGTGCGCACGCGATGCAGGGCGCCGTCTTCCTGGCGCACCTCGATCTGCGTATTGGGCACGACCACGGTCTGGCCGCCGCCGAATGGCGTATCGGGCTGAGACACCAGCGCCTGCTGGTTGATGACGACGGACAGATTGCCATGCGCCACCGCCGCCTCTTCGATCATGACGGTCTGGTTCATGACCACCGACCCCGTGCGGGCATTGATGATGACCTTGGCCGTGGACGGCGCACGCCGCACCTGCACGTTCTCGACCTTGGCCAGGAAGGCGGCCTGCGCCGAGGGATCCAGCGGGCCGCGCAACTGCACCACACGCCCATCCACCGCCTGGGCCGTGCCCGCGCCGAACTGGCGGTTCAGCGCGGCCACCACGTTCTGCGTGGTGCCGAAATCGGTCACGTCCATTTCCAGGTAGATCATGCCGTTCTGCGAGAACGAAGTGGGCACGCCGCGCTCGACCACGGCGCCGTTGCTGATGCGCCCGCCGTTGAGCTGGTTGATCTGCACGCTGGACCCGCCCGCCGACGCGCCCGCGCCGCCGACCAGGATGTTGCCTTGGGCAATCGCGTACACCTGGCTGTCGGCCCCTTTCAGCGGCGTCATCAGCAGCGTGCCGCCGCGCAGGCTCTTGGCATTGCCCATGGACGACACCACCACGTCCAGGCGCTGCCCCGGGCGGGCGAACGCGGGCAGCGTGGCGGTAACCATCACGGCCGCCACGTTCTTCAGCTGCATATTGCTGCCCGGCGGCACCGTAATGCCCAGCTGCGACAGCATATTGGTCAGGCTTTGCTGGGTAAACGGCGTCTGGCGCACCTGGTCGCCGCTGCCATCCAGTCCGACCACCAGGCCATAGCCTATCAGCGGGTTGCCGCGCACCCCCTGGATGCTGGCCAGGTCTTTCAGCCGTTCGGCATGGACGGGGCCGGCGGCCACCAGCAGTACCGCCACCATGGCGCGCCCCAGCCAGCACAGCAGAAAAGAAAGCGGATGCGTAGGGTTCATGGTCAGAACGGCGAGGCAATCAAGAAGAAACGTTGCAGCCAGCCCATGGTTTGCACTTCATCCATGACGCCCTTGCTGCGGTATTCGATGCGGGCATCGGCCACCTGGGTCGACGACACCGAGTTCGCGCCGGTAATCGAACGCGGATCCACCACGCCCGAGAAGCGCACGTACTCGTTGCCGCGGTTGATGGCGATCTGTTTTTCACCCGCAACCTGCAGGTTGCCGTTGGGCAGTACGCCGATCACTGTAGTGGTGATGGTGCCCGTGAACGTATTGTTGGCGCGCGAGTCTCCGCTGCCCGATGCCTGGTTGCTGCCCGAGATGTCGGTGTCGAGCTTGGCATTGGCCCAACTGTCCATGAAGCCGGGCGCGGCAGCCACGCCCAGGCCAGCACTGCCGTTGCGTTCTGTGGTGGTGGCCACGTTCTTGGCCGCATTGGTGCGCTCGTTGAGCACGATGGTGACGATGTCGCCCACATTGCGCGGCCGGCGGTCTTCGAACAGCGGATAGTTGCCGTAGACACGCGGCTGGTAGATCGAGCCGTTGGGCTGCGCCGCCGGCATGGGTGGAGGCGGCGGCGGCGCCGTCACCGGGCCGGTGACGATGGGTTCGGGCGGGATCATGGCGCAGCCCGTTGCGGCCAGCGCCAACAGGCCCACGCACAGAAGGCGCAGCACGGTCTTCATTTTCACAGCTGGGTCAGGCGGGCAAGCATCTCATCCGACGTCTTGACGGATTTGCTGTTCATTTCGTAGGCGCGCTGCGTGGTGATCATGTTGACCAGTTCTTCGGCCACATTCACGTTCGAGGTCTCGACATACTGCTGAAGAATCGACCCGGCGCCGTCGATACCGGGCTGCAGCAGATTCGCCGGGCCCGAAGAGTCGGTTTCCAGGTACAGGTTTTCGCCCATGCTTTGCAGGCCGGGAGGATTGATAAACGTGGCCAATTGCAGCTGGCCGATTTCCACATTTACACCCGCCGCACCCGGCTGGGTGACCGACACCGTGCCGTCCTTGCCGATGGTGAGCGTCAACGCGTTGTCGGGCACGTTGATGGGCGGCTGAATCACGTAGCCGCCCGCGGTCGTCAACTGGCCGTTCTGGTCCACGCTGAGCGCGCCGTCGCGCGTATAGGCCTGGGTGCCATCGGGCAGATCCACCTGCAGGAAGCCGCGCCCCTCGATGGCGACGTCCAGCTCGCTGCCGGTGTTGTTCATGTTGCCCTGAGTGAACACCCGTTCCGTGGATGCCACCCGCACCCCTGTGCCCAGCTGCAGGCCGGTGGGCAGCTGGTTGGCATCGCCCACCTGCGCGCCGGGCTGGCGCAGCGTCTGGTACATCAGGTCCTGGAACACCGCGCGGCCGCGCTTGAAGCCGTTGGTCTGGACGTTGGCCAGGTTGTTCGAAATGACGTCCATCGAGGTCTGTTGACCTTCCAGGCCCGTCTTGGCTATCCACAGCGAACGCATCATGATGAAAACTCCTGGCGCGGCCGGGCATTGCCAGCCCGCGCGAATAAATGGTGAACAGGCCCTAGCTCATCGACAACAGGCCATTGGCCCGCTGGGCATTCTGGTCGGCTTCGCTGATGACCTGCATCTGCATATCGAAGCGCCGGGCGTTCTCGATCATGCCTACCATCGCCTTGATGGGACTGGCATTGCTGCCTTCCAGCACGCCCGACGCGACACTCAGCGCCGGGTCGGCCGGCAGCGGCGGCGCCGGCTGGCCATTGACCTGGGGCATGCGGAACACGCCATCGTCGCCGCGCACCAGCGCGGCATCGGGCGGGCTGACCAGCTTCAGGCGGCCCAGGTTCAGAATGTTGTTGGGCGGGTCTCCGGCACCCAGCGCAGTGATGGTGCCATCGCTGGCGATGGTCAGCGTGGCCATCTCGGGCACGTCGATCAGGCCGTTCTGGTCCGACAGAACGGGCACGCCCTGCGCGGTTTGCAACAGGCCGTTCACTCCCACCTGCAGATTGCCCGCGCGGGTATAAGCCTCGCCCTGCTGCGTCTGCACGGCCAGCCAGCCCGGCCCGGTCAGCGCCACATCCAGGGCGCGGCCGGTGGCGTCCATGTTGCCGGGCGCGAAATTGCTGCCTGGCGTACTGGCCACCGACGACACGCGCGTGGGCAGCGAAGTGCCGTCCAGCACCGGCACCGACCGGTACAGCGCGAGCTGCTCGCGAAACCCCGGCGTGCTGACGTTGGCCATGTTGTTGCTCAGCGCGGCCTGGTATTCCTCGGCCCGCGCGGCGCCGCTCATGGCGGTGTAGACAATTCGATCCATGCCTTATTCCCGTGATGTGCCCGCGCCTTAGCGCATGTTCATCAGCACCTGCATGACCTCGTCCTGGGTCTTGATGGATTGGGCATTGGCCTGGTAAGTACGCTGGGCGATGATCATGTTCACCAGTTCCTTGCTCATGTCCACGTTCGACGCTTCCACGGCCTGTCCCACCACGGTCGCCAGGCCGTTGGTGCCCGGCTGGCCCAACAGCGGCTGGCCCGATTCGCCGGTTTCGGCCCACGCGTTGTTGCCCACCGGCTGCAGGCCTTGCACGTTGTTGAAGTTGGCCAGCGCCAGCGTGCCGATGACCGCGTCTTCGCCGTTGGTGTAATTGGCAACCAGGCTGCCGTCGGAACCGATGGATATGCCCGAGAATTCGCCGCTGGAATAGCCATTCTGCGTGATTTTGGGCGAGAAATCGCTGCCGTACTGGGTGATGCCCTCGTAGTTCATCACGATTTCCATCGGGTCAGCCGGCGAGGTGTCGCCGCCCGGAGTGGCGAAATTCAGCGTGACGGTGGGCGCCGAGGTCAGGCGGCCCGCCGAGTCGAACGTGAGCTCCTGCCCGCCGTCCCACACGCCTCCGGCCTCGGTGGTGGGCGCCATCGCTTCGCCGTCCAGGGTGTAGTAAACGTCGTAGACGCTCTCGCTGGTGGCCGCGTCGGCGCCGCGCTTCACGAAGTACTGCGTCAACTGGTGCGCATTGCCCAGCGAGTCGTACACCGTGGTGGGCACCGAGTCGGTGTAGGTTGCCGCGCGCGTCGGGTCGAACGGCGTGGTGGTCGGGTCGATCGCCTCGGCGTTGGCGTTCAGGTTGGTCTGCAGGCCGGCGGTGCTGGTGGGCTGGGGCGCAATGTTTCCCTGCGGCAGGCGCATGTCCACCGGGGCCGAACCCACGGCGCCCGCGGCATAGCCGGTCAGGCGATAGCCCTGGGCATTGACCAGGTAGAAATCCTTGTCCACCAGGAACTCGCCATTGCGCGAATAGAACACACCGCCGCTGGGGTCTGTCAGCCGGAAAAAGCCCTTGGGCCCGTCGATGGCGATATCGTATTCGCCACCGGTAGTGGTGACGTTGCCTACGGTGAAGCGCTGGTTGATGGCGCTGACTTTCACGCCCAGGCCTACTCGCGAACTGGCGTACACATCGGCAAACGATGCCGTGGCGGACTTGAAGCCCACGGTGCCGGAGTTGGCGATGTTGTTGCCGATCACGTCCAGGTTCTGCGCCGCGGCGTTCAAGCCGCTCAATCCTTGTCCGAAACCCATGTGTTATCTCGCTCGTCTGTGAGTATTCAATCGATCGCCGGCGCGCGCCGGCCGTTGCCGCCGCGTACCGTCAGGTACCCAGCACCTTGCGTACATCCATCATGCTGATCTGGCCGCCCAGGCCTAGATCCAGCCGCAGCCCGTCGGTGGAATACGAAACACTGTTGACGGTGCCGTAGCTCAGGGCCTCGGCGTCCACTTTTTCGCCGTCTGCATTCGAGGCGACCACGTTCACGGTGTACTTGCCGTCGGTCAAGGCCTGGCCGCCGTCGTTGGTGCCATCCCAGTTCAGGGTCAGCACCCCGGTGTCCTGCTGGCCCAGTTCCATGGTGCGCACCACTGCGCCGGAGGCGTCCAGGATCTTTACCGTGACCTTGGCCGCGTCGCCCTGAAGATCCACCCCGAATGGCGTAGCCACACGTTTTGACGGGTCGTCCGCATCGGTGCCCAGCGAGATCTTGCCGCCAGGGATCAGCACGCCCTTGCCTATCATGGCCACGGCGTTCATGGACTGAGACACGTCGATCTGCCCGCTGATGGCCAGCAGCGTGTTCTTCAGGTTGGTAATGCCTTCCACCGTGGATATCTGCGCCAGCTGCGACGTCAGTTCGGCGTTTTCCATGGGGTTGAGAGGATCCTGGTTCCTGAGCTGCGTCACCAGCAGCGTCAGGAAGCGGTCCTGCAGCCCTTGCGCGCTGCTGGCGGAAGCACCGCTCTGGGCCAGGGCCAGCGCGGTGGTGTCGGTGTTGTTGTTGACCGTGGTCATGCGTTGCTCCGTTCAGCGGCTCAAGACTGGCCGATGGTCAGGGTTTTCATCATCAACTGCTTGGCCGTGTTCAGCACTTCCACGTTGGCCTGGTACGAGCGCGACGCGGCAATCATGTTCACGGTTTCGGCCACGGGATCCACGTTGGGCATGTTCACATAGCCTTGCTCGTTGGCCAGCGGATGCGTCGGGTCGTACACCTGCTTAAGGGGCGACGGGTCTTGCACCACCCCCGCCACGCGCACGCCGCCGATCTCGCGGCCATAAGGCTGGCCAGCGGGCGGATTCACCTGGAACACCACCTGGCGGGCACGGTAAGGCTGGCCGTCCGGCCCCACGGCGCTGTCGGCGTTGGCCAGGTTGCTGGCCGACACGTTCATGCGCTGCGACTGGGCCTGCAGCGCCGAACCGGCAATACTGAAAATACTGGTCAAAGACATGGCGGGATCGCTACCTTATTCCTGGATGGCCGACATCATCGAACGGATACGGCCCGACAGCAGTTGCATGGTGCTTTGGTAATGCAGCGTGTTGTCGGCGAACTGCACGCGTTCGGCGTCCATGTCGACCGTGTTGCCATCCACGCTGGGCTGGTACGGCATGCGGTACAGCAGCTCGGCCGGGTTGGGCGTGACCGCCTTGCCCGGAATGTGGCGTGCCGCGGTCAGGGCCAGGCTGGTGTCGGGCAGGCGCATGCGGGTATCCAGCGCATCGCGCATGGCGGCCTGGAAGTCGAAATCACGCGCCTTGTAGTTGGGCGTATCGGCGTTGGCGATATTCGAGGACAGCACTTCCTGCCGTTGCGCGCGCAATGAGAGCGCTTGCTGGTAGAAGCGGAAATCCTCGTTGAGCCTGTCTAGCATCCTGGGAGTGTCCTGCGGGAAGAGTGGTAAGGCGGAAAGAGATGCCGGCAAGCCTTCATCCCTTTTTTGCATGACGGCATCTTAGGGGCCTTGCGCGCAACACAATCAGCCAAATAACCCGTTATTTCCGAGTCAATTCCGCTCTTGCCCGGACACACCCGCTTCTACAATGCCAATCATGAAATCGTTCGCCCGCCCCTACGTCCAACTGGCCCTGATGGCCTGCGCATTGCTGCCGGCTACGCAGCATGCCTGGGCGGCGCCGCACGACACATCCCCCACCGGCATGGCCAGCGCGGCCACCGTCGGGCAAGCCGCCGAAGCCTTCCTGCGCGAACAATTGGCCGCGCTGCCCGGCGACGCCACCATCACGCTGGACCCCATCGACACCAGCCGCACCCCGTCCTGCGCGGCCCTGGATCCGTTCCTGCCGTCGGCGCTGCGCGTGCGCTCTCGCATGACCGTTGGCGTGCGCTGTGCCGGCCCCCAACCCTGGACCCTGTATGTGCAGGCCAACGTCAGCATCCGCGGCCAATACTATGTGGCCGCCCGCATGATTGCCGCCGGCCAGGCCATAGGCGAAGCCGACCTGGCCCCCCGCGAAGGCGACCTGGTTACCCTGCCCCGCGGCGTAGTGCTCGACCCGGCCGCCATCCTGGGCATGCGCGCCCGCTATCGTATTACCGCCGGGCAAACCATCAAGGGCACGGCCTTGCGCAGTGCCCAGGCCGTTACCCGGGGCCAGCAGGTGCGCATCACCGCGCGCGGCCCGGGTTTCGAGGTCAGCAGCGAGGGCGAGGCCCTGGACAACGCGCCACCCGGGGCGCCCGTGCAGGTGCGCACCACTTCCGGGCAAATCGTCAGCGGCATCGTTCGCAATGCCACCCTGGTCGAGGTTGCGCTGTAAAATGTTACAGATTCAACCTCAACCCACGGCCCGCACGCTAAAGTTCGCCATGGCACGGCCGTTACAAGGACAAGAGCCGGTCGCCGCCCAATGTGCCCGCCGGCGCAACGCCTTGCGGAGAACGCCTTGAAAATCACCCCTGCCACTTCCCGGCCCATTGGCGCCCAGCCGCCGGGCGGACGGACGGACGCCCCGGCCGCGGCGGCATCGCCCACCG
>NZ_JAJMLX010000220.1 GCF_020991325.1 Bordetella petrii | reverse complement strand
CGCGCTGGGCGCGCTGGCCGGGCTGGGCCTGCTGCTGGGCACCGGCTGGACCGCCTACCGCCATGCGCCCTGGCAGCGGGTGGCCGCCGACTTCAGCACCGGCGTGGGCGAACGCAAGCGCTGGGAACTGGCCGATGGCACCTTGCTGGAACTGAACACCGACAGCGCCGCCAGCGCCTCCCTGTCAGACGAGCGGCGCTTCATCACACTGGCCCGCGGCGAAATCATGATCACCACCGGCGCCGACCACAACGCCGCCACGCCCCGCCCATTCTGGGTCGGCACCCCCATGGGCCGCCTGCAAGCGTTGGGCACGCGCTTCGTGGTGCGCCTGGACAGCGACGGCGTGTTCGTCAGCGTGCAGGAAGGCGCCGTGGCCTTGTACCCGGACTCCGGCGCAGCCAGCGGCGTGGTGCGGGCCGGGGAAAGCCGCTGGATGAGCGCCACGGACCTGTTGCCGGCGGCGCCGACGGGGCTGGCCCCGGACGCTTGGACGCGCGACGTGGTGGCCGGCAATGACATGCGCCTGGCCGATCTGCTGCAGGAATTGCAGCGCTATCAGCTCGGCCGCATCTGGTGCGACCAGGACATCGCGGATTTGCGGGTATCCGGCGTCTTCCACACCCACGACGTGAGCCAGGCCCTGGAAACCCTTGCATTGACCCAGCCCGTCGCCATCAACCGCTATACGCGGCTGCTGACGGTGGTGCGGAAAAAGTGAAGGGATCGCCGGTTTCGTCCGTCTGTACTTAGGAAGACCCCATCTTCAGGGGGTCGCCTTCCTACAGCTGGAATCCACCATGCCTGTTCGCCGTTTTTCGCCCCTGCCCACTTTGCCGGCACGCGCGATGTTGCGCCTTGCCCTGCGCGCCCTGCCTGCGCCCCTGATCCTGGCCAGCCTGGCCGTGGCGCCCGCCCATGCGCAGGCTCCCGCAATGCCGCAAGAGTTTTCCATTCCGGCGGGCCGGCTGGACCAAGCCATCGAGGCCCTGGCCCGCGCGGCCAAGATCACGTTTTCGTATGACGCCGCCCTGATCACGGGCCGCAGCACCCAGGGGTTGAATGGCCGCTACACCGTCCAGGACGGGCTGGCCAGGCTGCTGGCCGGCACCGGCGTGGCAGCCGTGCCGCTGCCGAATGGCGCCTATTCGCTGCGGCCGGCGCCGGCTTCCTCCGGGCAGCCCATCACCACTCTGCCCGCCGTGCAGGTGCGTGCATGGCAGAACACGGCGCTGCAGGAAGAAGGTAGCGCGGCGGAGGGCTATCGAGCCAGCACGGTATCGTCGGTGGGCATCCTGGGCAGCATGCCGCTGCAGGACGCCCCCTATTCAATGACGGTGGTGTCGCGCGACCTGATCGCCAACACCCTGGCGCAGTCGCCCGACGATCTTTACCGCATCAACCCCACCACGCTGTCGCAGACGCCGCAGGTCAGCGGCTGGGCGCCGATGGTGAAGATACGCGGCTTCAACAGCTACGACCGCGCCGAAGACGGCCTGCGCCGCGCGTACGGTTATGCCACGTCGCTGGAAGACAAGGAGCGCGTCGAGGTGCTGAGCGGCCTGTCCGGTTTTCTGTTCGGCGCGGCATCCCCGGGGGGCATGATCAACTACGTCAACAAACGCCCGACGGCCGAACGGCTGAACAGCGTCACGGTAGGCAATTACGGCGGCAGCCAGTACTACGTGCACGGCGACTTCGGCGGACCCATCGATGACGCGGGCAAGTTCGGCTACCGGCTGAACCTGGTGCGCCAGGACGGCGATACCGCCATCGACGACCAGAAAATCGACCGCAGCCTGGCCAGCCTGGCGCTGGACTGGCACCTGACCAACAACTTGAAAGTCGAACTGAACGCATCGTACAGCGACTACAAGATCGACGCCCCCAACTCGTACTGGACGTTCCGCGCTGGCGTGCCGCGCATCGAGGCGCCGGATGCCAGCAAGAACTGGAGCCAGCCCTGGATCGAGGAACAGACCAAAAGCCGGAAGTACGGCGCCAAGCTGAGCTACCAGGCCAACGAACACCTGACGCTGCGCGCCGCGCATATGCGCGACTATCAAGACCGCCCCAAGCAGGACCACACCATGAACTCGGTACGTTCGCCCACCGAGTACTACCAGATCCGCATCCATTCGGGCCGCACGCGCACCGAGTCCGAAGCCTGGCAGGCGCTGGCCGACCTGTCGTTCGCGACGGGGCCGGTGAACCACATGATCACCGCTGGCTACTACGGGTTCAAGGATAGCCAATGGGGCACGACCTACAGCCCGAACTCCGGCTGGATGGGCCCCTACGGCTTCGATTCGCCCACCCATGTCCCCGAACCAGCGTGGCCGCCCGTACCCGAGGGTTCGATGTATTTTTCCGGCCGGGTCAGCAACGACAACTTCATGATCGGCGACTTGATCACGTTCAACGAGCAATGGTCGGCATTGGTGGGCGTGAACCACAGCCGCATCGAGAGCATCAGCCGCGACGCCCAGGGCGACCCGACGCAGCCCGACTACGAGCAATCGCGCAATTCGCCGAACCTGTCGCTGATGTACAAGCCGCGGCCCTGGCTGACGACCTACGCCACCTACATAGAAGGCCTGGAGCAAGGCGGCTATGCGCCGCTGACGGCGGCCAACAGCCTGGACATCATGCCGCCCATGGTCAGCAAGCAGAAGGAGATCGGCATCAAGGCCGAACTGGGCGGCGTGCTGCTGACGGGCGCGCTGTTCGACATTGAGAAAGCCTACGAATACACCAACTCCGGCAATGTCTACACCCAGGACGGCAAGCAGCGCCATCGCGGTTTCGAAGCCACCGCCTTCGGCAAGGTCACGCCGGCGTGGACGGTGGTGGGTGGCGTGACGCTGCTGACGGCCAAGGTGGAAGGCGGCGGCAGCAGCGGCAACGCCCCCATGAACGTGCCCAAGGTCATGGCCAAGCTGTATTCGGAATACGCCCTGCCCTTCATGCCGGGCCTGAGCGCCACCGGCGGCATTTATTACGTGGGCAAGCAGTGGGCCGACCAGGCCAACGACAGCCGGCTGCCTTCATACACCACGTTCGACCTGGGGCTGCGGTATGCCACCAAGGTCGGCGGGCGCCCGCTGTCGCTGCGGCTGACGGTGAACAATGTGGCGGACCGCAGTTATTGGCTCAACAGCTACTATCTGGGCGCCCCGCGCAGCGTGGCGTTCTCGGCGCAGATGCAGTTCTGAGGGCGCCTAGGTCAGGCCGCGGCGCCGGTCGCGCCGGTACAGGGCGTAACCCAGCGGCCACATCAGGAACACCAGCCCCCGCGCCAGCGGCGACGTCAGTCGATAGGCGCTGACCGCGGTGGGCAGGCCCGAATGCTGCAGATCCAGGCGGAAGCGCGTGTAGCGCGCGGCCGCCATCAGGAATTCCTTGGGCCGGTAGCGAAACCAGTCCATGTGATGCTGCAGAATGTCCCAGGCCAGCAGGTACAGGCCCTGGGCATTGTTGCGCACCGATACCGCGCCACGGCTCAATCCATCGGCGCTGGGATGATAAATGCGCACCACCTGGTTGATGCAGCGGTTCAGGTACCCCGCGCGCGCCATCGCCCACCAGATCAGGCTCTCGGGCACGAAGCCCGCCACGTTCTCGGGAAAGGGAAAGCGCCGCAGCACGTCCGTGCGCATGCTGCCGAACTTCTCGCCCTTCACGCGGTGGCGGAAATACATATCCACGGCCGACGTGTCGAAAATATCCTGCGGATAGCGGTCGCCCACGATGCTGCCGTCGGGATGCGCGCACAGGCCCGTCACCCCCACATAGGCCTCGCGGCGGTCGGGCGGAATGGCTTCCCAGCCGTCGCGCAGGATCTGCAGCGCATCGGGCGGGATTTCGTCATCGCTGTCCAGGGTAACCACGAACCGGCCGCGCGCTTCGCGCACGCCCCGGTTGAAGGCGGTTTTCTTGTGCTGGTTCTTCTGCCAGATGTACCGGATGGGGAAATTCGCCTGGGCCTGCCAGGCCTGCACCGCTTCGTGCGTGCGGTCGGTTGAGCCGTCGTCGACGATCAACCACTCGAAATCGCGACAGGACTGCCGTTTCAGGGATTCATACACACGATGCAGGGTAGCGGCCCGGTTGTAGGTGGGCGTCAGTACCGTGAACGTGAATTGCGGGTCACTCATGCGCTTGGCCGATACGCGTAAGGCTGCGGCGGTCTATTTGATTATGGGTAAAAACAAGGGCTCCAGTGTATGGGATATGCATCAGCCAGATGCATCCCCGCGCGTCCAATTTGCAAACAAATCTGTCATGTTTTTCCATATTTATACGACGCCCGATATTGCCCGGCCCCTGTGGCAAGGGGCCAGCGGGTAAACTCGTGCGGCTCATATGGAATCGCCATGGAATCTCATCCCGTCCAGTTGAATGACATCGCGCTGTTTGTCGAGGTGGCGCGCCGCAAGAGCTTCAGCGTGGCGGCGCGCGCGCTGGGCATGCCCACCTCTACCCTGTCGCGGCGCATCGGCCAACTGGAACGCCTGATCGGGCTGCGCCTGATCAACCGCAATACACGGCGCCTGGAACTGACCAATGCGGGCAACGCCTATCTGCAGCGCTGCCAGGGCCTGATCGACGACGCGCGGCTGGCGCACGAGCAACTGCTGGCGTTGTCGGCCAGCCCGCAGGGCCGGCTGAGCATTTCCATTCCGTACAGCATGGCGATATGGCTGCTGCCCGAGGCCTTGAAGGAATTCACCGACCGCTATCCCGACCTGGAATGCGAGTTCGACCTGAACCAGAAGGCCGTGGAAAACTCGCAGGGTGGGCCGTTCGATATCGCGCTGCGTTTCGGCAGCGACCACGAACCGCTGCACACATCCGCCGCCGAAGACCCGGCGGTAAGGAAAATCACGTCGCTCGACGGCTACCTGTATGCGTCGGCCGATTATCTGCAAGAGCACGGCGAACCGCTGCAGCCCGCGGATCTCTCGAACCACGAATGCCTGCGCACCACGATGGACCTGGACGATTCAGCCTGGACGCTGCACCATGGCAAACAATTGGAACGGGTGCCGGTGCGCGGGGCCATCGCCGGCAACAACATCAGCGTGATCGGCACGCTGTCGGGCCTGGGCCTGGGCATTACCCGCCTGCCCAACTGCCGCGCCCTGGCACCCATCATCGGGCGCAATTCCCTGCGGCGCATCCTGCCCGGCTGGACCTCGGCGCCGCTGTCGGTCTATGCGGTGTTTCCGTCGCCGGTGCAGCCCGCCAAGACGCGCGCCTTCATGGATTTCATCCGCCCCTGGCTGGACCCCGCCGAATAGCCACGGGCCACGTGCATCGCACGAAAAAAAACCGCCGGGCGAACCGGCGGTTTTTCTGAAATCAGGCGCGGAAAATTACACGCGCTTGATTTTTTCCAGCATCTTGAAAACGCCCTTGGGCGAGTTGACGAACAAGCGCTTGAAAGCCTTGCCCAGGCAACGACGTTCCAGGGTGTTGCGACGCACGCGTTTGCGCTCAGCCATAATGATTCTCCGGTAAGGTTCGATGGTGCCCAAACCCGCCCGACGGTGTCCGAATTGGTGGCCCTTCGGCAACGGCTGCCAAAGCGCCACGGGCTGGCGGCAAAAACTGGGATAACTCGGTATTCTAGCCTGAAAGCGGCCGGGTAGCCAAACCGCCCTATTGCCCCTGCGCCAGCTGGGCCCGCACGGCTTCCGGGCGCGGCAGGGGTTCCACCGCCCCGTATCCCGTGGTGGACAGCGCCGCGGCCGCATTGGCATAGCGCACCGCCGCGATCCAGTCATCGCCGGCACAGCGGCGCGCCAGCAGGTTGCCGGCAAAGCAGTCGCCGGCCCCGGTGGCATCGACGGCCTGTACCGGCATGCCGGCCACCGGCACGCGCTGCTTGCCGTCGTCGACCAGCGCGCCTGCCTTGCCCAGCTTCAACACCACCACGCCCGGCGCACCGGCCGCGCGGATCCAGTCCAGCGTGCGCTGCGGGTCTTCGTGGCCGGTAAGGTGGCGCAGGTCGTCCAGGCTGGGCAGGAATACATCGGCCATGGCCAGGGCTTCGCGCAGAATGGCGCGGGCGCGCGCCACCGGCCACAGCCGCAGGCGCAGGTTGGAATCCAGGCTGACCTGCCCGCCCGCCTGGCGGGTGCGCGCAATGGCTTCGAACACCGTGTCGCAGGCGCTGGCGCTGATGGCCAGACTGATGCCCGACACATGCAGGAAACGGCTGCGTTCCAGCGGCGCGCCGTCCAGGTCGGACGGCTGCATGCGGCTGGCGGCGGAATCGCGGCGCAAATAGCTGAACACGTGCCCATCGGGGCCGTGCTGCACGAAGTACACCCCGGTATGGGCGTCGGGGTCGACGCGCACGGCCGCCGTATCCACCTGTTCGTCGCGCAGCAGCCGCAGCAACTGCTGGCCGAAGGCGTCGCCGCCCAGGCGCGTCAGGTAGGCGCAGCGCGCGCCCTGGCGCGCGGCGGCGATGACGGCATTGGAGGTGTCGCCCCCAAAACCCTGCAGGTACTGCGGTTGGCCGGCGCGCGTCTGGTTGAATTCGATCAGGGGCTCGCCCAGCCCGACGATATCGAAATCGAAATCAGCCATGGGCGGCCTCGCGCGTGCGCATGATCTGGCGCACCAGGGCGCCGGTATCGCGGGCCGCGAAGGCGGCCTTGTCGTACAGATTGCTGCCTATGCCCACCAGGGCCGCGCCGGCGGCAAAGTATTCGCCCATGTTCTGTTCGGTGACGCCGCCCGTGGGGCAGAACGCCACGTCGGGAAACACCGACTTCAGTGCCGCGAGATGGCGCGGCCCGCCGGTATCGGCGGGGAAGACCTTCACGATATCGGCGCCGGCCTGGCGCGCCGCCAGTACTTCGGTGGGGGTGAAGGCGCCCAGCAGGCAGAGGGCGCCGGCGGCATGGGCCATGTCGGCGATGCCCGGCACCAGGCCCGGCGCCACCAGGAAATCCGCCCCGGCCACCAGCGCGTCGCGCGCCTGGGCCTCGTCCAGCACGGTACCCACGCCCAGCAGCAGCGCGTCGCCATGTTTGTCGCGCAGCGCGCGCACCAGGTCGGTTACCCTGGGGATCGTCCAGGTCAGCTCCAGCGTGGCGCAGCCTGCCTGCACGGCGATTTCGGCGGCATAGGCGGCGGTGGCGGCGTCGCTGTAGCGCAGTACCGGCACGACGCGATCGGCCAGCAGGCGGGAAACCGGGGTGGGTACATCGGCACGGGGCATGAGTATCTCGCGAAACAAAGGTAGCGATAGGTTATAGGGGACGGGCGCCGCGGTACAGCCCCGGCCCGGGCGGGCCGCTACCGGGATTTTCCGGAATCTGAGATACTGTGTATATATACAGATATTTTCAGCGATATCCTGTCGCCTTCCGGGTATACCCTCGTCGTTTCCGCCTCTTTCACGCCACGCCCCTCCGCCATGAGCTCCCACATCCGCATCGTCGGCGCACGCCAGAACAACCTGAAAAACCTGGATCTGACTCTCGCCACGGGCGAACTGGTGGTCATTACCGGCGTGTCAGGCTCGGGCAAGAGCTCGCTGGCCTTCGACACCCTGTACGCCGAAGGCCAGCGCCGCTACGTCGAGACCTTCTCGCCGTATGCGCGCCAGTTCCTCGACCGCATGGACAAGCCGCAGGTCGACCGCATCGAGGGCATTCTGCCCGCCATCGCCATCGACCAGACCAACCCGGTGCGCAGTTCGCGCAGCACGGTCGGCACCATGACCGAACTGAACGACCACCTGAAACTGCTGTTCGCGCGCGGCGCCAGGCTGTACTGCCGCGGCTGCGGCAAGCTGGTACGGCGCGACACGCCCGATTCCATTGCGGCGTCGCTGGCCCGGCGCGCGCCGGCC